>JBAZTJ010000007.1:1829-36198 GCA_041662005.1 Candidatus Methylopumilus sp.
CAGGATCATTTCAAACATGTCCTGGTGCGCCATGAGCAGGCGGCTGTGCATGCTGCCGATGCCTACTCACGCGCAACTGGCTCCGTCGGCGTGGCCTTAGTTACCTCCGGCCCCGGCGCCACTAACGCGGTCACCGGCATTGCTACCGCTTACATGGACTCCATTCCTATGGTAGTCATCAGCGGCCAAGTCCCTACCCCTGCCATCGGCATGGATGCTTTCCAGGAAGTCGACATGGTCGGCATCACTCGCCCTTGTGTTAAGCACAACTTCCTGGTGAAAGATGTGCGCGATATCGCCTCTACGATGAAAAAAGCGTTTTATATTGCTGCCACTGGCCGTCCAGGCCCTGTTGTGGTTGATATCCCCAAGGACATCACCGCGCAATATGCAGACTTCGTCTATCCAAAATCGGTAGAGATGCGCTCTTACAACCCTATTTTGAAGGGCCATTCCGGCCAGATCAAAAAGGCGGTTAACCTGATGCTGGGCGCCAAACGGCCTATGCTATACGCGGGTGGCGGCGTAGTGTTGGGTGATGCAGCTGATGAGTTAATCAAGTTGACACGTAATCTAGGGTTTCCTATCACCAACACCCTGATGGGCTTGGGCGGCTACCCTGCCACAGACAAGCAGCATCTGGGTATGCTCGGCATGCATGGCACTTATGAGGCCAATATGGCCATGCAGGACTGTGACGTACTGGTTGCGATAGGCGCTCGCTTTGACGACCGCGTGATCGGCAATCCTGACCATTTTTTCAGCAAAAACCGCACCATTATTCATATTGATGTAGATCCATCTTCGATCTCCAAACGCGTGAAGGTAGATGTGCCTATTGTTGGGCATGTTCAGTCCGTACTCACTGAAATGAACGAGCTGATTGACGCAGAGAAAACCAAGCCTGATGCAGCGGCATTAAAAGCCTGGTGGGCGCAAATCGATACTTGGCGCGGCAGAAACTGCCTCGGTTACGACCGCAATAGCGCTATCATCAAGCCACAATACGTGGTTGAAAAACTTTGGGAAGCCACCAAGGGCGATGCATTTGTGACATCCGACGTGGGTCAGCACCAGATGTGGGCTGCGCAATATTATAAGTTCGACAAGCCACGTCGTTGGCTGAACTCCGGTGGCTTAGGCACCATGGGGGTAGGCTTGCCTTACGCCATGGGCGCACAACTGGCATTCCCGGATGCTCAAGTTGCCTGTATTACCGGCGAAGGCAGCATCCAGATGAACATACAGGAACTCTCGACCTGTAAGCAGTTTCATATCCCGATCAAGATTATCCTGCTAAACAACCGTTACTTGGGCATGGTGCGCCAGTGGCAAGAGTTCTTCTATGGCAACCGGTATTCCGAGTCATACATGGACAGCCTACCTGACTTCGTCAAACTGGCCGAATCGTATGGCCACGTTGGCATGAATATCGAAAATCCGGCAGATGTTGAGGGTGCTTTGAAAGAGGCGTTTAGTCCGCAATTGAAAGAGCGCTTGGTGTTTATGAATTTCCTCACTGATCAAAAGGAAAATGTGTTCCCTATGGTGCCTAACGGCAAGGGGCTTTCCGAAATGATACTGGCGGAAGAACTATGAGTAATTCTGTAGAAATGAAAGTCGAGCTATAAGATGAAGCATATCATCTCCCTGCTGACGGAAAACGAAGCCGGTGCATTGTCGCGAGTTGCCGGCCTGTTCTCCGCACGTGCTTACAATATTGAATCCCTGACAGTGGCGCCTACCGAGGATGCCACCCTGTCACGTATGACCATCGTCACCTCCGGATCGGATGAAGTGATCGAGCAAATCATCAAACAGCTCAACAAGCTGGTAGATGTCGTAAAAGTGTTAGACCTGAATGATGGGCGCTATATCGAACGCGAACTCATGCTGGTCAAGGTGAAGGCCACAGGTGCCCTGCGTGAAGAAATGAAACGCATGTGTGATATTTTCCGTGGCCGCATCATTGATGTAGCTGATGGCAGCTACACCATAGAGCTTACTGGCGCTGGCTCCAAGCTGGATGCATTTTTGGAAGCACTGGATAAAACTGTGATTCTGGAAACTGTGCGTACCGGGGCTTCCGGTATAGGCCGTGGCGATAGAATTCTGAAAATTTAATCAAATAGCATTGTATTGAAAGGTAGAAAATGAAAGTTTATTACGACAAAGACGCTGACCTATCCATCATCAAAAAACTGAAGGTTACTATCGTTGGCTATGGCTCACAAGGTCATGCCCACGCCCAAAACCTGAAGGACTCAGGCGTAAAAGTCACAGTTGGTGCACGTAAAGGCGGCAGCTCATACGCTAAGGCAGAAAAAGCCGGCCACAACGTTGAAGAAATTGCCAAAGCAGTTAAAGGTGCTGATGTTGTGATGATTCTGCTGCCAGATGAAAACATGGCACAAATCTTTGATGCAGAAGTGGCTCCTAACCTGAAAAAAGGTGCTGCGCTTGCGTTCGCTCATGGCTTCAATATCCATTACAACCAGATCGTGCCAAGCAAAGACCTGGACGTTATCATGATTGCTCCTAAGGGCCCAGGCCACACCGTGCGCTCCGAATACCTCAAGGGCGGCGGCGTACCATCACTGATCGCTGTGTATCAGGATGCCTCCGGCAAGGCTAAAGAAATTGCATTATCCTATGCTGCAGCCAATGGCGGCACCAAGGGTGGCGTAATTGAAACCGATTTCCGCGAAGAAACAGAAACTGACTTGTTCGGCGAACAAGCAGTGCTTTGCGGTGGCGCTGTTGAATTGGTGAAAGCTGGCTTTGAAACACTGGTTGAAGCTGGCTACGCGCCGGAAATGGCCTACTTCGAATGTCTGCACGAGCTCAAGTTGATTGTTGACCTGATGTATGAAGGCGGCATCGCCAACATGAACTACTCCATCTCCAACAACGCTGAATACGGCGAATATGTAACCGGCCCGAAGGTGATCAACGACGAATCCCGCTGGGCGATGAAAGAGGCTTTGGCTAACATTCAAAATGGCGAATACGCCAAGAAGTTCATTCTGGAAGGCCGTACCAACTATCCTGAGATGACAGCCCGTCGTCGCTTGAATGCTGCCCACCCGATTGAACAAGTCGGCGGCAAGCTGCGCTCCATGATGCCTTGGATTGCCAAGAACAAGCTGGTAGATCAGTCTAAGAACTAAATTAAGCTATATAGGTTGTATATGCAAAAGGGGCAAGGCGGTCAACGTCCTGCCCCTTTTGCTTTGAAGCATATCCGCACATAACGCTATAATTCCACCTCCTCATCAATTAAGGTTCAGAGTGTCCAATCGCCTTGCTGTATTAGCCCAATACTTGTTACCCAAACATGGCATCACCATGCTCGCAGGCCAATTTGCCAATGCCAAGGCTGGAAAATTGACGACCTCTGTCATCCGCTGGTTTATCAAGCGCTACCAAGTGAACATGCAAGAAGCTGCGCAGCCGGACATACAACACTACAAGACTTTCAATGACTTCTTCACGCGAGCCCTGCGTGATGGTGCACGCCCTCTTGCAACAGCTGACTTTATTTGCCCGGTAGATGGTGCAATCAGTCAATTTGGAGCGATTGCAGCCGATCAGATTTTCCAGGCCAAGGGTCATAATTACTCAACAAACTCCTTACTTGCAGGCCAAACACAATTGGCGACCAAGTTTGAGAATGGTAGCTTTGCCACGCTATACCTCAGCCCCAAGGATTACCACCGCATCCATATGCCTTGTGATGGCCATCTAAAGCAAATGACCTATGTGCCAGGCTCACTGTTTTCAGTGAACCCTGCCACCGCCCAAGGAGTTCCCGGACTATTTGCGCGCAACGAGCGGGTCATCTGCGAGTTCGAATCACAACAACACGGCACTTTTGTCATGATATTGGTAGGGGCTACTATTGTTGGTAGCATGGCCACTGTCTGGCATGGCGTAGTGAATCCGCCTCGCAGCAAGCGTATCCGTGAGTGGAAATACACTGACCAGCAGATTGAGCTTAAACAAGGTGAAGAAATGGGCAGGTTTTTACTAGGGTCTACTGTCGTGATGTTATTTCCCAATAACACCCTCCAGTTCAATCCAGACTGGTCAGCTACGCGGGCAATTCAGGTTGGTGAGGCAATGGCTATAAAATCAGTCAAGCTCTAAAATGACATCGGCGAGCCTAAATTCCGAATATAGGCTCGCCGAAAATTAGAATCTAAAATAGAACCTACCGGAAGTTAGCGTGGCGTCTGTGTTACCAGCGTCGCTGGCTCATGGTTACGACGCCCATGATGATGCTTGTCGCTACCGAGATGGCTGGATAGCTCATTGAGCGCTAGGCGATAAACATCGCGCTTGAACTCGATTACATTATCCATAGGCACCCAGTATTCGCTCCAGCGCCAGGCATCAAATTCAGGATGCGTACTCGCACGCAGGGACACGTCGCAATCACGCCCTACCATACGCAGCAGAAACCATATCTGCTTCTGGCCTTTGTAACTGCCGCGCCACTCACGCTTGATCCAGTTGTTAGGCACATCGTAGCGCAACCAGTCACGCGTCCGCCCTAAAATCTTGACATGATCAGGACGCAGGCCAACCTCCTCCATCAGCTCTCGATACATAGCTTCTTCAGGACTCTCACCCTGCTTGATTCCACCCTGAGGGAACTGCCAGGAGTGTTCGCGTATGCGCTTACCCCAAAACACCTGATTATTGGCATTACATATAATAATGCCGACATTCGGGCGATATCCGTCGCGGTCTATCATGACAAAAAAACCCTAATAATTTAGTGCAATTTTTTCATACTTCGGCATGGATTGAAAGCAATGTATTGAGCAGGGATGAATTCTGCACCCGGAAATTACATTCCCCATGCAAAGACTTACCGATTATTGACGCTATTTATTTCAACGCCTTATACTGCAACGTCAACCGCTACTACAAATCAAGCGTTTTCATCCATCATCACTCACTTTTAAAGCTCCTTTTGAACATTCACTCAACTATTGCTGTTTTTGCTACTTGCATATCGTTTTCACTCGCCTGCCAAGCCGGGTCATATGCCTACATTACCAACCAGGCCAGCAATGACGTCTCGGTGATCGATACCGATAAGAACACGGTCATCAAAACAATTCCTGTCGGAAAAGCCCCAGTGGGCGTGGCAGTATCTTCAAAACTCAACCGCGTGTATATCTCCAATGTAGAGAGTAGAAGCATCTCAGTGATTGATATGAAGACTAATCAAACCATTGAAGAGATTGCGATTAAAGGCTCACCTGTTGGCCTGGCAATTTCACCCGATAGCAAAGTGTTATATGTTGCGGATTGGTATGATGACCGCATAATCGTCATCAACACGACTGACGTTTTGCAGCAACGTGAGATTGCCGTTGGCAAAGCCCCAGCAGGCATGGCGCTCAGCCCGGATAGTAAAACACTGTATGTAGCCAACCGTGACAGTAATGACATTGCCGTCATAGATACTAGCAATCTGACCATTACCTCCCGCATCGATGTTGGCAAGCATCCCTTTGGTCTTGCCCTAAGCCAGGATGGCTCCACGCTCTACGCTGTCAATGTGGTATCCAACACCCTCTCCGTCATCAACACGGCCACCCGGCAGACCGAGAGCATCAAGGTAGGGGATCATCCCTACTGCGTAGCACTGAGCGCAGACAGCAAATACGCCTACGTCACCAATACTCAGGACGATAGCATTTCAGTGATCGACACAACTTTAAAGCAGACGCTTACCCGCATCAAAGTAGGTGAAGTGCCGGAGGGTATCAGCTTTGATCCCTTATCTAAAAAACTGTACGTCGCAAGTTGGGGAAGTAACTCGGTATCGGTCATTGATGCCACCAACAATCAAGTGATCGATACGATAGCCACAGGCAAGCAAAGCCGTGCATTTGGGCAGTTTATTTCCGGGGTGGGCACTCATGACTAACCCAATCTCGAAAAAAATGGCTGTATACAGGCAGCGGAAGCTGGATTGCCTATGTAATTAAACCAGCGTTGAAAAAGAATCCTAATTGCTTTCGTTTTTAGGTAAAGTGCTAGCCTAAGTTTTTAGGTTACAGTTTGTTATCATTTTTATTATTTTGGAGAAGCTTGAATGAAAAAAGTATTAGCGCTTTTAGCAATGACCATTGTGCCACTCACAGCAGCAGCCCATGGCCCATCACCACAAAAGGTTGAGAAATCCATTGTTATTAAGGCTGAGCCCGCAAAAGTCTGGGCAATAGTCAAAGACTTCGGCAACCTCCATAAATGGCTGCCACCAGTGGCAACTACCAAAGTGGAAACCAAAAAAGATGAGTCCGGTGAAACAGCGACCTATCGCCTGCTTACCTTAAAAGGCGGCGGCACTGTTTATGAAAAACTGCGCAGCATTGATGATGCAGATATGAAGATAAAATATGAAATCATCGAAGGCGTATTGCCGGTGGCAGATTACAACGCCTACATGACAGTTAAGGCGGGCCCTGGCGCAGGTGAAGCCACAGTGACCTGGGTAGCACGCTTCTATCGTGTTTATAAACTCAACCAGCCAATCCCTGCCGGCCAGGATGACAAATCAGCTGTAGATGCGATCAATGGCGTGTTTGATGCAGGTCTACCCGGCCTGAAGAAAGTCGCTGAAACCGGCAAATTATAAGCATGTGACAATTTTTGTCATTACAATTGCAGAAAAAGCGGATGGATAATCCGCTTTTTTTTGGTTTACGCTATAGTGCATTCACTAAGCAAACAAAAGCACCTTAAGCAACACTGGGGGAACTAAAAAATTTGCTTAATTGATATATCTGTTTTTGTTAACGCCTTACTTAATTTTTTTATAAAGGAAACTAAAAATGTTAAAACAAGCACAAAAAGGTTTTACCTTAATCGAACTGATGATCGTAGTTGCGATTATCGGTATTTTGGCTGCTGTAGCAATTCCGCAGTACCAAGACTACACCATCAGATCTAATGCCGCAGCAGCTCTAGCCGAAATCACGCCAGGTAAAATTGGATTTGAGTTGGCTGTAAATAATGGAGACACTCCTTCAATAACTCCAACTGCTACCGGCTTTATTGGAATTAATTCACCTACTACATACTGCAATCCAGTGGTGGTTACAGCAACAGCTATTACTTGTACAACAAGGGGTGGCAATCCAACCAACTTTAACGCCAAAAGTATTGCTTGGACTCGCACAGCGGCTACCGGCACTTGGGCTTGCTCAAGTACTTTAGATGCTAAATACAGACCAAAAGGTTGCTAATAACTTAAGTAACCATGCAATATAAAAAAGCCCGCATTGCGGGCTTTTTTATATACATACGTCATGAACAAGTCAAAAACTCGACCACCTAAGCTTTAACTCCTCTCGTGCCACCATTAAGTACCCACACATTAAAACCATGTTGCACCAATACAAAAGCAGCAGCTGAGCTACGCCTGCCGGTCTGGCAATACGCAATGTATTGCTTAGTTTTATCAAGCTCATCCACTAGATTTCTGATCTGGTTCAGGGGCAAATTAATGGCCGTGGGCAAATGATCAAACTTGTACTCAGAGGGAAGTCGTACATCCAACCATAAAGCACCCGCTTCCACTTTGCTTTTAGCGTCTGCCATAGAAACATGATTAATCAGTGGCGCCTTTAGCAGCTCGACAAAGTCTGTTTTATTAAGCCTTAATAACGAGCCATCCGTTTTCATAGTGACCGTGGCATTACGCTTGTTATCAGAAACCAATGCCTCTTCGCCAAAGGCATCACCAGCATTTAACTCTGCCAGCACCTCAGGTGAGTCACCAGGGCTGGCAGCACGACTAACCTGAGCAGTGCCACTTTCTATCAGATAGTAATAATCACCCTCTGCCCCTTGCCGGATAACCACCTGCCCGGCCTTGACCGATACGTTAGTCATTCGACGAAACATTTCCTCCACATTGGCAGAGGGCAAGCGACTAAACACACCGCTTTGTAACTTGCCAACGCTGAATGCGCTGGTATCCCCCATCCATGCTGCGGCATCCCGCTTCTTGTCAGCACCGGCAGTTGTAGCCTGATGTTGTCCTACTGAGTGATCCATGCCTGCCAACTGATCCCAGGTCATCATGATATCCAGCAAATCCAGGTCGATTCGAACAATCTGAATTTCAGTCAGGGCGATAGCATCCTGCAAGGCAAGACGTGTTGGGAAAATCGGGTGTTTGGCCGCCTCACTACCACCCTTGAGCACCTGCTTTGTTCCATCTTTTAGTCTCAACCCCAAATCGCCGGCTAGCAAATACATGGCCTGGGCACTTTTGACTAGATTCATACGAAATGGATCAATATCTTTACTGACAGTTTCCACGAAACATAGCGTAGATAGCTCTTTCAAGCGACCTGTGGAGAGCGTGCACATAGGTTCTAGTTGAACAAGTGTAGATGAGTCGGGTAATGCCATAGCACTAATTGAGTCTCTCTGAAATATCAAAAATTATTGGTTTAATCTGGCTAAAGGTAGCCGTAATACCTTCATACTCAAATGACTGTTGCTGCAACTATTATAGTTTGAAAACTTGTGAGTTCTGCAGTACTCGAGGCTTTAGTTCCAGGCTGCTTTGCTCTATCTCATACATGATGGTTTCACCTTCACCAGGCTTAAGATGCGTGATGTAGACTCTGGCTGGACGGATCAACTTAGCCAACTCATCCACCAACATGGATGGACAAAGATGTTTTGATAGCTTTGCCAGCTCAAACTCTCCGTTACTGAACGCTGTTTCAATAATCAGATACTTCAAGTTTTCAATCTGATTTACCTGCTCCCACAAGGCATCGCAGGTCGTTGTATCTCCGGTAAATACCAGGCTACTCTTGCCGCTGTCAATTCTATAACCCACGGCTGGAACCACATGGTTTGCAGGCAAGGCCGTAAACTGGCAAGTACCAATATTGACAGGCACACCAAGCTTAACTTCGCTGTATTGTAAAAGTGGATTTTCCGCATCAGGTATAGCGTTAAAGTCTGGCCATACTTTCCAGTTAAAAATGTGCTGCTTCAATACCTCTAGCGTTTCAACCGTAGCATGAACAATCACTGGCTTACTACGGATACCCATAACCGTATCGACCAGAAATGGAATGCATGCTATGTGATCAAGATGTGAGTGCGTAACGAATATGTGGTCAATCGCAAGTAATTGCTCAATCGATAGATCGCCAACGCCAGTCCCTGCATCCACCAGGATGTTATCGCCGACCAACAACGAGGTTGTACGAAGATTGCCCCCTATACCACCGCTACAGCCTAGTATTTTCACCTGCATAGATGTTTATCCATCACTTGGTCTCGAAAGTAAATACACCATCCCAATCTTCGCCGGGTGGGTTTTGTCTGAAAAATTCGATGCGTTTAGCATATATCTGATACAGATAGCGCTGCGGATTAATTTTCTGCAGATTAATAAATTGCATCTCCGCCAGATCCCAGCTCTGTGCACGATATAGCTTTAATGTTTCGCGGTAAAGTTTAAGCTCATCTTTCGTGGCTTTATCCTCTTGTCCTACTTCACATATCGGCTCAAAAATGGCCACTGGCTCATCCTTACCTTTGACGCGAACAATATCCAGTTCACGGTAAAGATACTCCGGCACTTTTGCTTTAGTAAACTCACTCACAATGATATAGACACCGTAATTCTTGGTCAGGCTTTCCAACCTGGAGCCCAAATTTACCGCGTCACCCATCACTGTATACGCCATACGGAATTCGGAGCCCATGTTACCAACGGTCATCATGCCGGTATTTAAACCAACGCCTATTTTGATGGCGGGCCAGCCCTTGGCCACAAACTGCTTTTGCAGCTCATCGAGGCTTTTCATCATGCCCATGGCCGCTTGCAATGCATGCTTGGCATGATTGTTATCGACTAACGGCGCTCCCCAGAAAGCCATAATCGCATCTCCCATGTATTTATCTATGGTTCCGCGATTATGGTGTATCACATGTGTCATGGGCGTTAAAAATTCATTCATCAGCTGCGTGAGCTGTTTAGGATCCAGCCCTTCAGAAATCGTCGTAAACCCACGCACATCCGAGAACAATACTGTCAGCTCACGGCTCTCGCCTTCAAGACTGAACGCTTCAGGATCCTTGGCCATTTCATCCACCAGCTCAGGCGGCACATACTGACCAAACAACCCTGCCAGCTGCCGCTTACCTCGCGACTCCACAAAAAAACCGTAGGACATATTAAGCACGTACATTAAAGAAACCATCAGCAACAGTGATGCCAAAGGCAGTACCAGATTGGCAAATTGCCAAACCAGTAAATTAAATATCACGGCAAATATAAAAACACCTGTAGTCAGTGCCGTAGCCAGGAGTGGATTGAGAACAGGTAACAAGATGGCCAGTAGCAACCCTACTAGCAATAGCATGACAAACTCTGCACCCATGGTGTACGCAGGACGCTCTTTGATATTCTGATCGAGAATGCCTGCAATCATATTGGCATGTACCTCCACCCCGGCATAGATGTTCTGCACCGGGGTAGCTCGCAAGTCCATCAGGCCAGGTGCTGTAGTGCCCAACAAAACAATACGATCTTTCAACACATCAGGGGATACTTTGCCATTAAGCACATCGGTAGCGGACACATAAGGAAAGCTGCCTTGTCGGCCCCGATAGGGGATGAGTGCTGATATTTTGTCATCGACGGGAATGCGCTTACCGCCGAGCTTCAACCATTCCAGACCTGCATATTTTTTACCTACCCCCAAGCCTTCAGCAAACCCGGCTTCCAGTCTTGGTATCCCCATCGCAATACGTGAAACAGCAATTGGCAAGGCTTCGTAGAAGCCACCCTTGTACTCCATCAACATGGGAACTTTGCGCGTAATCCCATCATCATCAGGGTCTGGGTTGAAATGCCCACCAGCCATGGCATTTCTCTGTAGCACTTCCAGATTTGCACCAAAACCGGTTGCCTGCTTGAAGTTGATACTCTTACCTTTAAAGCTGCCTTCGACAAATGAGGGTGAAGGTAAACTACCTACCATGCTGCCTTTTGCTTCCTGGGTAAAATAATATCCCAGCACGATATTACGGGTCTTCAGGCTATCGGCAAAAATCTGGTCGTAATCAAGCTGGGGTTTGAGATCGGCAACTAACTGATGAAAATTTACGTCAGATTTTAGATACTTACTTTCTATTTCCTCCAGGCTTTTCAGGCCGGAGCTTTCGTCTTTTTCGGCAAATACTACGTCGAAGCCCATGACTTTGATTTTGTAGTCATCAAACAGCTTATCGACAAGCGTTGCCAGCTTTTTTCATCTATATCGACAATCACGATGCGATCATCCTGCGTGCTTGGCATCATCAGGTTAAGGCGTAGATCGTAAGTGAAGTTTTCGAGACGCTTTACAAAGCCAAACTGCAAAACACCAGAAACATGCATTAGCAAAAGCACCATCACAGCTATGCTTAAGCTGGCGCGGATACCATGACGGGAGAGAAGTTCAGTTAAGCGCATAGAGTTGAATTTATTATGTTTAGTGTAATTTTCTTATTATTTTGAAGCATATCGTAAAATCTGGTGATTTAATAGCTTCATGTAGTTAATGCAATATCTTAGCAATCATCAAGACATCTCCGCTCTATAAAGGAAATTGCAATGCCCAATCTGGAAACACTTGAGCTCTCTCCCAACAGTACCAATATTGATACCTGCATTATCTGGATGCATGGCCTAGGCGCTGATGGGCATGACTTTGAATCAGTAGTAGAGGAACTCAACTTACCCAACACACGCTTCATTTTTCCGCACGCGCCATACCGCGCAGTAAGCATCAATAATGGCTACCAAATGCGTGCCTGGTACGACATTTTTGGCCTTGAACTCAACAGCCAGCAGGATGAAGTCGGCATTCGCGAGTCACAGTCTCAGATTGAAACTTTAATTAACAAGGAAATAGCACGCGGGGTTCCGGCCAATCACATTGTGTTGGCAGGGTTCTCTCAAGGCGGAGCTATCGCCCTGCACACAGCGATCCGCCACCCGCAGCGCCTAGCCGGAGTGCTGGCTCTTTCCACTTACCTGCCGCTTAAGCCTAGACTCGAATGAGCCTGGCTAATGCGCACCGGCCGATTTTCATGGCACATGGAACGTTTGATAATGTGATTTCATTGGAGGTCAGTAAAGTATCTGCAGCACTTTTAAAGCAGCATGACTTTGCGCTGAGTTGGCATGAGTACCCGATGGCGCACTCCTTGTGCATGGAGGAAATTGCTGATATCCGCACTTTTCTGAAAACCATTTTAAATCGCTAAATCATGTTTGCATGCTTGATTAAAACCTCAAGAGCAGATGCATTCGCCCTTGAATAGGTTAAAATAGTGCATGAGTAAAACTAAAGAAACAGTCGGCTTAAGCTCCGCCAGCATAAGCTTCGAAAACGCAGTCAAAGAGCTTGAGTCCATCGTCAGCCAAATGGAATCCAACCAGTTACCTTTGGAACAATCGCTCACAGCTTATAAACGCGGTACAGAGTTGCTACAATTTTGCCAAAAGACATTGTCTGATGTAGAGCAACAGATTCGCATACTTAACGAAGCCAACCAGCTACAAACTTACACAGATAACAATGACTGATTTCCAAAGCTGGGCAAGCGCAATACAGAAGCAGATGGAAGATGTGCTTGATCGCACCCTGCCACAAGCCAACATTGCTCCGCAACGACTGCACGAAGCCATGCGTTATGCTGTGCTTGGCGGAGGTAAACGGGTACGCGCGCTACTGGCACATGCAGCAGGCGAGTTCTGCCAGGCAGATCAAGATAAAGTGAACGCCGCCGCTGCGGCAGTAGAGATGATCCATGCCTACTCCCTGGTGCATGACGACATGCCCTGCATGGATGATGATGACTTGCGCAGAGGCAAACCATCCTGCCATAAAAAATTCGATGATGCGACTGCATTGCTGGTCGGCGATGCGCTACAAAGCCTAGCCTTTCAGGTTATTTCTAGCGATACCCAGACCGCTGATACCGATACCAAACAACAACTCGCCATGGTGCACCTGCTCGCTATTGCCAGCGGCTCACGCGGCATGGCCGGCGGACAGGCCATCGATCTGGCAAGCGTTGGCCAGAGCCTGACACAAATTGAGCTGGAGCACATGCATATCCACAAAACCGGCGCCCTGATCCGCGCTGCGGCTTTGTTGGGCGCTTACAGCGCCAGCGCTGTCGACACCGCCAGACTACATGCTATAGACCGCTATGCACAATCAATAGGCTTGGCATTTCAGGTGGTAGACGATATTCTGGATGCAGAAGCTGACACGGCAACGTTAGGTAAAACTGCCGGCAAAGATGCAGATAGCAACAAACCCACTTATGTCACCATACTCGGCCTCGCGCGCGCAAAACAGTTGGCGCAGGAATTATATGACAATGCTCTGGAACCGCTTGCCAGTTATGGTGCTGAAGCCCAACGTTTACAGCAGCTTGCCCAATTCATAACCCAGCGCAGTTTCTGACACCCACATCATGTACCCACTACTAGATACCATTAACTCCCCTGAGCAACTGCGCCGGCTGGATCGCAAACAATTGCCTGAGCTTGCTGCGCAGCTACGAACATTTCTGATAGACAGTGTGTCGCAGACTGGCGGGCATTTATCCTCCAACCTGGGCGTGGTGGAACTGACTATCGCCTTACACTACATATTCAACACCCCGGATGACCGCCTAGTATGGGATGTCGGCCATCAAACCTACCCCCACAAGATACTGACAGGCAGACGCTCCGCCATGAGCAATCTGCGTAAGCCTAGTGGCATTGCAGGTTTTCCGCGGCGGGTTGAAAGTGAGTACGACACGTTCGGTACCGGGCATTCCAGCACTTCTATTTCTGCAGCTTTGGGCATGGCCATAGCCGCCCAGCAGATGGGCTTGGAACGCCGTGCTGTGGCGATCATTGGCGATGGCGCGATGACCGCCGGTATGGCGTTTGAGGCCCTGAATAACGCAGGGGCCATGGATGCCAACCTGCTGGTCATCCTCAATGATAATGACATGTCCATCTCGCCCAATGTGGGCGCCTTGCAGCACTACCTGGCAAAATTATTGTCTGGGCGCTTCTACGATAGCGTCCGCCGCTCGGGTGAAAAAGTGCTGGGCGTGGTGCCTCCCGTGCTTGAGTTTGCCAAACGTGCTGAAGAACATGTCAAGGGCATGATGACGCCGAGCACGCTGTTCGAGGAATTCGGCTTCAACTATATCGGCCCGATTGATGGCCACAATATGGATACGCTACTCGCCACCCTAAGTAATATCCGCCAGTTGAAAGGCCCCCAGTTTTTGCATGTCGTGACGCAAAAGGGCCATGGCTTCCAGCCAGCGGAAGACAACCCGGGAAAGTTCCATGGGGTAGGCAAGTTCAACCCCAGCAATGGCGACTCGATCGTTACGACAGGGAAAAAAACCTATACCCAGATTTTTAGCGACTGGCTGGTCGATATGGCCGCACTTGACGATAGGCTCATCGGCATCACGCCAGCCATGTGCGATGGATCTGGGCTCAATGCCTTTGCTGAAAAATATCCTAAACGCTTTTTTGATGTCGGCATTGCCGAGCAGCATGCATTGACGTTTGCTGCAGGCATGGCTTGCGATGGATTGAAACCGGTGGTCGCCATCTACTCCACATTTCTGCAGCGTGCATACGACCAACTAATTCATGACGTTGCCCTGCAAAACCTGCCCGTAGTGTTTGCCATTGACAGGGCCGGATTAGTCGGCGCTGACGGCCCTACCCATGCCGGCAGCTTTGACCTGAGTTACCTGCGTTGCATTCCCAATATGCTGGTGATGACACCCAGCGATGAAAATGAATGCCGACAAATGTTGTATACCGCATTCCGCCATGAAGGCCCAAGCGCGGTGCGCTACCCTCGCGGTGGCGGCCCGGGCGTTACCATCAAAAAATCCATGCAGGCTTTAACTATCGGCAAAGGCGAGATTCGTCGCACCACAACAAAACTTGAAAGTGCGACCCACTATGCAGGCAAAAAAATCGCCATCCTTGCCTTCGGTAGCATGCTCACCCCTGCCTTGCAGGCTGCTGACAAGTTGGATGCGACTGTCGCCAATATGCGCTTTGTAAAACCGCTGGATCATGCGCTTATCGCGCAACTAGCCGCGCAGCATGACTTGCTGGTAACCGTGGAAGAAAATGCCATCATGGGTGGCGCAGGCGCTGCGGTAATGGAGGCCTTGCAAGCGGAGAACCTGAATATTGATACGCTGTGTCTGGGATTACCTGATCTATTTATGGAACATGGCGTGCATGAAACCATGCTAGCCGAATGCGGTCTGAACGCTGAAGGCATCATTGCCGCGATTGAGAAAAAATTAACCAAGTAGTATACTCAAGTATTAATTGTATGCTCGCCCTATATTGAGAACCACATGAACCAGCCAACCAAACTACCTATTGAAGATGTCCAGAACACGCCAGACGTACGTCACTTGGCGATTGACAAGGTAGGTATCAAATCCATACGCCACCCCGTCAAAGTCAAAGATAAAACCGGTGGCGTTCAGCATACCGTTGCAATGTTTGATATGTACGTACACCTGCCGCATAACTTCAAGGGTACGCATATGTCACGCTTTGTTGAGATTCTCAACATGAACGAGCGTGAAATCTCTGTCGAGTCATTCGAAACCATTTTGCGTGAAATGGTAAAACGCCTGGAAGCGGAATCCGGCTATGTAGAAATGAGATTCCCCTATTTCGTCAACAAGGCAGCCCCTATATCAGGCGTGCAAAGCCTGCTGGATTATGAAGTGACCTTCATCGGTGAAATCAAAGAGGACAAGTTTGATATTACGGTCAAGGTGCTAGTGCCTGTCACCAGCCTGTGTCCTTGCTCCAAGAAGATTTCCGACTATGGCGCACATAACCAGCGCTCACATGTCACAGTCACTGCGCTCATTAATGATTTTATCTGGGTGGAAGATATTATCCGCCTGGTAGAAGAGCAAGCCTCATGCGAGCTTTACGGCTTGCTTAAGCGTCCTGATGAAAAATTTGTGACTGAGCGTGCCTACGACAACCCAAAATTTGTCGAGGACATGGTGCGCGATGTAGCGGCGCAACTCAATGCTGAGCCACGTATCGTTTCTTATATCGTGGAATCAGAAAACTTTGAGTCTATCCATAACCACTCGGCTTATGCCTTGATAGAAAACGACAAACGCAAGCGTTGATCTATATTTGCATCTCTTGACTTAGTATTTCTTGGTAAGCGTGAGGGCTATGCCTTCACGCTTCATATCCAGCCGGTTCAAGGCGCTCAGCCCCAGCAACACTACTGCCGGTGAATTGCCTTCAAGCACCATGCCATCCACCTGGTTCAATGTCATGCTACCCAGCTTAAGGCTGTTAATCACAACGTGGTAACCTATCACATTGCCGTTGGCTGTTTGCACTTCCGAACGCTCACCTTTTTTGTAATCAATGCCGGCGCGCTGCGCATCGCTCGAATTCATGGCAATGGATGAAGCCCCCGTATCCACCAGCAACCGGACCCTGGCGTTGTTGATCAATCCATCGGTAAAATGATGTCCTGCCGAGTCAGCATATAAAATCGCGCTACCGCCCTCTGGCAAATTAGCGCCGGCCACGATGGCTGCCTGCCCCATGCCCAGCTCCTTACGCTTGCCTTCAATCTCCAATAGCGCCTTGCTGCTATTGGCTGAGAGCAATTTGATTCCTTCGATAGACTTCTGTCCGACGGCGAGCGTCTGCGGCTTACCTTTATTGACAATGACTACGACTTTGCCGCTATAGAGCGCAACAACATTGACCTGCAGGTTTTCTTCGGCAATGGCATTGGTCAACCATAAACAGGTAATACACGCGACTAAATCCCTTGGTTTCATGCGGCGTTTCCCCTTTGCCGAGTTTTGTTGTTTATTTGTCTGCTGGCATCAGCCGTGCAAATAATATACAGCCTAGCATAGCGTAAGCGGCAGAAAGGGTAAACGTCCAGCTCGGCCCAATTGCATCCCAGGCGAAGCCACTGATCACTGCGCCAAAGGTGCCGCCGATTCCATAGGAAACACTGGTATATAGCCCCTGGCCTTTGGACTGGTGACGACCCTTAAAATAACGATGCGTCAAGGCTACTGCGGCAGCATGGTAAGAGCCGAAAGTGGCAGCATGTAATGTCTGCGCCAGCAATATAAGCCACCAGAAATCCACCGCCCAGCCGATGACCGCAAAGCGTATAAATGCCAGAAACAGACTAACCAGTAAAATAAGCCTTAGCCCAAATCTTTTTGTTAATACTGGCATGCACAGAAAAATAAGAATCTCGCAAATCACACCAAGCGCCCAGAGCCATCCAACTTGCGCTGCCGTATAGCCATGATCCACCAGGTAAATAGAGTAAAAGGTGTAATACACGCCATGGGCAGCTGACATGGTGAAACAGGCGGTCATCAGGGCAACCACCTCTTTCTGACGGACGATCTGCCAGATGGAACTGTCATCCGTATGGTGAGGAGTAATGCGTGGTTCAGGAATATTCCGCGAGAACAGAGAAACAGCCACCAGCAAGGCCAGCACAACCCACAGCAAAGCCTTGATGTCGGTATAGTCCAGCAGGTAGCCCAGCCCTATTACTGCGGCAATAAAACCTATAGAACCCCACATGCGGATACGGCCATAACGGTCAAATCGATCACCGAGATGTCCTAGTGTGACTGTTTCAATCAGTGGCAGTGAGGCGCTCCAGAAAAAACTTAATGACAGCATCACAGCAAACAGCCATGAGAAACCAGTGCCAAAAAACACCCCGATATAGGACAGCACGCTCAAGCCCGCCAGCCACTGGATGATAGGCACTCGACGGCCTAAATGATCTGCCAGCCAACCCCACAAACTGGGTGAGAAAATACGGGCGACCTGGAACAGCGACATGAGGACTGCAATCTGGAAGGCGCTGAAAGTCAATGACTTGAGGTACAGACTCCAGAACGGGGTAAACGCACCGACGAAGGCAAAATAGGCAAAATAGAAGCCTGAAAGACGCCAGTAAGGAATTGCGTTCATATCGGGCGCTTAGGTTGAGGCAACGGTAGGATTCGAGTAATTAATTAATTTTGCCCACATGCACGTACTTGATGGCCGCACCACATGGGGCAGCCATCATATTTTGGGGGTGTTGCAGACAACATCCCCACACTGGGCGCGGTGGCGTAACGCATGGTCTATCAACACCAATGCCAGCATGGCCTCCACGATAGGCGTAGCGCGTATGCCCACACAAGGGTCGTGCCGGCCAGTGGTCTGCATATCAAGTGCATTGCCAGCCTTATCAATAGAGTGGCGTGCTTGCGGTATGCTGGACGTGGGTTTAAGTGCCACATGGGCAAGGATAGGCTGCCCGGATGAAATCCCGCCCAGAACTCCGCCCGCATTGTTGCTGGCAAAGCCCTGCGGCGTTAACTCATCACTGTGCACGGAGCCGCGCTGGGCAACACTACTAAAGCCTGCACCGATTTCCACACCCTTCACAGCATTAATGCTCATCATGGCATAGGCAATTTCCGCATCCAGCCGGTCAAAGACAGGCTCACCCCAGCCAACGGGAACACCTTCAGCCACAACCGTAATACGCGCACCAACCGAGTCGCGCTCCTGGCGCACGGTGTCCAAATATGCCTCTAACTTAGGAACTATGCCGCGATTTGGTGCAAAAAATGCATTCTCACCCACTGCATCCCAAGTTTCAAAGGGGATGTCGATTTCACCCAACTGGCTCATATAGCCGCGAATGGTAACGCCATAGCGCTGCTTCAGCCATTTCTTGGCAATTGCGCCAGCAGCTACCCTGACCGCCGTTTCACGGGCGCTGGAACGACCACCGCCACGGTAGTCGCGGATTCCATATTTTTGCCAGTAGGTATAATCGGCATGTCCAGGGCGGAAAGTTTCGGCAATATTGCCGTAGTCCTGGCTGCGCTGGTCTTCGTTACGTATCAACAAACCGATAGGGGCGCCTGTGGTTTTTCCTTCAAATACACCAGACAGTATCTCGACCGTATCCGATTCCTTGCGCTGGGTCACGTGCCTTGAAGTGCCAGGCTTACGACGATCCAGATCCCCCTGCAGGTCTGCCGCACATAGCTCCAACCCTGGTGGACAGCCATCCACTACCCCACCAATGGCAGGACCATGGGACTCCCCAAAAGAGGTCAATGTAAATAAAGTACCTATCGTATTGCCGGACATTTAAATCTCTTTTTTGAGTTCACTTAATAAGGCGAAAGTTTAACATAAGGCCATTGGCAATATCTCAGCCTAGCGCTTGAGCCCCGCTATCCATTGCCTATAGACAATGGCCGCCAGATCATTCAGCTCGGCAATACGGGCTGTCAGATCATGCTGGATATCATGAGGTTGCTGCACACCAACACTGTCTGAAGCCGCTATTTCGGCAGCACCAGCTACGCACCACTTTTTCACCATGCTTGCTGTCATTTCTATATGGCACTGAAACGCAAGGTGCTTGCCCAGTGAATAAGCCTGATTTCGGCAATATGCGCTGGAAAGCAGATGTGTAGCACCTGCTGGCACTTCAAAGGTCTCACCATGCCAATGAAAACTCTGAAATTTACTTACATCGCCGAACCAGCGCTTTGCCTCCGCGTGATCAGCCACCGCGACTTCACCCCACCCTATCTCCTTGACTGGATTGGGCCCGACCTTTGCACCCAGCGCCTTGCTGATGAGTTGACCGCCAAGGCAATGCCCTAACACGGGGATATCTTTCGCCACCGCTTGCTGTATCAGGTCAAGTGCTGGCGGTATCCATGGCAAATCATCATTTACGCTCATCGGGCCACCCATAAACACCAACCCGCTGAACTCTGCTGCCGATGCCGGCATGGCATCACCTTGGTCAATCTTGACCAAGTGCCAGGGAATTTCGTTTTCTTCAAGATAGCTTGATAAATAGCCCGCACCCTCGGTTAATGCGTGCCGAAAAATCACCACAGGTTTCATCGAACTCACTCCATCAATTAATGCTGGCTTTATTTCCAGGCAATTTCTTTCCAGCTTCCCACAGGCATTTCATCCAGCGTATGCTTGCCTATGGCGTAGCGTACCAAGCGCAAGGTAGGGTAGCCGATCTTCGCCGTCATCCGCCGTACTTGACGATTTTTACCCTCGCTTATTTTAATTTCAAGCCAGGTGGTAGGTATCGCCTTACGCTCACGTATCGGTGGATTACGCGGCCATAGCCATTCCGGCTCATCACTCACGCGAACTTCAGCGGGCTTAGTTACAAAATCCCCCAGATCAACCCCATGCCGAAGAGGCTTCAAATCAGCGTCTACCGGGCTTCCTTCCACTTGCGCCCAATAGGTTTTTATTTCTTTATGTTTGGGATGTGCAATCTGGTGCTGTAGTCTGCCATCATCGGTTAAAATGAGCAGACCTTCACTATCCGTATCAAGGCGCCCCGCCGCATACACTCCGGGTACTGCAATGTAGTCTTTAAGCGTTGGGCATGTATCATGCTTGCTGAATTGGCATACCACGCCATAAGGCTTGTTGAAAAGTATTAGCAATTTATTTAACTGGAATGAACACTATGTCTACAAAAATTGTTGTGCCAACAAATGGCGAAAAAATCACTGTCAATGCTGATAACTCGCTGAATGTTCCTGACCACCCAATTATCCCTTTTATCGAAGGCGATGGCATTGGTATAGATATTACCCCGCCCATGATAAAAGTGGTGGATGCTGCAGTAAATAAAGCCTATAGCGGTAAGCGTTCTATTGCATGGATGGAAGTATATGCGGGCGAGAAAGCCACCAAGATATATGGCGAAAATACCTGGTTACCCGAAGACACCATGCAGGCCATCAAGGACTATGTCATCTCCATTAAAGGCCCGCTCACCACCCCAGTCGGCGGCGGCATACGCTCACTCAATGTGACCTTGCGTCAGGAGCTGGACTTATACGTATGTCTACGTCCCATCCAGTATTTCACCGGCGTACCCAGCCCGGTTAAAGCACCAGAAAAAACCAACATGGTCATCTTCCGTGAAAACACCGAGGATATTTACGCCGGAATAGAATGGGCCGCAGGTACGGATGAAGTCAAAAAGGTCATCGACTTTCTAAGTGATATGGGCGTGCGCAAGAAAATCCGCTTCCCCGAATCTTCCGCAATCGGTATCAAACCTGTCTCCATTGACGGCAGTAAGCGGCTGATCCGTAAAGCCATTCAATATGCGATTGATAACAACCGCAAATCAGTCACCATTACCCACAAGGGTAACATCATGAAGTTTACTGAAGGTGGCTTCAAGACCTGGGGCTATGAGTTAGCCAAACAAGAGTTTGGTGCTGTAGAGATTGATGGGGGCCCATGGTGTAAATTACCCAATGGCATCATCATCAAAGACTGCATTGCCGATGCATTTCTACAAGAGATACTGCTACACCCTGAAGAGTACGATGTAGTGACAGCACTTAACTTGAACGGCGACTACATGTCTGATGCACTAGCTGCCCAAGTAGGCGGCATCGGCATTGCGCCAGGTGCGAACCTGTCAGACACTACCGCCATGTTTGAAGCCACCCATGGCACAGCACCCAAGATCGCCGGCAAAGACCTGGCCAACCCTAGCTCATTGATACTTTCTGCGGAAATGATGTTACGCCATCTCGGCTGGACAGAGGCTGCAGACTTGGTAATCGGTGGTGTGGCGAAGGCCATTGAGTCTAAACGTGTGACCATAGACTTCTCATCTCAAATGGAAGGCGCGACGCAAGTGGGCAGCGCACAATTTGGCGATGAAATTGTGCGTCATATGTAATGCATTGAGCCAACAGCTCGTTAGCTCACGATATAAAACGGCTCGTAGTCCAAAAGTCTACGAGCCGTTTTAAATAATTCTAACCTCACATCGGAAAGGCTTAAGCTTTCTGGATGTTCGAGGCCTGCTTGCCCTTGGGACCTTCGGTGACATCAAAGCTCACGCGCTGACCTTCCTTCAAGCTTTTGTAGCCGGCTTCTACGATGGCGGAAAAATGTGCGAACAAATCGTCGCCACCATCATCCGGGGTAATGAAGCCAAAACCTTTAGAATCATTAAACCATTTTACGGTACCAGTTGCCATTTCATACTTCCTTGCTAAAACATTAAGAGGAGGCGCCCCAAAAGTTTGTATTTCAAGAACTTAAGTCGGTAGTGCCGGCTACAATGAGCTCGAATTCAAACGCCTGTACGCGTTTTTACTTGCACAATTAAAATAAGTCAAGATTTATTTTTTGTTTTTCATATCCCAATTCCCTCAATGGCTTAGGTAACTTCTTCACGACTTATGGTTGTTGCCTTTACAAAAAAAATACTAACGTGCATTATTAGTATGTCCTCGTATAATAATGATTTAGCTGAAACTATTAAGCGTAATTAAAATGCTTCCGAACTCATTGAAAAGTTAAATGGCCTCCACAACCCTACCCAGCAAACTCGGTGGACTTGCCCGGCTATTGGTGCAAGACAAGCTCTTATCTGAAGATGAGGCAATCGCGGTTCAATCTGCCGCCGTTACCCAGAAAATATCATTTATTACCCAGCTCATTCAAAGCAAAAAACTCCCGGCGTTAAAAGTTGCCGAAACTTCAGCCAGGGCATTCGGCTTACCTATTTTTGACCTGAACTCATTAAACCCTGACTACATACCCGCCAAGACTATTGACATCAAGCTGATGCAAAGTAGCCGTGTTATGGCTTTGCAAAGTCGGAGCAATACACTTTTTGTAGCGATATCGGACCCCACCAATATCCATGCGCTGGATGATGTGCAGTTCCAGGTAGGCATGGCACTTTCACCTGTGGTGGTAGAAGATGACAAGCTGGGCAAGTGGATAGATAAGATTGCAGAAGCCTCTGACACCAGCATGCAGTCGCTTTCCGATGATAATGAATTTGACCTGGATATCGAAAGCGAAGAGCAGACTCAAGCCCAAGAAGCGCAAACACTTGAGGTCGACGATGCCCCGGTCGTTAAATACATTCAAAAAATACTTTTGGATGCCATCAATATGGGGGCCTCCGACATCCACTTTGAGCCGTATGAAAAGTTTTACCGCATCCGTTATCGTGTGGATGGCATACTGCGAGAAATAGCTCAACCCCCATTAGCCATTAAGGAGAAAATGGCTTCCCGCATCAAGGTGATATCCAGCCTGGATATCGCAGAAAAGCGTATCCCGCAAGATGGCCGCATGAAACTGGTGCTGTCAAAAACACGATCGATCGACTTCCGCGTCAGTACACTACCAATGATCAATGGTGAAAAAATCGTGATGCGGATTCTGGATCCGAGTAGCGCCACTCTTGGTATTGAAGCCTTGGGCTACGAGCCTGAACAAAAGGAAGCCTTACTCAGCGCAGTCAGCCGCCCCTATGGCCTGGTTCTTGTGACAGGGCCTACCGGTTCGGGCAAGACGGTTTCACTATATACCTGCTTGAATATTCTGAATAACCCAGGAGTCAATATCTCCACGGCCGAAGACCCTGCAGAAATCCCGCTGCCTGGGATCAATCAGGTGAACGTGAATGACAAACAAGGCCTGACTTTTGCAGCTGCATTAAAGTCATTTCTGCGCCAGGATCCGGACATTATCATGATTGGTGAAATTCGAGACCTGGAAACAGCTGACATGGCGATCAAAGCCGCATCAACAGGCCATATGGTACTCTCCACCCTACATACCAACGATGCCCCTTCCACGCTGACGCGATTAATGAACATGGGAGTCGCTCCCTTCAACATCGCTTCAGCTGTCTCCTTAATCACAGCACAACGTTTGGCGAGGCGTCTGTGTAAAAACTGCAGGAAGCCATTGGACATCCCCCGCGAAGCTTTACTAGGTGTAGGCTTCAACGAAAGCGACCTGGATGGTAGCTGGCAACTGTATGGCCCGAATGAGGATGGCTGTGAAAGATGTACCGCCGGCTACAAAGGCCGTGTAGGCATTTATCAAGTGATGCCGGTAACCGACGCCATGAGTCGCATTATCATGAAAAATGGCACTGCGCATGACATCGCAGACCAGGCAAAACGTGAAGGCGTCAAGGATTTAAGACAGTCTGGGCTTCTAAAAGTAAAACAAGGCCTTACTTCAATAGCCGAAGTAGAGGCAGTCACTAATGAATAAATTTCGTTAGCGAAATATATACGGGGAATTGTTATGGCAGCAAAAGTCAGCAAAGAGATTACTTACTCCTGGGAGGGCACCGATAAGAAAGGCAAACGCATCCGCGGAGAAATGCGGGCAAATGGAGAAGCCTTTGTTAATGCCACACTGCGGCGCCAGGGCATTAATGTCATCAAGGTCAAAAAGCAAAGCAGCTTTCAGAAGTCAGGCAAAGTGACCGATAAAGATGTCACTCTGTTTACTCGTCAGCTTGCCACCATGATGAAAGCCGGCGTGCCCTTGTTGCAATCATTCGATATCGTCGGCAAAGGCCACAGCAACCCTGCCGTTGCTAAACTACTTTTTGATATTAAATCCGATGTGGAAACCGGCAGTAGCTTGAGCCAATCATTTCGTAAATATCCATTATATTTTGATGCACTATTTTGCAACCTGATAGGCGCCGGCGAGCAAGCCGGTATTCTGGACACACTGCTTGATAGATTAGCCACCTACAAGGAAAAAATATTAGCCATCAAAAGCAAGATTAAATCTGCTTTGTTTTACCCTATATCTATTATTGTTGTGGCCTTTGTTATAACAGCCGTTATCATGATTTTTGTGATCCCAGCCTTTAAAGAGTTATTTACCAGCTTTGGAGCAGACCTTCCAGCACCGACCCTTGTGGTGATGGCAATGTCTGATTTTTTTGTAGACTACTGGTGGGCAATATTCGGATCGATTGGTGGCGGCTTATGGTTCTTCTTCTACACATGGAAGCGCTCTGAGAAAATGCAATCCACCATGGATAGGCTATTGTTAAAGCTGCCGATTTTTGGCCACCTGATTAGGATTGCAACTATAGCTCGATTTGCCAGAACACTGTCAACCATGTTTGCTGCTGGCGTACCATTGGTAGAAGCGCTGGACTCAGTGGCAGGTGCGTCCGGCAATCGAGTCTATTACGATGCTACCAAGAAAATTCAAAGTGAAATCAGTACCGGCACCAGCCTCACTGTGGCCATGCAAAATGCCAACGTTTTCCCCAACATGGTACTGCAGATGGTGGCTATCGGTGAGGAGTCTGGCGCACTAGACTCTATGCTTTCGAAGGTAGCCGACTTCTTTGAAGCTGAGGTAGATGATGCGGTAGAGGCTCTTGCCAGTCTCATGGAGCCCATCATCATGGTCGTTCTTGGCGTATTAATTGGCGGTTTGGTAATCGCCATGTACATGCCGATTTTCAAGATGGGCTCGGTTGTTTAACTATTGTTTTTTTGCAGATGGGCTGGCATTCATGCCCTTCTCAATTTCCTTCGCCGGATAAGCTCCCAACATACGCCTGCCATCAGCAAAGAAAATGGTAGGCGTGCTTGTCACCCCTAATTTTTTAGCCAGATCAGCAACCTTGGCGAGCGGCTGTTCACACGCTGCATCGTTTTTTGCCAACTGATTGTTGATCGCCCAATCCTGCCAGGCTTTGGCACGGTCTGACGCGCACCAGATTGCTTTAGCCTTATTAGCAGCGTCAGGGTGCAACTGCTCAAGTGGGAGCAAGAATGTATATATCGTCACATCCGTAATATTGACCAGCTCTTTTTGCTCGAGACGCTTGCAGAATGGACAGTCCGGATCGGAAAATACAGCCAGTTTTCTGCTGCCATTGCCCTTTACCACCTTGATAGCCTGCTCTAAAGGCAAGGTAGAGAAATCTATCTTGGTCAGCTCCTCCATGCGCTCACTGGTGATATCGCGCTTGGTTTTGGTATCAACTAACCGGCCTTCAGCGATCAGGAAATTCAATTTATCGTCGGTGTAGATAATCTGCCCATTCATATACACTTCGTAGAGCCCTGAATAAGGCGTTTTAACTATACTTTCCACCCGCATTTTGGGATAGGTTGTCTCAATCACCTTACGCAAACTAGCCTCATCAGCTAGCGCATGTGAAGTAAAGAAGCCTGCCAGTAGTAATCCTGTCGCACTTTTTATCATATAAGCCTTGTAAGTATCTTCCATTAAATTATTGCTTGTTTAATCAGGCGGCGCTTTAACCCAGGCTGATGTTCCGTAAGTGCCAAACCTAAATTGCGTAATTTCTTCAGCATGGGCTGCTTACTGTCAAACAATTGCTGCAGGCCATGGGTCACAGCACTTAGCGCCAGCATATCGGTTTTGCGCGCACGCTCATACTGGCGCAGTAAAACCAAGTCGCCTATTTCCTGATACCGGTTTCGATGCGATAGCGTTTTTTCCAGAGCAATAACATCTCGAAACCCGAGATTGACGCCTTGCCCAGCCAGGGGATGTACTCGGTGTGCAGCATCGCCAACCAGCACCAATCTTGCCTGAACTATTCTATGCGCTGTTTGTTTCACCAGTGGGTAGGCTGTGGCATTTGTGATGGTGCGCATTTTACCTAAAGTATGACCACCAGCTTCGGCAACTTTATCGGCAAGGGCTTGTGGACTAAGCTCCAGCAGCCCATGAGCGCCAGGGGTAGACCAGACCATGGAGATTCGATTGCCAGGCAGGGGTAGCCACGCCAACACCCCATCCTCATGGAACCATTGTCTGGCCAACTGCCCATGTGAAAGTTCAGCCTCAAAATTCGCGACTACACCCATTTGCGGATAGGTATATAGCTTGCTAGCTATCCCCGCCTGGGCACGTACCCATGAGTTTCCGCCATCGGCTGCCACCACCAGTTTGGCGCTGATATAAGTACCATCGCTAAATCTTAAGGAGGCTTTTTCAGCATCAATCGTCAGTCCATTACAATCATCGTGGATTTTCACATGCACGCCAACGTCCTGCATTCTTGACCAGAGCGCCTGTTGTAATTGATTACTCTCCAGGATGTAACCCAGACTGGTGACATTCGCTTCATAGGATGCAAATGTCAAAGGTTGAGAGTTTGCATCTCCCCAAACCTCCATATCCTCAATCGGGCAAATCCTTGCCTGATTCAGCTTGCTCCACACACCCAGTGAATCCAGCCACTGTACATTGCCTGGACTAATGGCATAAATCCGGCTATCCCAAGTATAAGTTGAAGCACTTACTGATGAAAAGTCGGGTGCCGACCTGTCAACTAAGGCGACTTGATGACCTTGCTGCGCAAGTGCCACAGCGGTGGCCGCACCGACTAATCCGCCGCCAACAACCATGATGTCAAAATCCACTTTACCCATACTATCCACGGCTACCGAAACTCATTTTACTAATGAGATGTTTTTTTGCAGGCCTCACCATATCCAGCATACCAAGGCCGACGCCTCGCAATGAGGACAATCCGACGATATCGTTAGAAAACACATTTACCAGAAAATCCGTAAACATCAGGCCACGCTTGGTGTCTGTTTTACGTCCTTGTTGATAGGCGTTAAGCATGGCCAGACCTCCCCAATCGTCCACCGGGGTAGCAGCAATCTGATGCGCCAGCTCCCAAGCGTCGCGCAACCCCACATTGAACCCTTGTCCGGCAACAGGGTGCATGGTCTGCGCTGCATTGCCGATGACAACAAGATGCGGTGCGGTAACCGGATCAAGGTAAGAAAGCTTCAGTGGAAAAGTCAGGCGTTTACTCACTGTCAGGAAGCGCCCTACCCGATCACCAAAATGCTCATGCAGGCTTGCTAAAAATACTTCATCTGTCAGGCTCAACAGCGCACTTACCTCAGCAGCCTTGCCCGTCCATACCAGAGAAAATTCACGGGTGCCATTCGGTAGCAATGCTACCGGGCCCATAGCGGTAAATCGCTCATAGGCAACATTGTCATGTGCCAACTCACTGGTGACTTTGGTTACTAGTGCATCATGCCCATATTCCCTGGTCTCGCGTTTCAGGGCCGGGATATCAGCAAGGCTGCGGCCGCCATCAGCCAGCACCACTAGCGTACCAGTCAAGGCTTTCTCAGTATTGTCATGCTTGAATACTACGTTTGCCGATTCAGTTTCAGGTGTAATTGACGTTGCTTCTGCACCATTCAGGACGGTTAATGCGTCTTGCTTTGCAAGCGCCCCATCAAGAGCGGCACTTAAATCGCCGTAGGCCAATACATAACCTAGAGCCGGCAGGTCATGGTCATGCGCGCGCAAGCGGCTGCGGCCAAAACTTCCACGCTGTGAAATATGAATGGTATTGATCGCAGTAGCCTTGGGTTCAAGCTCAGTCCAGAGGCCGAGCCGCTCCAGTATCAGGCGGGTACCATACGACAGCGCCAGTGCGCGCTGGTCGCCATGCGCTGCGCCACGTTCACGCGCTTCCAGCAGGGTGGTTGCAATTCCCTTGCTTTGCAGGGTAAGCGCCAAGGTGGCACCGACAGGGCCGCCCCCAACGATCACGATATCTGATGGTCTATTTGGAGGTGCTGATTGCGAGCTCACACCTGCTCCATCTGCGACTCGATCTCGGCCACCGTTTTGGGGGCGGACGCTGTCATGATTTCGCAGCCATTGGTCGTCACTAAGGCATCATCCTCAATACGAATGCCGATATTCCAGAAATGTTCAGGCACATTCTCAGCTGGACGCACATAGCAACCAGGCTCCACTGTCAAAGTCATGCCAGGCTCAAGCTGGCGCCACTCGTCAGCCGCCTTATATTCGCCAGCATCATGCACATCCAGACCCAGCCAGTGCCCAGTGCGGTGCATGTAAAATCGGCGATAATCGCCAGACTCCAGCACAGATTCTGGGCTGCCCTGACAAAGACCAAAATCGATAAAACCACGTATCAGTACATCAAGCGCTGCCTCATGCGGCGCGTTCCAATGATTGCCGGGCTTAACCTGAGCAATGGCCGCTGCCTGTGAGGCCAAGACCAACTCATAGAGGTCTTTTTGTGCAGCGCTGAACTTGCCATTCACAGGGAAAGTACGCGTGATGTCGGAGGCATAGCCATCCAGCTCGCAGCCTGCATCGATCAACAGCAAATCGCCGTCAATAAGCTTTGCGTTATTGGCGTTGTAGTGCAAGGTGCAGGCATTGGCTCCGCCCGCAACAATTGAGGTATAGGCGGGCGCTTGTGCACCATGGCGATAGAATTCGTGCAGAAATTCCGCTTCAATTTCGTATTCCATTTTGCCCGGGCAAGTGACTTGCATGGCACGTTTGTGTGCGGCAGCGGCAATCAGGCCTGAGCGCCGCATTATATCGATCTCATAAGCTGACTTGTACAGCCGCAGCTCATCCATCAGGATACGCACATCAACGATTTCGCCAGGAGCGCTCACTCCACTACGACCTTGCGCGCGTAGCTGATTAAGCCAACCCGTGACGCGGGCATCCCAGCTTGCATCTGCGCCAAGGCTATAAAACAGCTTAGGCTGGTTAGCCAACAGCTTCAGTGCCATCCCGTCCATCTGGCTGAGGGAGTAAGCCTCATCCACCCCAAACTCAGCGACCGCCGCCGCAGGGCCGTAGCGAAAACCATCCCAGATTTCACGCTCCATATCCTTGTCGCGGCAAAACAGAATAGTTTTAGGTTGACTACCCGCGACTAAAAACAAGACGGCCTCAGGCTCCTTGAAAGCAGAAAGGTAATAAAAGTAACTGTCAAAGCGATAAGGATAATGGCTGTCACGATTTCTCAATGCCTCGGGGGCGGTCGGTATCACCGCCACGCCTTCGCCCATTTGCGTCATTAGCTTTTGCCGCCTTGCACTAAATTCGGTGATATCTATGTTCAATGTAAGATTTCTCTGTCTTTAGTCTTGATTGATATTAACAACTGCATATTAGCCACGCACTGTTTTGTCGGCAAATGGATCATTAGGTTCCATTTATGCACTTTGCGTCTTATGGTCCCTGAGTTGCTCATCTAGCTGCTTTAAGCGTTCTGGCGTTCCAATGTCATGCCAAACACCTTGGTAATGCATCGCCGTCACTAAGCCTTCGTCAATTGCGGATCTCAGCAATGGAGCGAGCTTGGCTGCCTCGCCACGCACAACTTCAGCAAACAGCTGCGGGTGATAAACCCCGACCCCTGAGAATGTCAGCTTGATTTCGCCCTCAGTTAGCAAGCTCCCATCCCTGTAGGCAAAATCACCTTGCGGATGCTGGGGAGGGTTATTGACCATCACTAGATGCGCCAGATGACTTGGCTGCAAGGCATGCTTCAATATTGAGAAGTCGATTTCGCTATAGACATCGCCATTGATCACCAAAAAAGGCGCATCACCCAGCAATGACAATGCATAAGCTATACCGCCAGCGGTTTCCAATGCTACTTTTTCCGGGCTGTACTTTATAGATAGTCCCCACCGACTGCCATCACCTAGAGCAGTTTCAAGCTGATTGCCAAGGTGCGCATGGTTGATGATAACTTCGTGAAATCCGGCTTTAGCCAGACGCTCCAGGTGCCATACAATCAGTGGCTTACCGCCAACCTCCAGCAATGGTTTAGGCGTATGGTCAGTCAATGGCCGCATGCGCTCACCGCGCCCGGCAGCCAATATCATCGCCTTCATCAGAAGGTGTACCCTGCCTGCGGTGCGTTACCTGCCAGTTCATCCAGCAATCTCAGCATGGGGCGGAGCTCAATATATCGGGCACAAACCCGGCGCAGGTAATACATCACCAGCGGCATATCCTTGAGGTAGCCGTCCTTGCCATCGCGATGATAGAGCCGTGCAAATATGCCTAGTATCTTGATATGGCGTTGCACGCCCATCCATTCAAAATCACGGTAAAAGTCTGCAATATCAGCCGGCACCGGCAAGCCGGCACCCCTGGCTTCCTGCCAGAAGCGTACCACCCAATCCAGCACCTGGTCTTCTTCCCAGCTAATGTAGGCATCCTTGAGCAGCGACACCAGGTCATAGGTAATAGGGCCGTAAACCGCATCCTGAAAATCCAGCACCCCAGGATTATCCTCACACACCATCAGGTTGCGCGAGTGGTAATCGCGGTGCACGAAGACCTGCGCCTGCGCCAGGATATTTTTATTGAGTATCTCAAAGGTTTTCTGCAAAACTGCCTGCTGCGATGGCGTTAAGTCTACCTTGCTGTGCTTCGCTACATACCAATCCGGGAACAGCTGCATTTCACGGTTCAGCAGCGCCTCATCATAAAGTGGGAATACGCCTTCACGACTAGCCAGTTGCATTTTTACCAGCGCTTGACGCGCATCCCGGTACAAGTCGTTAGCCGTAGCTGGCGCTAAGGCAGCAAGGAAAGTGGTATCGCCCAGATCCGTCAATAGCAAAAAACCTTGTTCAAGATTCTGCGCCAACACTCGCGGCACATTTAATCCTGCATCACCAAACACTTTTGCTGCATGCACAAACGGGGCGCAATCCTCCTGCGGAGGAGGAGCATCCATGGCGATTAGCGTCTGCGTCGCCGTATGTAATCTGAAGTAGCGGCGGAAACTTGCATCTGCCGAGGCAGGCGTCAGGGAAAATGACGCTTCAGGCAATACTTGTTGTAACCAGTCATTCAACTGCTGCTGTCTTAACACTACACTATCATCCTTAAAAACCATCACACCAAAATAACCATCAAAAACACATGGATATGCCACAGAATAAGCCGTAAATAAATTACGCTTAAAATTCAACAGGAAAGCGCTATTGGCCGGAATTTACAGATTGCCTAAAACGCGAATTTATGCGATTTTATCACCCATATAAAGAAACGCGCGTTCACTCATTTAAGTTCGCTAAAAATATACTTTGAAAATTCGCCTACTTCCCCTTACCTTTGCCTTAGTCACATTAAGTTTAGGCCAGCTTCGCGCAGAAGAAACCACTGGCACAGCAAGTGAGGCATCAAGTTCAGGCATGACTGCCAATGAGCAAGCACAGGCCACTACCGATGACGGCCCCGTACAACTGCACCTTGACCGCGAACTCGAAACCAGCGGCAATGTCTCAACAAATAATCAGCAAAGCACTGCCAGAGGCAAAGCCCCAGAGTTGCGCATGAAGCTGAGGATGAGCACCAGCATCGAGAATCTCGATGTATTAAGCCAGGAAACCACCACGCCCGGCATCGACCTGTCTAAGCCGATCGATGCATCCAGTGTACAACCAGGCGCAGTTGTCATCGAAGGTGACCGCATGCAAGTCTATCTTGACCGAAAATACAAATCCACAGGCAATGCCGCCCTGCTTAAGGACAAACAGAACATATTCGGCGATAGCCTGGAATACGATGTACAAAATGAAGAGCTGCATGTGACAGGCAACACCCGCATAGAGTCTGGCGGTGTCACTATCACTGGCCCTTCTATGCGCATGAAGCTCGGAGAGAGTATCGGGGAAATGATGGATGCCTCATTTATCATGAGCAATCAGATCAAGCAGTTCCCCAATCTGGGCATGAATCGCCCTGCCGATTTGCAGGCTGACGGTACAACCGATTCAAGCAGCACCAGCATTTCGCAACAGCTGTCTGGAGGACAGGATATTGAGGGTGCATCCGCGGAAGCGCCTAACCTGAATAAAGCATCAGGGATGTCCCGCGGTGATGCCAAAGCGGTATTTTTCGAGGGTGAGGACAAAAAGCGCCTGAAGGGCGCGCGCTACACGACATGTGAAGCAGATTCAAATGACTGGTATATCAAGGCGGGAGAGCTGGAGCTTGATGACTACTCCAAGAGCGCAACCGCCAAAAATGCTTACATCGAGTTTAAAGGAGTGCCTATCCTCTATACACCATGGATGAGCTTCTCGTTCGTCAACCAGCGCCAGTCCGGCTTTCTGGCACCGACATGGGGAACCACCAGCCGTAGCGGCTTCGAGGTATTAACCCCTTATTACTGGAATATCGCACCGGACATGGATGCCACCATTGCTTCCCGTGTGCTCAGCAAGCGTGGCTTGCAATTCCAAGGCGAATTCCGCTATCTGGGTGAAACGTATTCTGGCACCAATAACATCGAGTACTTACCAAGCGATCTCAATACCAATGAGACTCGCTATTACGCCAAGTTGTCGCACAAGCAGAATTTTGGCAATGGCTGGTCTGGTGGCTACAACATTGCAAAAGTATCCGATGACAAATACTTCTCGGAAATGACCTCGCGTATCGTCAGCACCAGCCGAGTCAACTTGCCGCAACAAGCCAACGTCGCTTACAACAATGAAGTATGGAGCTTCAACGCACTCGTGCAAAAGTACCAGACACTGAGCACACTGTCTTTTCCTTACTCGCGCCTGCCCCAACTCACCTTGAATGGCAACAAGGACTGGGCCATTCAAAACAGCAATATCACGCTGAATGCCAATATACAGAACGAATGGGTCAGCTTCGATCGAAAAAATGCTAATCCTATTCTCAACAACAGCTCTATAACGACTACAGCAGTTTCCAGCAATGTGCTGACAACCGGCGTTACCGGTAGCCGATTTAGTACTTATCCCAGCGTCAGCTTGCCTATGGCGCAACCATATGGCTATGTGACCCCAAAATTAGGCATCCGTCATACCAGTTACAGCCTTAACAACCCTGGCTTCACCCTGAATGGCGTGAATGGAGAGTTCGAATCCGATAGCCGCACGCTGCCTGTTTTCAGCGTTGACAGTGGCCTGTTTTTTGATCGCAATGTGCGTGTCGTGAAAAACAACTACACACAGACATTAGAACCCAGAATGTACTACGTCTACATTCCCTACCAGGACCAGTCCATGCTACCGGTCTTTGATACGGCTGAAGCAGACTTGAACCTGGGGACACTATTCCTTGAAAACCAGTTTACCGGCAATGACCGCATTAATAACGCCAACCAGCTAAGCTTGGCCGTGACCAGCCGCATGATAGATGCCAAAACAGGCCAGCAGCGCCTGGCGGCCACTTTGGGCCAGCGCTTTTATTTTGCGGATCAGAAGGTGGGATTACCCACTTCCGCGCTACGGACAAGCAACACCTCCGATATCGTCGCAGCGGTCACCGCCAAACTGACGAACAACTGGAATCTGGACACGGCATGGCAGTACAACACGGACACCTCGCGTACGATTAAAGGCAATGTCGGCGCGCGTTACAATCCCGAGCCTGGCAAAGTGCTCAACCTGAGTTACCGCTACACCAAAGAGCGCCTGGAGCAATTCAATGTTTCAGGACAGTGGCCACTGGGTAAAGGTTATTACGGTCTGGGTCGCTGGAACTACTCATTGAGCGAAAATCAGCCGATTG
>JBAZTJ010000008.1:0-35466 GCA_041662005.1 Candidatus Methylopumilus sp.
AAATAAGGACCCCACTTCTGCCTTGCGCCCGGCACCGCTCACGCCTGATTTGGCATCGGCAATCAAATGGTTGGCATCGACCACGCCCGCCTCCAGCAATGGCATAAAACCGAGTTGTACGGCAGTAGGGTAACAGCCCGGATTGGCAACCAGCTTGGCGGTACGAATTTTCTCCCGGTTAAGCTCTGGCAAGCCGTAAACAGCCTCAGCGATCAGCTCTGGGCAGGCATGTGTCATGCCATACCATTTCTCCCACACGGCAACATCCTTGATGCGAAAGTCGGCAGCCAGATCGATTACCCGTACACCCTTGGCCAGCAACTCTCTGGTTTGCTGCATGGCAATACCGTTGGGTGTGGCAAAGAACACCACGTCGCAAGCGCTTAGGTCGACTTGGGCCGGATCTGAGAACTTCAGGTCAACATAGCCGCGCAGGCTGGGGAACATATCTGCGACGGGCAAGCCTGCCTCACCGCGCGAAGTGATCACGGCCAACTCCGCATTAGGATGTATGGCCAGCAAACGCAATAGTTCAACACCGGTATAGCCGGTGCCGCCAACAATGCCAATTTTCAGTTTATTCATTTGCAACTACCACCAAATAATTTAATGGAACGGGTAACAACTAACCATCTCTGAATAGTAACAAAAAAGCCCGATCAAACTTCACGCCAAAAACAAAAAAGCCGCATAAAGCGGCTTTTTTGACATACCCCGGAAAACTTCAGGTTTAAGCCTGAAATTAACGCTTGGAGAATTGTTTCCTGCGACGCGCTTTGCGGAAGCCCACTTTTTTACGCTCAACTTCACGTGCATCACGGGTAACGAAACCAGCCTTGGATAAAGCACTCTTCAGCGCTGCATCGTAGTCGATCAATGCACGGGTAATGCCATGACGAACCGCACCAGCTTGGCCAGACTCACCGCCACCGATTACATTCACCATAATATCGAAGCTGCCTTCGTTATTGGTCAATGCCAATGGTTGACGCAAAATCATGCGTGAAGTCACGCGTGAGAAGTATTCATCAGCTGGCTTGTCGTTTACAACGATATTGCCTTTACCGGATTTCAGGAACACACGAGCTACTGAGCTCTTGCGACGGCCTGTTCCGTAGTTATATTTACCAATCATTCTCAATAATCCTTAAGCTTGGCTTTGAATTGTCAAAGGTTGTGGTTGTTGCGCCACATGATCATGCTTAGGACCGGCATAGACTTTCATCTTGCGGAACATGGCATAACCCAGTGGGCCTTTTGGCAACATACCCTTAACCGCTTTTTCCAGTGCACGGCCAGGAAAACGCTCTTGCATTTTGCCAAACGTGGTGGTGTAAATACCGCCTGGATAACCAGAGTGGCGATGGTAAAGCTTATTCAGCTCTTTAGTACCAGTCACTTTGATTTTGTCGGCATTAATCACAACAATATAATCGCCCGTATCTACGTGCGGTGTATAAATCGTTTTATGTTTGCCACGTAAACGGTGGGCTATTTCGCTGGCCAAACGGCCGAGCACTAGATCAGTAGCATCTACTACGAACCAGTCGCGCTTTACTTCGTGCGCTTTTGCGGAAAAGGTTTTCATCGTGACTATCTATAATCGCTGAAAAAAAATTAAGAGGGCGATTCTATGTCAGCCCTGACTGATTTGTCAAACAGAATCTGGCAAAGTTGCCATCTTTATTATCTTACGACCCCAGCCAGCCACTTGCCAGCACGCCCGCAAATATCGCCGCTCCCAGCCAGTTATTGTGCAAAAAGGCTTTAAAGCAGTCATCCCGCCGGCGTGCCTTGATCAATGTGTAGTGGTAAACAGCGAGCATGGCAGCCACGCCCAGCCCCATGAAATAAGGCCATGCCAGCTTGAGCATGAAGCCGACAACTGCCAGTATCGCCAGCATGGCGGCGTAACACAACATAATGGCGACCACATCATAACGTCCAAAAAAGATCGCCGAGGAGTGTATGCCTATATTCAGGTCATCCTCCCTGTCTACCATGGCATATTCAGTATCATAGGCTATTGCCCAGAAGATATTAGCCAACAGCATCAGCCATGCCACCATGGGGATGGCTCCAGTTTCTGATGCAAACGCCATGGGGATACCAAAACCGAATGCGATTCCCAGGTAAGCCTGCGGAATAGCAAAAAAACGCTTGGTAAACGGGTAACTTGCCGCGAGGAACAAGGCCGCGAAAGATAACAGGATGGTTAGCCTGTTCAGAAACAGGACAAATACAAATGCCGTCAGGCTAAGTGCCGCTGCCAGCACCAGTGCCTCCTTCACGCTGACCTCGCCTGTCGCCAGCGGACGTAGTTGGGTACGCTCGACTTGCCCGTCAAATTTACGGTCTGCTACATCATTGATCACGCAGCCCGCTGAGCGCATCAGCACAGTACCCATGATAAATATGCCCGCCAGCAGCCAATAGGGACGGCCCTCTCCGGCTATCCATAACGCCCACAAAGTAGGCCACAGCAATAGCAAAATGCCGATGGGCTTGTCCAGCCGCATCAGGCGCTCATACGCGTCTATCTTTTTAAGAATATCTGCAGTTTTCATGGTTTGATTGTCATAACGCTAATACACCAGGCAAAAAGACCTCTGTCACCAAAATCACCGCATGCTTAAGCCTGAAGACAGAGCGCCGCGCCCACAGCGCACTTGGAGCGCTTTCAAGGTCGGCCACTGCCCTACGGTACAAAGCGTGATGTTTTGCCAACTTTTTGTATGCGAGTGGTGTACGCACCACGCGCGCATCCGCGAACAAGGTTGACCCTAAAGACTTATTGCCCAGCCGACTAAGGCCTTGCCAGCTACCGCGCAAGCTTTGGTAGGGCAGAACACTATGCGCAAATACAACTGGCCGGTTAGTGCAGCAAAGATGCACCTCTCGCAGCAAGGCCCTTTGGCGAGAGGACAGGCCTAACAGCTGCGCCTCGTCATACTGCGATTTAGCGGCATACATTTTAGTCGGCTTGACAGAAAATTCGGCACAATGTCCTTGCAAACGCTTGGTCAGCGAAGCTTTATCAATCAGCCAATGGCGATATACACCGCTGCTAATGGGCGCCCTCAACCATTTGGCGCGGGAAGATAAAGATTTGGCAAAAACTTTCACGGCGGAATTATGGCAGGTCGCTACACTTTGACCAACTCTTCAGCATGACCCAGCCATCTTTGCAGATGCAGATCCACTGCCTCAGGGTTTTCTTTAAGTAATTTGTCGGCAAGCTGCTGAGCCGCTTCCAGCAGTTCCAAGTCGCGCTCCAGATTCGCAATTTTGAGCATGGGCAAGCCGCTTTGGCGCACGCCCATGAATTCGCCAGGACCGCGCAGATGCAGATCGGCCTGCGCAATTTCAAATCCATCGCTGGATTCGAAGATAATCTTGAGCCGGGCACGCGCTATTTCACCTAATGGCGTCTGATAGAGCAGGATACATGCACTTTTGGCAGCACCCCGCCCCACGCGGCCACGCAATTGATGTAGTTGGCTCAGGCCCATGCGTTCTGCATGCTCGATCACCATCAGGCTGGCATTAGGCACGTCTACACCCACCTCAATAACTGTCGTGGCAACCAGCAACTGGATTTCGTTGGCACTGAACTGCGCCATTACCGCCTGCTTTTCAGCAGATTTCATGCGCCCATGCACCAGCCCCACGCGTAAATCGGGAAAAGCCTGTTGCAGATGATCATAGGTTTCCAGTGCCGTTTTTAGCTGTAAAGTTTCCGACTCCTCAATCAGCGGGCATACCCAGTAAGCCTGCCCGCCTTGTGCGCAGGCATCTTTAACCCTGGCCAGCACTTCGTCACGACGGGCGTCAGACACCAATTTGGTGGTGATGGGTGTACGGCCGGGCGGCAGTTCATCAATCACGGATACATCCAGGTCGGCGTAATAGCTCATGGACAAAGTACGCGGGATGGGCGTGGCGCTCATCATGAGCTGATGTGGTTGTATGCCCTTTTGCTTGAGCGATAAACGCTGCTGCACACCAAACCGATGCTGCTCATCGACGATAGCCAGACCTAGCCTGGCAAAACTCACCTGATCCTGAAACAGGGCGTGCGTACCCACCACCAGCTTGGCAGCGCCACTGGCAATCGCTTCCAGCGAGGCAGATCTGTCCTTTTTATTCTGGCTGCCGGAGAGCCAGGCCACTTCTATATTTAATGGCGCCAGCCAGCCTTGCATCTTCTTATAGTGCTGCTCGGCCAGTATCTCGGTAGGCGCCATGATGGCCGCTTGCCAGCCGTTTTCTATGGCTTGCAAGGCCGCCATGGTAGCGACGATGGTTTTGCCACTGCCGACATCACCCTGCAAGAGGCGCTGCATGGGGTGGTTTTGTGCCAGGTCTTGGCCGATTTCCATCGCCACGCGCTGCTGCGCTTGCGTAAGCGGGAAAGACAGGCTTTTTAACAAAGCACTGATCAGGGTTTTAGAAGGCTTGAGTGCAGGCGCGCCCAGGCTGCGGCGCCTTGCATAATGACGGCGCATGGAAAGCTGCTGCGCCAGCAGCTCATCAAAGGCCAGGCGCTGCCATTCTGGCGTTGTGCGCTCCTGTAATGCATCAAGGCTGGCCGCAGGCGGCGGGTGATGCAAGGCGTGGAGGCTAACGGAGAAGTTGGGCAAGCGCTGTGGCTGATAGACAAAGGTCGGTAATGTTTCCGACTGATCTGCATTAATCAGGGCCCAACCTATCCATTTGCGCAAAGCGGCTTGCGACATCCCTGCGGTGGTCGGGTAAACCGGTGTCAGGTTTTCCTGCATCGGCGTGGATTCACGCACCGCCTTGCATTGTGGATGCACCATCTCATAACCAAAAAAACCGCTACGCACCTCGCCCAGCGCCCTGACTTGCTTGCCAACGGTGAGTGCCGCAATCTGGCTGGGATAAAAGTGCAGGAAACGCAAAGTAAGCTGCTGGCCACTGGCATCCTGCAAACGACAGATCAGGGTTTTGCGCGGCTTATACTGGACTTCAGCATGGACGATCTCGCCTTCTACCTGCGCCTGCTCGCCCCCACGCAAATCACGTATCGCCGTAATGCGCGTTTCATCGACATAACGCAAAGGCAGGTGCAAAAGCAGCCCTTGTGAATGACTGATACCCAGCTTGTGCAAACCGGCCAAAACCGGTTTAGTGATGCCTTTGATTTCAGTGAGCTTGGCCATGCCTTTACCCTTGTTGGCTGCTCATGTGCAACGACTACTGGATTCTTTGCTCAGGGCCGGCGCCCTTTACCCGGTTGATTCTGACCACATCAGGAATCTTGCGCAAACGCCGCATCAGGTCGGCCAGGTGCACACGATTTTCCACCTGCACGGTGAAATTCATATTGGTGTAAGCACTATTGTCTGACTCTTCCATGCTCACGTTGTCAATATTGGAGCCAGCTTCGGCGATACCTGCTGCGATTTTTGCCAGCATGCCACGCTTATTGGCTGCAGCCAGTTTCAGGTTTACCTTAAACAGATGTTTGCTATCAGGATCCCACTCTACATCCAGCCATTTCTCGGGATCCACGCGGAATTTACGTATTGCCGGGCAATCGTGGGTGTGTATCACCAGGCCTTTATCCTTGTTGATGAAACCCAGAATAGGATCGCCAGGGATAGGGCGGCAACATTGCGCAAACTGCACGGCCATGCCCTCGGTACCGCGGATGGTGATAGTCCCCAGCGGCTTGTTGGTGTGCTTGGCATGGCGCTCGCCCTGCTCCTCGCCCATGGCCAGCAACTGATGCGCAACCATCACATTGAGGCGCTTGCCCAACCCGATATCGGTCAGTATCTCTTCCTTGTTTTTTGCCCCATAGTCGCGCAGCAGCTTCTGCCAGCGAGCGTCATCAATAGAGGCCGGGTCGGCGTGCAAGGCGTTCAGTGCCTTGTTCAGCATACGTTCGCCAAGGTGGGCTGACTCGGTGGATTGCATACTCTTGAGGAAATGGCGGATGTGCGCACGCGCCTTGCCGGAAACCACATAATTGAGCCATGCCGGATTAGGGTGGGCATGCGCAGCCGTGATGATTTCCACATGGTCGCCATTGTGCAGTTCTGTGCGTAATGGCGCTAACTCCTGGTTAATCTTCACCGCGACGCAGCGGTTGCCGATATCGGTATGCACCGCATAGGCGAAGTCCACTGCGGTAGCGCCTTTAGGCAGTGCCAGTATCTTGCCTTTTGGCGTAAACACATACACTTCATCCGGGAACAGATCCACCTTGAAGTGCTCCAGGAACTCCAGCGAATCCGAGCTCTCTGACTGAATATCCAGCAGGCGCTGCAGCCATTGGTGCGTCTGTTGCTGCAAAGCGGTGAGGTGCGCATCCGTAGTCTTGTAAAGCCAATGCGCCGCTACCCCCGCCTCTGCAATGTTATGCATTTCCAGGCTGCGTATCTGCACCTCTATGGGCGTGCCAAAGCGGCCAAACAAGATGGTATGCAGCGACTGGTAGCCATTGGCTTTGGGAATAGCGATGTAATCCTTGAACTTGCCGGGAATCGGCTTGTACAGGCTGTGCAGCACCCCTAGCGTCAGGTAGCAGCTTGATAAATCCTTGACGATGACACGAAAACCATAAATATCGTAGATTTGTGAAAACGTAATGGTCTTGCCGGTCATCTTTTTATAGATGCTATAGAGATGCTTCTCACGGCCGGTGACATCGGCCTCAATATTCATTTCCTGCAAGCGCAGTTTGATGGAGTCCAGAATCTTGACCACCACCTCCTTGCGATTGCCGCGCGCAGCCAGGATCGCCTTGGAGATCACGCGATAGCGCATGGGGTAGAGAAACTTGAAGCTTAAATCTTCCAGCTCCTGGAAAATAGCATTCAGGCCCAGGCGATTGGCAATCGGCGCGTAGATTTCCAGCGTTTCACGTGCGATACGGCGCTGCTTCTCCGGCTTCATCACTTCCAGTGTCTGCATATTGTGCAAACGGTCGGCCAGCTTGACCAGGATCACTCGCACATCCTGCGACATCGCCAGCAACATCTTGCGGAAGTTCTCCGCCTGCGCCTGGGTTGCACTCTGGAATTCGATTTTTTCGAGCTTGGACAAGCCATCTACCAGCTCCGCGACTTGCTTGCCGAACTGGTCGCTGACTTCCTGCTTGGTGATGCCGGTATCTTCGACTACGTCATGCAGCAGCGCCGCGATGATAGTAGGAACATCCATATGCAGCTCAGCCAATACGCCCGCCACCGACACCGGATGGCTTACGTAAGGCTCACCGCTTTTGCGCGTCTGGCCTTCATGCGCAGCAGCGCTGAAGCGATACGCAGCCCAGATCTGATCAATGTCATCGGGCTTGAGATATTCTTTAAGTCGGAGTGTGAGCTGGGAACCCTCGCTATCGGCCGGTAGCAAGGGTGGTGTGGATTTTACGAATTCTGCCGATCGCCTTGCAGCGTGACTATGTTTTTCGCCTGGCATAGCACTTTAATCTCTGCTTAGCTTTAAAATTTCAACAGCCAGTTAGGCGTGACCGCGATTTAACACTTCCAGGCCAACTTTGCCGGCTGCGATTTCGCGCAGTGCCAGTACGGTAGGCTTGTCTTTCTGACCATACGTGCTTACCAATGGCTCGGAGCCGTTAGCCAGCTGGCGTGAGCGATAAGCTGCTACCAAGGTGAGCTGAAAGCGATTAGGGATTTTTTCAAGACAATCATCAACAGTAATACGTGCCATCTGGTTTATCTCCGTGTTAACTAACGTAGGTTACGTCGCTGCAAAACAGGTGAGTTGCAAAGACCTTAAAACAAGGTCTTCAGTAACGCTTCGTGTTGCCTCAGTTGCTTTTCGCATTTGAGGCGCTGGGTGCGAACAATGGCGCATAGATCCTGCAACGCCATCTCGAATTTGTCATTAATTATAACATAGTCGAACTCGGCCACGTGGCTCATCTCCTCATGTGCCGCCGCCAGGCGCCTGGCGATGACTTCGGCACTATCCTGGGCGCGCCCGGTCAGCCTGTGTTCCAGCGCCTCCAGGGTAGGCGGCAGGATAAAAATACTAATCACCTGCTGGTAAAGCCGGCGCACCTGCTCGGCACCTTGCCAATCTATTTCCAGGATCAAATCATTGCTATCCTGCAAGCCAATATCCACGCGGTTCTGCGAGGTGCCATAACGGGCGCCATGCACTTGCGCAGACTCCAGAAAATCACCTTCTTCCAGCATGCGCATGAATTCGGCGTCTTCCACAAAATGGTAGTCCACGCCATCCACCTCACCCGGCCTGGGCTTGCGCGTGGTGTATGACACCGAGAGCTTCACCTGCGGATCCAGCTCCAGCAAAGCACGCACCAGGCTGGTTTTACCTGTGCCGGAAGCGGCAGTAATAATATATAGGCTACCTATCATGATTTAATTCGCATGGTTTGACTCGGTCTTGATCTAGTTAATTATTCGATATTTTGTATCTGTTCACGCATCTGCTCGATCAGTATTTTCAAGCCCATCGATACTTGCGAGGATTCCGTGGAAATCGACTTGGAGCCTAATGTATTGGCTTCACGATTCAGCTCCTGCATCAGGAAATCCAGGCGTTTGCCTGCCACCGCATCAGCATCCAGTATGCGCCTGACCTCTGACATGTGCGCGGTCAATCTTGTCAACTCTTCATCCACATCTACGCGCTGCGCAAACAATACCAGTTCCTGGCGCACCCGCTCTTCGTCCACACCCTTGATAACCTCCTGCAGCTTGGCGGTGAGCCTCTCCTGATAGGCTTTTACCTGCAGCGGCATCAATGTCTTTACCTGCACCACCAAAACTTCCATCTCGGCCAGGCGCTCCAGGATCAAGGCCTTCATCTTGGCACCTTCACGCGCGCGTGAATCCGACATGTCCTGCAATACCTGGTCTAGGCTTGCACGTACCTGTTCCGCCATATCTTCACTGCCCACGATATCGCTTGCCAACACCCCCGGCCAGCGCAGGATATCCGCCACCGACAACGGCTGACTGGCAGGAAAATGCTGTTGCACGGCCGCATTCATCTGCGACAACTGTTGCAACATGGCCGTATCCAGCTCGCCCAATTTACCAGCACCCGCTTTGCGCATCAGACTCATGCGACACTCGACTTTACCGCGTCCAAGCTTGGCGGTAATCAATTCGCGCACCAGCGGTTCCACACTGCGCAGACTGTCATCCAGCTTCATTTGCAGCTCAAGATAGCGATGATTTACCGAGCGCAGCTCAATCACCAACATCCCGTTGGCCGTTTCCCGCTCCAGCGAGGCAAATCCCGTCATGCTATAAATCATGTTTGGTATATTCTTTTCTAAAATTTAATGCATGGTATCAAATCCCACTGAATTCATGCCAAAATAGCCGTACAAATCATAAAGACCGCTATAACTATAAAGCGAATGCACGCCTCTCAAAACCAAGCGCTACCAGTTGGCCATCGTTTACAGGACTATGAAATCCGCAAAGTCCTGAACACCGGCGGCTTCAGTTTTGTCTATATTGCCCGCGATAAAGACAAGAACACGGTAGCCATCAAAGAATACCTGCCCACCGAGCTCGCCTTGCGCAGCGATGGTGTTAATGTCGTGGTGAACTCTGCGGAGGCCGCTTCGAGCTTCCGTCATGGACTTAAATGTTTTTTTGAAGAAGGCCGCGCCCTCGCCAATATCGATCACAAAAATATCGTGCGCGTGCTGAATTTCTTCCGCGCCAATGAAACAGTGTATATGGTGATGCAGTACGAGCGGGGCAAATCCTTGCAGGAGTCCATCCTGCACCAGACTGAGCTGGTCAGCGAAAATTTTATCCGGCGCGTATTCAGCCAGTTGCTCAATGGCTTGCGTGAAGTGCATGCACAAAAACTACTGCACCTGGATATCAAACCCTCCAACATCTATATCCGGCTTGACGGCTCACCGGTACTGCTGGATTTTGGCTCTGCCCGGCAGACACTCACCGATGTGCAGCCCAAACTACCACCGAGCTACACGCCGGGCTTCGCTTCACCTGAACAATATTTCGACCGTAAATCGCTGGGACCATGGAGCGATATTTACAGCGTAGGCGCCAGCATGTATTCATGCATTGCGCGTGCCGCACCCATGGCAGCAGACCAGCGCATTAAAAAAGACATACTGATGCCCGCCACCAAGCTGGGCAAAGACCATTACTCGCAAAACCTGTTGGCACTGATAGACAGCTGCCTGGAGCTGGACCACTTGAAACGGCCGCAAAGCGTATTCGCCCTGCAAAAATCTCTGATTGAGGATCTGCCCCTGAAGCCACCTAAACCAAGTCTGCTCAAAAAGATCAAACACTATTTGAATACACCGTTATGAAATTCACCATTTACCAAGGCAGCCGCCAAGGTCCGCGGCCATATAACCAGGACAGGCTGGCTTACTCTTACAGCAAAGATGCTTTGCTGATGGTGATTGCCGATGGTATGGGCGGTCATCGCCATGGCGAAATCGCTGCGCAACTGGCTGTCAAACTACTGACGGATGCTTTCCAGAAAGCCGCTAAACCCGAGCTATCCAACCCCAGCCGCTTCCTGAATGAGAAGATCTTGGAGATTCATGAAGCCATCGACGACTTCAGAAAAAACAATGGCCTGCCGGAGTCACCCCGCACCACCATCACTGCTGCAGTGGTGCAGCGTGAGCATCTCTATACCGCCCATGTCGGTGACTCCAGGCTCTACCACTTTCGCAACAGGGAACTGCTTTTTCGCACCGAGGATCACTCGGTGGTACAAATGCTGTTGCGCAAGGGTCAGATATCCAAACATGACATAGCCAACCACCCCGAACGCCATAAAATCTATAACTGCTTGGGGGGCACTTCTGCGCCGCAAGTGGATTTAAGCCAGAAACGGCAACTCAAGGATGGCGACATCATCCTGTTATGCACCGATGGCCTGTGGACAGCCATGAACGATAGTGAAATCATGCAGGCCTTGTATGCCGGTGTGGTGAACCTGTCAGCCCCCAGATTGCTGGAAACTGCCGAAGTACTGGCCAAAAAAGATGGCGACAATCTAAGCCTGATCGCCATGCAGTGGGGCGACAAACAAGATAGCAAAACTACTGTTTCCACCGGCACGCTGCCACTGGGTGCAACCACCACCATCCTTAACCCCACGACTTACCAGCCTACCATCCGCAATGATGATGAGGTCGAAGCCGCTGCCGACCTCAGCGATGAAGAGATAGCGCTGGCGATTGCCGACATCCAGGCAGCCATACACAAAACAAAACGCTAATTCAGCGAGACACGTTTAAGACTGCTTGGCTTATAATTGCCTTTTATTCCCCATGCAGGATGCCACATGTCATCTACTACTATCCGTCCCAGCCAGCGCACTGCCAATCAACTGCGACCGGTCGAAATTCTGCGTAATTACACCAAGCACGCAGAAGGCTCTGTACTGGTGAAGTTTGGCGACACGCATGTGTTGTGTACGGCAAGCGTAGAAGAAAAAGTGCCTAGCTTCCTGCGCGGCAAAAACCAGGGCTGGGTCACGGCGGAATACGGCATGCTGCCGCGCTCTACCGGTAGCCGCATGCAACGCGAAGCCGCACAAGGCAAGCAATCCGGACGTACCCAGGAAATACAGCGCCTGATAGGCCGCAGCCTGCGCGCTATCATTGATCTCAACAAACTCGGCGAGCGCAGCATACAGATTGATTGTGATGTTATCCAGGCCGATGGCGGCACCCGCACAGCCAGCATCACCGGGGCTTACGTGGCACTTCACGATGCCATAGCTGTGCTGCTGGCCAAGGGTCTGATTACCGAATCGCCACTACGCGACTCGGTAGCTGCAATCTCTGTTGGTATCTACAAGGGCGAACCGGTACTGGATCTCGACTATATCGAAGACTCAGACTGCGATACCGACATGAATGTCGTCATGACAGGCAGTGGTGGCTTTGTGGAGATACAGGGCACCGCCGAAGGCACCCCTTTCCGCCGCGATGAAATGAACAGCATCCTTGATCTCGCGCAGACGGGTATTGCAGAACTTATCCAAATGCAGAAAATTGCTTTAGGCATCTAGAAAACAACCACACTCACTATGTCACTTCCATTCAAAAAGCTGGTGATTGCCAGCGGAAACGCCGGAAAACTACGCGAGATCCAACACCTGCTGGAGCCGCTCAAGATTGAAGTTATTCCGCAATCGCATCTAAACGTACCGGAAGCAGAAGAGCCGCATTGCACCTTTATCGAAAACGCCCTGGCCAAGGCGCGCCATGCCAGCCAACACACCGGCTTGCCGGCACTGGCCGATGATTCCGGAATTTGCGTAGATGCCCTGCAAGGCATGCCAGGCGTACTTTCTGCGCGCTATGCCGGCGAGCCGAAATCGGATGCGCGCAATAATGAAAAACTATTAGAAGCACTGCAAGGCAAGTCGCACCGCGAAGCCCATTTTTACTGCGTCGTCGTGCTGGTGCGCTATGCCGACGATCCGCAACCATTGATTGCGGAAGGCATCTGGCAAGGTGAAATATTGACCACGCCCAAGGGAACCGATGGCTTTGGTTATGATCCATTATTCCTCGATGCCAAGACCGGTAAAACCGTGGCCGAATTACCGCTAGAGATCAAAAGCCGCATCAGCCATCGCGGACAAGCCATGGCCAAGTTGCTGCACAAGCTGGAGAGACTCGCCCTATGAGTAGCCCGAAACAACAAGCATGGCCGAAATGGCTGCGTGATGACGGCTGCGTGGTGGCATGCACGGAAAAGGTCAAAGTCATGACCGAGAATTTTGACGAGCTCAAGCAAATTGCCCAGGATGCGCTCGAAGACGGCCTGTTGATGGAGGTCTCCGAGGAGCAGATGCGTGAGGCGCTGCACAAGCTAGTAGATCAATTGGTGAATCCCTATCAGCAAAACCATACCCATAGTTCCAATAAGTAGCACCGCGCCGCTCGCCGGAGAAACCACGCTTTCCGGCCTCAAAGCACCACCGCCACTGGCACTGTATATTCATATCCCCTGGTGCGTACGAAAATGCCCTTATTGCGACTTTAATTCGCATGAGTCCAAAACGGATATTCCCGAAGCCGCTTATGTCGATGCGCTGATTGCCGACCTGGAGCAGGCCACGCCGCAAATCTGGGGTCGCAAGATACACAGCATTTTCTTTGGCGGCGGAACGCCCAGCCTGTTTTCGCCGGAAGCCATAGACAAAATACTGAGCCATGTGCGCATGCTGACCCCGCTGGAATATGGCGCAGAAGTGACGCTGGAAGCCAATCCAGGCACTGTGGATTCTGCACATTTCCAGGGTTACAAGGATGCTGGCGTCAATCGCGTCTCATTGGGCATCCAGAGCTTCGATAGCCGCTATCTGGCCGCATTGGGACGTATCCATGATGACAAACAGGCACGCGCTGCAGCCGAGTTGGCATTGCGGACGTTTGACGCGGTGAACCTGGACGTGATGTATGCATTACCCGGGCAGACACTAGCCGATGCATTGCAAGATGCACAAGCCGCCTGTGATTTTGCCCCGGCGCATTTGTCCTTTTACCATCTCACGCTGGAACCCAATACCCCTTTCCACCGAACTCCGCCCAGCTTGCCGGATGACGATGCCAGTGCCGAAATGCAGGAGACGATTGAGGATCTGCTTGGTGCCAATGGCTATGAACATTATGAGACTTCCGGCTTTGCCAAAAAAGGCCAGCGCTGCCGCCATAACCTGAACTACTGGCAGTTTGGCGATTATCTGGGGATAGGTGCCGGTGCGCACAGCAAGCTCAGTTTTCACGATAAAATCGTGCGCCAAAGCCGCCACAAGCACCCTAACCGCTACCTGGAAAAAGCCCCTGTGGGTGAGGCAATAGACCGTGAATGGCCGATTACGCAGGATGAACTCGGTTTTGAGTTCATGATGAATATGCTAAGGTTGACCGAAGGCTTTCACACCGAACTGTTCCAGCAACGCACCGGCCTGCCTATCAGCACTGTTCAGGATGCCATCAAAACCGCCAAGGCTAAGGGTTTGCTAGAGATTAGCGGCGATATCAATAACGAAATCATCAAGCCCACCTTGCTGGGGCAACGCTTTTTAAACGAGTTACTGCAACTGTTTCTGGTCTGACTCAAGGCGTGCTTCCAGTATTTTTTGCAATACCGTAATCTCTTTCAACACATCAAGGCTGAAACCCAGACGTTCCCCCTGCCGATTATCCAGCTGTAGTTCGGTTAAATACCTGACAGCATCGTCACTGGTCCAGATACGCTCCAGCTCATTAACGATATGGGGGAAATCTTCCAGACTGCTTTCAACCACTACGCCTGTCTGAAGGTCTTCCCATGCAGGCGGTTTGACATTGAACGTGGCGTGCATACGCTCAACCAGTTCGTTGAATTCAGCTTTCTGATTAAGTTTATGGTGTATCTCCAACAGACAAAGCCATGGATAGACCGACTTCGTTGGCTGCTCCCGGATAAACATTTCCAGCAGCAATACGGTCTCCATCACCTTGTCTTCGCGCTTCAGCTGGCCCTCCTCGGTCATCAATGCATCAAGAGACACCCCGAAGCCGCCTGAAAAAGCAGGGGGCACCAACTCCACCTCCTCGGTTTCCTCTTGCAGCTTCAGTGGGCGACTCCGATACCAGGACATAAGCCAGCTGACAATAAGTAAAATCACCGTCAGCATCGCTGCCAGCGTTAACAGTAAAGGAAAAATCGTATCCTGATCTTTGTAGGTTACCAACGATTGCCTGCTGCTATCAGTTGAGTTTGGTATGGCGGCTGAAGGTTTGTAGTTCAGCTCGGCAACTGCCATATTCATTATTTTCTTAGGCGACTGTAGCAGAGCCGAAACTGGTTGAACTGGTTGAACTGGTTGAACTGGTTGAACTGGTTGAACTGGTTGAACTGGTTGAACTGGTTGAACTGGTTGAACTGGTTGAACTGGTTGATTCTGGTTTTCTGTTAGCTTTGCCTGCACTAGCTTTTGCTGCATTTGCAGATCTGACTGCTTTTCCACCACTGCCTTTTGCGCCAGCATCTGCTTTGCCACGACAAACATCTCTTGCAGTGATTTTTGCAGGCTGGCCAAATGCGCATTCAGCCGATCCAGCTCCTGCTTAAGCGCCGAGTTTTGCCGAACCAGGCTTTCATATTCAACCTGCAGTTTTGAGAGGAAGTCCTGGTCGCCGACAACCGCTGGTTGCTGGCGGGGATGAACCGTAGTGACTATCCTTTCAAGCTCAACATGCTTACGCTTGATGGGCCTGGCTTGCATCGATAGTGACTTCAAGTCCGGGATGATGATGTAACGGCTCTCATCAAAAACCTTGGCTGGATTGAGTTTGAGCCCCTGCTGGCGGTTAAGCTCCAGAGTTTTAGCCACAAAGCGCTGCTGCATGTAAGCATTGCGCGGATAGAACAAGGCAGCCAGGCGATTGACACTATCGCCCGGCAACATTTGCCAGCCAAGGCTATTGGGCGTAGCCGATCCCTGAGCATCGCCTGCAGGCTCTGCCATGGCCGGGCCTGAATTTAATGCTGTACCAAATATCAGCAAAAGCAGGGCGCAGGCTACGATTTTTCTATGCAACATGTGAATCATTATTGCCCGTGTTTTATTCCCAATAAAAGTGGTTACTTGCTTAAAACTGATCCCGTATTTCAGCCACTTTCAGCAATATGGCGATTTCTTGCAGCACCTGTAGACTAAAGCCTACACGTTCCCCTTCCCGCCTGTCTAGCATTAACGACTTCAGGTATGCCGCTGTTTCTGGGCTTCCCCAGGCTTGTTGCAACTGCTTCATGATATGCGGAAACTCTTCCAGGCTACTGGGTAAGACAATATCGGCATTAGCTTCCTCCCATTGTGGCAACACCACATTAAAGTTGTCATGCAGGCGGTTCAGCAGCGCCAGAAACTCGGTTTTTTGATGCAAGCTGCGGTGTATATCCAGCAAATACAGCCATGGATAGACCGACTGTTGCGGTTGCTCCTGAAGAAAGGCCTCTAACAATACCTGCGCCTGCTTAGGTTTACCCAACCCCATTAGCATGCTGGCACTGGCGATGACAGACTCCGCCTCCTCCTCAGTTTCGGCTACTTTTTCGCCCTCTGGTTTAGCTGCCTCTATTGCAACGACCTCATCTGCATGAGAGGACAAGTTAACCACTTCTGATTTGTCATGGGACAAGGGTGTATCCATAGGCCTAGCGTGTGCCAGCGTGTCATACATAAAGGTATTGAGTTCAGTCAGGCTGGCAAGCTTGCGCTCACGCCGTCTGCGCGCATGCCAGAGCAACAGCGACAAAACCAGCACTGCAGCGAGCGCCAGCAACAGGTTAAACAATGGACTGAGTTTTTGTATTAGCACCGACTTTTGCCCGGGCTTTTCAGTTGTGATGAAAGCCCCAGCCTGGGCCGTAGATAAAGGCGGCATAGCATTTGTGGTTGCTTGCGCAAGCGCAGTCTCTGCTTTCGGCCTCACCTGCTGCTGAGTTGCTTGCAAGGTTTTTTGCAGGCTTGCTACCCGTTCATTTTCAGCTTGCAGCTCCTGCTTTAGCGCTTGGTCACGCTTCAGCAAATCCTCATACTCAACCTTCATTGCAGGCGGAATCAAGGATGCGGCTGAGGGCTTGGGAAGATCATGTAATTGATAACTTAGGCGCAAGCGGCTGGCTTTGGAATTGCTGGGGTTGCTATCTGATACGTCCGTAGCGGATGGTAACGATTTAACATCCAGGGAAAGTGACTTGAGCTCGGGGATGGTGACGACGGCCACGTGTTTGAACACCCGTACAGGGCTCAGGCCGGGATTCTGCTCCCGGCTCAGCTCCAGTGTGTCGATGATGAACTGGCGCTGCATGGGCGTATTGTTGGGGTAAAACCTGCTTGCCAGCCTATCCAGGCTTTCGCCCGGTAAGACAGGCCAGGTAATGCTTTCAGCAGAGCCGGATTCGACAAGCGGCGCTGAGTGCAATATCGGTGGGTAAAACACCGCGAACACTAACAAAAATTCCCTGAAAATTCTATTCACGCGTAAGGCCGGGAGCCGCCTTACGCCTGGGTTAACAACAGCGCCAAATAAGCGCCTAATCATGGATATCAGCTTTCGCCAAGCAATTGGCGGGCACGGCCAATTGCCAGTTTGACCTGGTTAGGCGCGGTGCCGCCAATGTGGTTACGGCTAGCCAGCGAACCTTCCAGCGTGAGTACGCCATACACATCATCACTGATGTGCGGGCTGAATTTTTGCAGCTCTGCCAGCGGCAGGTCAGCCAGGTCACAGCCCTTATCCACCGCATGGCGCACCGCCAAGGCCACCACTTCATGCGCATCGCGGAATGGCGTACCTTTCTTCACCAGGTAATCGGCCAGGTCAGTCGCCGTGGCAAAACCTTCGGCAGCCGCCAGGCGCATGGCAGGTTTGTCAACCTTAATACCGCGCAGCATATCGGCATAGATTTCCAGCGTCACCAGCAAGGTATCGGCGGTATCGAATAACGGCTCCTTGTCTTCCTGGTTGTCCTTGTTATAAGCCAGCGGCTGGCCTTTCATCAGGGTCAGTAATGCCATCAGGTGGCCGGTAACACGGCCGGTCTTGCCGCGCACCAGCTCGGGCACATCGGGGTTCTTCTTCTGCGGCATGATGGATGAGCCGGTACAGAAGCGATCAGCGATATCGATAAAACCAAAGCGCGGGCTGGACCATAAAATAAGCTCTTCTGAGAAGCGTGACAGGTGCGTCATCACCAACGCGGCAGCGGCCGTGAATTCAATGGCAAAGTCGCGATCTGAAACCGCATCCAGCGAGTTTTCGCATACGCCGTCAAAACCCAGCTCCTGCGCCACCATCTTGCGATTGATAGGATAGCTAGTACCCGCTAGCGCTGCTGCGCCCAAGGGCAGGCGGTTGATGCGCTTGCGTGCATCGGCAAAACGCCCGGCATCGCGCTGCAACATCTCGAAATACGCCAATAAGTGATGGCCGAAAGTAACAGGCTGCGCTACCTGCAAATGGGTAAAGCCGGGCATGGCGGTATCGAAATGTTCTTCGGCCAGGTCAACAATCGAAAGCTGCAATTTACGGATGCCCGCAAGCACGCCATCGGTGGCGTTACGTAACCACAGGCGCACATCAGTCGCTACTTGGTCGTTGCGTGAACGGCCGGTATGCAGGCGTTTTCCTGCATCGCCGATCTTGTCGGTCAGGCGTTTTTCGATATTAAGGTGTACGTCTTCCAGGTCCAGCAGCCACTCAAACTTGCCGCTACGGATCTCCTGCAATATCTCGCTCAAACCTTGATGAATCCTGGCTACGTCATCCAGGCTGATAATGCCTTGCGCGCCCAGCATGCGTGAATGCGCCAGCGAACCCTGAATATCGAACTCGGCCAGGCGCTGATCAAAACTCACGGAAGCGGTATAACGCTTAACCAGCTCCGCGACCGGCTCGTTAAAACGGCCAGACCAGGTTTTGGTGTTATCTTGTTCGGGGGTATTATCTGATGTATGTTGCATGCTTAAATGTGGTTATTAATAATAGGGTTATATGACAAGTATAATGCAAAAGCCCAAGAATTCCATGCAAGACCGCCTGCGCAAGACATCCGGCCCTGCAGAGCCATCCAATGGCTCGTTCTCGGGTCGTGCCGTCATGCGCCTGCCCGACTTCCGGAACCTGGGCATCTGCCTGCGCATCCTCGTGATCGTCAACTTGATCGCCCTGATTGCCGCCATCCTGCAAACCTCTGGTTTTGCCGCCACGCTGAAGCAGGTCGCCGAGCTTTCGGTATTTATCCAGCCGGTACTGCTGTTGTGCTTTCTACTACTGTTTTCCGCTGCACCGCGCCTGCTCAAGCTGCCTTATCGCTGGGGCGTGATCGGCGTTATAGCACTGGTAATGGCCGCCACCAGCCTGATTTACCTGTTCGGCACCTTCGTATTTCCTGCCGATGAAATGCCGGGCATCGTGCGTAGCTGGCTGTTATCGGGCATTGCCTGCGCCATCGTGCTGTATTACTTCAACCTGCGCCATCGCGCGCTCACGCCTGCCGTTGCCGAAGCCCGCCTGCAAGCGCTGCAGGCGCGTATCCGCCCGCACTTCCTGTTTAATAGTATCAACGCGGTACTGTCACTTATCCGCAGCCAACCGGCACGTGCCGAAACCGCGCTGGAAGACATGGCCGACCTGTTTCGCGTGCTGATGGCCGATAACCGTGACCTGGTACCGCTGGCCAGGGAGATCGCCCTGTGCCGCCAGTATCTGGCGCTGGAAAAACTACGGCTGGATGAACGCCTGCATATTGTGTGGGAGATAGACAACATGCCACCCGATGCGCTGATACCGCCGCTAGTGCTGCAACCGCTGCTGGAAAACGCCGTCTACCATGGCATAGAGCCCATGCCCGAAGGTGGCACGATTACCGTCAACATCTACACCAGCCGTAAAGAAGTGCATGTGGTGCTGAGCAACCCCTACACCGCGCTGGGCGGCCACCAGACCGGCAACAAGATGGCACTCACCAATATCCGCGAACGGCTGGCACTGCATTTCGATGCCGAAGCCTCACTCAGCAGCAAAACCATCGATAAAAACAACGCGAAGCTGTACGAAGTGCATATCGTCATCCCCTACCACCCGCACTCGGCTGACTAAACATGAACGCATTATCATGAACAAACCAAGATGAACCCCAGCCAACTCAAGATACTGATCGCCGACGACGAAGCCCCCGCGCGCAACCGGTTGCGCGAATTGCTGGGCGATATCACCAATATCACGCTGGTGGGTGAAGCCAAAAACGGCAAACAAGCGCTGGCACTGGCCGAAGAAACCCATGCCGACGTACTGCTGCTCGATATCCGCATGCCGCAGATGGATGGCATAGAAGCCGCCATGCATGTGCAAAAACTCAACCCGCCGCCCGCCATCATTTTCACCACCGCGTTCGATGGCTATGCATTACAGGCATTCGACATCAATGCAGTCGATTACCTGCTCAAACCTATCCGGCTGGAACGCCTGCAAACCGCCATCAACAAGGCGCGCGCACTATTGCCGGCGCAGCTCGAAGCCATCCGTCCGCTACAACCAAGACGTACTCATTTCAGCGTCAGCGAGCGTGGCCGCGTCATCCTGGTGCCACTCACCGATGTCATCTACCTGCGCGCCGAGCTCAAATACACCACCGTGCGTACCAAAGAGCGGGAGTACCTGATCGAGGATTCACTCACCAGCATAGAACACGAATTCGGCGAGCAATTCCTGCGCCTGCATCGCAACTGCCTGGTAGCACAGGCCAGCATCCTCGGCTATGAAAAATCAGCAGGGGCAGATGGCGAAAGCCACTGGGTAGCATTGTTGAAGGATATTTCGGAGACGGTGGCGGTGAGTAGGAGACAGTTGCATGTACTAAAAGGCTTGGCAGGCTAATTGACTTGTAGGTTGGCGCTGAGCTTGCGAAGCCCAACAGTCGCGGTACACGTTGGGCTATATTATATTTAGCGCATTAGCCGAGTAAATCAATAAAATTTTAGTAGAGATAAAAATGACTTTAATAAAAAGAGGTTGGCAAGGGGAGCTCAGAGTTCTCGATTTAGTTTTTGGTACATTTTTCTTGAGCGCTGTGCTAATTGGAATACTAATGGTTGGAATAAGCCAACTACATTCAGAAGCACATTTATTACTCTTTTTTTCGATCCTTTATATATTGCTTTTACCCATAAATATTTGGCTGACAGTAGCTTTCTGGCAAAGCGCTAAGAGTTGTCATTGGTTCTGGAAATATTGCATTTGGATAATATTGATTTATGGTTGGGTAAAGTCTATTTTCAATTTGTTCTTTACTTAGCCAGCCTAGAATACGTTGAAGCATGAGACCGCAAGGGTCTTCGCCATCAAATTGGCTGCTAAAGCAGCTCAGTTCGATGCGAGAGCGCATCGCGCAAATCATCATCGTTTCTGATGTGCTTAATATTCATTGATTTTCTCCATGACCAGTAGCGGAAGATTGATATACCGCAACATTATAATTATTATCGGCATTGCCTGTTTGCACGAACAACCGAACAACTAGAATCTGCCGAAAGCAACCTAATGAACGACCACCTCGAAACCATAGATCAAATCAAAAGCGCCGCGATCGACATGGCAATCCAGTTCGGGCCCAAAGTGCTGGTGGCCACCGCGATTATTATCGCCGGGGTTTATGTGGGGCGCTGGGTGGGGCAGTTTGTGGATGGCGGCATCAAGAAATTCAATCTCGATTTACCGGTGCGGCAGTTGCTGGTGAGGATAGTGAAGTTGTTGGTGCTGGGCCTGTTTATCATCATGGCGCTGCAAAACCTGGGGGTGCAGCTGTTGCCGCTGATTGCCGGGCTAGGTGTTGCGGGTGCGGGTATCGCATTGGCGATGCAAGGGGTTTTAAGCAATATTGTGGCCGGTCTTAGCATTATTTTTACCAAGCCATTCACGGTGGGCGAATACATCTCGATTGCGGGTGAAGAGGGCCAGGTGGACAACATCACGGTGTTCACCACGGTATTAAGCCATGCCGACCAGTCGCAGGTGGTGATCCCCAACCGCAAGATCGTGGGCGAGATATTGCATAACTACGGTAAAATCCGCCAGCTGGATATTGTGGTGGGCGTGGCCTACGACACTGACCTCGACCTGGCACTCAGCACCATCAATGAAGTGCTGCAGGCTAATCCGCGCATATTGAAACAGCCGGAAGCTATCATCAAAGTGAGCGTGCTTGCTGCCTACTCCATCAATATTGCCATCAAACCCTGGGTGAATGTGCCGGATTACATTTTGGCTGGAGGTGAGGTCAATAAAACCGTTGTGGAAAGCTTCCGCCGCAAGGGCATCGTGATTCCGCTATCTCAACATGAGATCCATATCATGGACAATGTCGACGAAAATACCTAGTAAGCAAACTCACTGAAAAGCCTGTCATTAGAGTTCCGACATCAGGGCCTTGTTGCGGCCGGTGGCTTTTGCCTGGTAAAGCGCCATATCGGCTTGTCGCAATAGCTTGTCAGGTGTGCTGTCAGGGCTGGCTTTGGCAATGGCGATGCCACAGCTGATAGTGAGAAAACGGTGCGAGGAAGCTATGTGGGGAATATTGAGGTTTCTGATTTCTTCACATATGTTTTCGGCATGCGCCAAGGCTTGCTCTTCATTCATATCCGTGGCCAGCACTACGAACTCTTCGCCACCATACCTGGCCACAACATCATTGGTGCGCCTTAACGATTTTGTGAGCTTGCCGGCAACCTGCTTAAGCGCTTCGTCCCCTGCAGCGTGGCCATAGGTGTCGTTAAACCGTTTAAAGTAATCGACATCCAGAAACATCACGATAAGATCGCCCTGCATGGGTATCAGGTGCTTCCAGGTTTTATCTAGCTGATCTTCAAAATATTGACGGTTAAATAGTCCGGTAAGGGTGTCATGCACCACCAGCTTTTCCAGGATGGCATGGCTCTTCTCCAGCAGCTTGCGCTCCTCACTGAGGTGTTGCTCAAGAATGACGCGCGCTGTGACGTCTTTTTGGATACCAATAAAGTGAGTGATCTCGTTAAGGGAGTTTTGCACCGGCGAAATGCTGAACTCGTTCCAGAACATGGTGCCGTCTTTGCGATAATTTCTTAATGTTACCTGGCAATACTCGCCTTTCTTCATCGCCTGGCTCAGCTGGGCGATGCCTCGCTGCTGCCTGTCATCGCCTTGTAAACAGCGGCAATTCTGATGCAGCATTTCTTCCCGGCTATAGCCTGTCATGGTTTCGAAGGCTGGATTCACGAAGATCAAAGGGTAATCAGGACCTGTGGCATCCGCAATAGTGACGCCATCTCTGGACTCCAGAACTGCTTGCATGAGAATTTCTAAAGTAATCAAAAAGCCTACCTCCTAATTTATTAGATAGTACTTAATGTGTGATAACTCTGATTTGCCGAACTGGTCGGGTTTAATCACCTTGCTTCAAGCTTGATGGGTTTGTATTCCGGCATAAACTGGCTAGATTGTTATCGCTGTAAATTGCATTGCAGCCCAGTAGCTGTAAAAAGGAATGAATGATGGATCGCCGCACAAGCATTATCACCCCTGTATCCCAGCCAACTGCCCCTGAGCAAACAAGGTCTGGCTGCGCTAGCTGCAAAAGCTCTCCCGAACTGGATTTCGAGTTTGAATATGCGTTTCAACCCATCGTTGATTTCAAGAATCGCTCTATCTATGCCCATGAAGCCCTCATCAGGGGACCAAATGGCGAAAGCGCATATTCTGTACTGAGCAAAGTAAACAACGATAATGCCTACCGGTTTGATCAGGCCTGCAGGGTAAAAGCCGTTAAAACCGCCGCGGAGCTTAAGCTAAAAGGGTTTTTATCCATCAATTTCATGCCAAACGCCGTTTATCGGCCCGAGCTATGCATTAGCACCACCCTGGCTGCGGCTAAAAAGTATAACTTCCCAGCCACCAATATTATTTTTGAGTTTACCGAAACAGAGCAAATTAAAGATACCCAGCATCTGTTGAACATTGTAACCGAGTACAACAAGCTGGGCTTCAAGACCGCCATTGATGACTTTGGTGCCGGTTATGCCGGGCTGAATTTGCTGGCGCAGTTTCAGCCTGACATTGTCAAAATTGATATGGAACTGTTGCGTAACATTGATAGCAGCAAATCACGTCAATCTATCGTAAAAGCCTTAACTACCATGTGCGATGAGCTTGATGTCACCATATTGGCAGAAGGTGTGGAAACAAAAGCAGAGCGGGATTTTCTGCTTGGACTGGGCATCAATCTTTTCCAAGGCTACCTGTTTTGTAAACCCGCGTTTAAATCTGCAGGCACAATAAGCCCTGAAGCTTGGCTTTAACCATGGCAGTGGGGTTGTCATAGGCGTTGCCATAACTCAGCATTACCCGCCAGAAGCTTTGATAAGAAATTTATAAAATTTCTGCCTAATCAAGGCCATTGCTCTCCTATGCTAAAATTGGGGCATTCATTAATTTCAGCCCCCAAACACTCATGAATTCCACCCCCCAAAAACTCGTCATTGCCTCGCGTGAAAGCGCACTGGCCATGTGGCAGGCACGTTATATCCAGAGCACTTTACAGGCACTTTACCCGGAAACCACGGTAGAAATCCTCGGCATGACCACCACCGGCGACCAGATACTGGATTCGCCACTGGCCAAGATCGGCGGCAAGGGGTTGTTTGTGAAGGAGCTGGAGCAGGCGCTGGCGGATGGGCGGGCCGATCTGGCTGTGCATTCCATGAAAGACGTGCCCATGCACTTGCCGGAAGGTTTTGCGCTGGCGGCGATAGGTGAACGTGAAGACCCGCGCGACGCGTTTGTAGCGAACAACTTCAAGACACTGGAAGAGTTGCCGCCAGGCAGTATTGTCGGCACCTCCAGCTTGCGCCGCCAGAGCCAGTTGCAGGCCCGTTTGCCACACCTGAAGATAGAATCGCTACGCGGCAATGTGCAGACGCGCTTGCGCAAGCTGGACGAAGGCCAGTATGCGGCGATTATCCTTGCCGCAGCCGGGCTTAAACGCCTGGGACTGGGCGACCGTATCACGCAGCTGATATCAACAGAGCACAGCATCCCTGCAGTTGGCCAGGGCGCCTTGGGCATTGAGATCAATGCTGATCGCCAGGATTTGCTATCGGTACTGGCACCACTGAACCACCCTGCCACCGCCTCTTGCGTAGAAGCTGAGCGCGGCATGAGCCGTGCCTTGGCGGGCAGTTGCCAGGTGCCGCTGGGCGCTTATGCCGAACGGCATGGTGAAGAACTGCGCATGACAGGCTTTGTAGCCAGCGTGGATGGCAAGGAAATTATCCGCGAAGCCATTACCGGCGCTGCCAGCAACCCCGAGGCATTAGGCCAGGCACTGGCGGGCAAGTTGCGTGCACTGGGTGCAGACCGCATACTGGCTGCGCTGGCAGACCATGCCTGAGCATTCTCCTGAACGCATCTCTGATCGCCCCAATGCCTTAGCACTTAACGGCTATGGCATTGCGATCACGCGCCCTGAGGGGCAAGCGGACAAGCTGACTAAGCTGGTGTCAGCGGCAGGCGGCCAGCCGTTTGCTTTCCCGCTGATTGCCATCGCCCCACTGGCGGATTACAGCGCCTTTGATAAGCAACTGGCAGATTTAGCTAAAGATGACTGGGCCATTTTCATCAGCAGTAACGCGGTGCAGAACGCCATGCCGAGGCTGTTACAACCCGGTTTGTTACAACATGGCACTATCCCTGCCAATTTGAGATTTGCGGCCATAGGCCCGGTAACGGCTGCTGAACTTGCAGCCTTTGGCGTAAGCCATGTCCTCACCCCGCAAACCCGTTTTGATAGCGAAGCCCTGCTGGCCTTGTCCGAGATGCAGGACGTCAAAAACAAGCGCTTTGTGATATTTCGTGGCGTGGGTGGGCGTGAAGTGTTGGCCGATACTTTGAAAGCCCGCGGTGCGATAGTACGGTTTGCCGAGTGCTATCGGCGGGTGAACCCACAAACGGATACCCGAGGTTTAGCCACTATGTGGCAAAATAAACAACTGCATGCACTGGTGGTCACCAGCAGCGAGGCGATGCGGCATTTACTCGCACTGGCTGCCAACGATGGGGATGCAGAGTGGATGAAGCAAGTGACCATCTGCGTGAATCATGCACGTATTGCGGAAGAAGCCTCAGAGCATGGCCTGAATATAGCAGTTGCCGATGCGCCGGGTGATGAAGCCATGCTGCAATGCCTGATTGGTGCCTTACGCCGCGACTAATCAGTGATTTAGCATGCCTCGCACCTACTTTTTAATAGTACATACAAGCACATTTTATTAAGCACACTGGAATATGACCGATCAAAATAACATTGCACCGGAACAGCTACCCCAAGCGATACCCGTTGTTGCTAGTGCTAGTGCAACTCGCGGAACGGAAAGACGCAAGTATTCACTCTTTATCCAGATGGCGCTGGCACTGGCGCTAACTGCTTTCGTTATCGTGGCATGGCAATGGGTCAATACCCGCCACCAGATCAAACAGCTGGAAAAAACCCTGGCCCAACGGCTGGAACAGTTCAACGAAAAAAACCAGCAAACCCTGGCGCTGGCCAAGAATGCCGATGAGCGGAGTTCGGACACGGTAGCGCGCACTTCGCTGCTGGAGCAGAGGCTGGAAGAGTCTCGCGACCAGCAAGAAGCGTTGCAAAACCTTTACCTGGAACTAGCCAATAACCGCGAAGAACGCGCGATTTCTGAAGTTGAACAACTGTTGGTCATCGCCAACCAGCAGCTGCAGCTTGCCGGCAATATCAAGCCCGCACTGCTTGCCTTGCAGACCGCCGATACGCGCCTGCAACAACTGGATACACCGCAAGTGATCCAGTTACGCAAAGTGCTGGCGCAGGATATCCAGCACCTGCAAAGCCTGCCATTGATCGACATTGTCGGCATGAGCCTGAAACTGGAAAGCCTGACCGAAAGTATCGATAGCCTGCCGCTGGTAAGTGATCGCCATCCGGATGGCAACGAGGCAGTTCTCGCACCGAACTGGGACAGCAACCCCTGGCGCCGTCTGGTGCAGGAAATATGGCAGGACCTGAAAGGGATGATACGCCTTGAACGCATAGATCGCCGCGAGCCGCCCCTGCTGGCACCCGACCAGACTTTTTTCCTGCGCGAGAATATCAAGCTGCACCTGCTGACTGCGCGTATCGCTTTACTGCAGCACGATGAAACCACCTATCGCGCCGATCTTACTGCGGCGGAAAACTGGCTGAAGGGCCATTTCGACCTGCGTGAACCTGAGACACAAAATGCGCTGCACATAATTAAGGAATTGTCCGACAGCGCTATCGTAATCCAGATGCCGGATATCAGCGAAAGCCTGGGGCTGGTGAGCAAATACAAGCTGACGCTGGAGCGGGTGCATGGGTCGGAACAAGGTAGCGGCAATTCCACAACGAGTGACAAGAAGCCAACTGCCAAAACCGGCACCAAGCAGACTCCGGCGCCATCACCTGCTAAAAACCCGGCAGAACAAACCCCTTCAGGGCAAACCCCATCAGGAAAAATCCAATAGTGCGCTGGCTATTCTGGACATTACTGATTCTGGCGCTCGCGATTGGCGTCTCCTTGCTGGCGAGCTATAACGAAGGCTACGTGCTGATTGTAAGGCCGCCGTATCGCCTGGAAATTTCACTCAATTTCCTGCTCATCCTGATCGTGCTGGCCTTTGCGCTATTGCACCTGGGTTTGCGCCTGATGCATTACACCAAGCGCTTGCCTGCCAGCGTGCGCGAATATAAGGAACTGCAACGTGTCAGGAATGGCCATGCTGCGCTGGTAGAAGCTCTGCATGCGCTGGTGGCAGGACGCTACACGGTCGCCGAAAAAGCCGCCTCAAAAGCACTGGAACTGGGCGAAGATGCCGGACTAAGTGCGCTCATTGCGGCACGCGCCTCACATAAACTCAGGCATAAAAGCCAGCGCGACTACTACTTTGCGGAGGCCGAGCGTCTGGCACCGGATGCCACTATCGCCCGCCTGTTATCGCAGGCGGAATTGCAGCTGGACGACCGCCGCTATGATGAGGCCGTCAGTAGCCTGCATAAACTCTACAAGCTGCTACCGCAGCACCCACCCGCCTTGCGCCTCGAATTAAAAGCACAAATACACCTCAACAACTGGGAGCATGTGCTGACCATTTTGCAGCAGCTGGAGAAGCATGATGCCATCGAGTCCTGGCATCTTAAGGAAATCCGCCAGCAGGCTCATCAACACATCATCAAACGCTATACGGATGATTTACCGGGACTGGGTATCTACTGGAAGAAACTAGCGGAAGAGGACCGCCTCAATAGCCGCATGGCTTACCTTGCCGCTGAAATTTTCATACGTAGTGGGGCCGGAACTACTGAATCCGGGAACCAGGCAGCTGAAATTATAGAAATGAGCCTGACCAAGCGCTGGGACAGCAAACTGGCAGGGTTGCTGGGCGACTGTGTCACCAGCAACCCGCAGAAACAGCTGCAACAAGCCGAGTTCTGGCTGCTGAGCCATGAAGGCGATGCCAGCCTGCTGCTAGCGCTGGGCAATATGTGTGTGCGCCAGAACCTGTGGGGCAAAGCGCAAAGCTATCTGGAAGCAAGTATCAGCGTACACCCCATGCCTGCCACCCATATCGCCCTCGCACGCCTGCTGGAAAGCCTGGACAACATCGAAGGTGCGAACCAGCACTACCGCGCCAGCAGCAGGCTGTTTACCGAAACTGCCTAAGCAAGCGCCGCTGGCACAGGTTACGGCTCTATCGCGTGACCGGCGGCTATCCAGGCGCTGATACCGCCTGATAATGGCCTGACCCGTGTATAGCCTTTTTTCATCAGTTCCTTGGCCACGCGAGCAGCCGAGGCCTCGTTAGGGCACTCGCAATACACGATCACTTCGCTGTCCATCGCCGTGTCGTCGAGCTGCAAAGAGCTCACATCGTTATTGTGGATGATGACCGCCCCTGGAATCCGCCCTGACTGCTGCGACAAGGGAATGCGTACATCGACGATTAAAGGCGCCGTGCCTTCCTGCAGCATCTGGTCCAGCTCATCGACCGAAATGCGTGCCATGTGCAAGGCCTTGTAGAAACGGTAACGCTGCCACCACTTTGAGGCGATATAGGCGCCCAATGCGGCAAGTACCAGCAAACCGCCCCATTTGCCCAGCTCTACCAGCACGTTCAATAGATCATCAATGGTAGTGCTGAACAAGGAGCCGAGGTAGATCGCCACCCCCGCCCACAACGCGGCACCAACGCCATCAAACAGGAAAAAAGCGCTGCGCCGCGTGCCCAGTGTTCCCGCCATGGCGCTGGCAACAGAGGCAAAGCCCGGAATAAACTTGGCCACCAGCAATGAAGATGCACCCCAGCGCGTGTAGATGGAAGAGGTCTGCCGCACGCAGGAATCAGGCGAGAGTGAGATACGGCAAAGCGTGGACATAACTTTTCTGCCGTAGCGCCTGCCCGCAAAAAACCAGAAGCTATCGGCGATCAGCGCGGCAATCACGGCGGTTAACAACAACAATCCCGCGGAATAATCACCGCTACCAAGCAATGCACCTGCAATCACCAGCGTGGGGTAAGCCGGTAATGGCAAGCCGATTTGCTCCAACAGTACGTTGAAAAATACCAGTAACAGGCCGTATTGCTCGATCAGGTGAAACAGGTAACTCATGATGCTGGTGCTCCCGGACATTCTTTATGTTGCTATGTTAATTGATGAGCACCCGATAAAGCCATGAATCATTCTTAATGCCGATATTGAATATTCAATGCTTGTTTAATGCTTGGCTACTCAGTCAACAGATGCGGTTTTACTGCTAACCTCTTGCCAGCCGCCGCCTAGCGCACGGATCAGGCCAACCGAGGCAATTGCGCGCTGACCCACGCTTTGGCTGACAGCGCGTTGTGAGGCCAGGCTGGAGCGTTGGGCATCGATCACCTCCAGGTAGCTCGCCGAGCCATTCCGGTATCGAGATTCGGCCAGCGTGGTAGCACGTTGTGATGAAGTCGTCGCTTCACTCTGGTAACCAATCTGCTTATCCAGGGTACGCAACGCACTCAGGTTATCTTCCACATCCTGAAAACCCACCAGCACCTGCTGACGATAATTGGCGACCAGTCCTTCGTAATTGGCATCGGCGCGTTGCAGGTTGGCTTTGTTACGGCCACCGTCCAGGATAGGCAAGCTCAGTACCGTGCCTACCAGCGGCCCCATTAGCCAGCTTCGGCTGGACCATTTAAATAAGTCTTTCAGTTCGTTGGATTCATACCCCGCAGTGCCGGTGAGTAGCAAGCTAGGGAAAAAGGCCGCCTTGGCCACCCCTACCCGCGCACTGGCCGCAGCCAGTTGGCGCTGTGCCTGGGCAATATCCGGGCGACGCTCCAGCAGGTCTGACGGCAAGCCGGACGGAACATTGACGATCACCGGCTGGATGGGCGCAGTTGCCAAAGTAAACTGTGCCGGGGCCTTGCCCAATAATACCGCGAGCGCATGGTCGCGTTGTGAACGCGCGCGTAGCACACTTTCCTGCTCAGCTTGGGTAAAGGCCAGCTCAGTCTTGGCTTGCGCCACATCGAGCTCGCTGATGTCACCCGCATCGAAGCGCAGCTGGACTATGCGCAAGGCTTCCTGTCGCAACACGATGGTTTTCAGCAAGACATCCAGCTCGGAATCCAGCGAACGAATCGCAAAATACTGCTGTGCCACATCGGCCTGTAGCGCCAGTAACACCGAGCGATAAGCTGCCTCCTGGCCTTGGGCATCCAGCTGTGCGGCACGGCTGTTGTTGGATAGGCGGTTGAACAGGTCAACTTCATAAGAGGCATTGAGCTGTGCCCGCCATTCGGTGGTGGTTGGGCTATTGGCCCGCTCCTGCTGATTGCTACCCTGGCTATCTCTCAAACGCGTAGGACCAAAGCCGCCATTAAGCCTGAAGGCACGATCGGCATCGACCACACCGGCAATAGCCCTGGCTTCCTTAACCCTGGCCAACGCCGTTGCCAGGCTTGGGCTGGCAGTGGTGGCATCGTCAATTAACTGCGTGAGTTCGGCATTGTTGAATGCCAGCCACCAGGCACCACGGTCTTTCTCATCGGCGGGCTCAGCCACTTTCCAGGCACCATCCTGAATCGGTTGCGATTCGCGGTATTGCGTGGGCAGATCCAGGCTTACCTTGTCCGGCGGCGTGATAATGCTGCAACCAGCCAGCACCAGTGCGGCTGCCAGCGCTGTTAACGCAAATTTATATGTATTCATGTTTATCCTCATCTACTACTTAATGCAGCTATTTAATTCACTGTGGGTTCAGCAATTGCTGGTGCAACATTCGGCGCATCAACATGCTTACGGCTATTACGCGTCACCAGTGAACGCAGCAATACATAGAACACTGGCGTCAGGAACAAGCCAAATGCAGTCACGCCTATCATGCCGGAGAACACCGCCACGCCCATGGCATGGCGCATCTCGGAGCCCGCGCCGCTAGATAGCACTAGCGGCAGCACCCCTGCGATAAAGGCGATAGAGGTCATCAGGATAGGACGTAACCTGAGACGTGCCGCCTCAATCGCCGCTTCGTAGATGCCACGGCCCTGATGTTCAAGCTCGCGCGCAAACTCCACGATCAGAATCGCGTTCTTGCACGCCAGCCCCACCAGCACCACCAGGCTGATCTGGGTGAAGATGTTGTTGTCGCCATTGGTCAGCCACACGCCGGTAATGGCGGCGAGCAGGCCCATCGGCACAATCAGCAATACCGCCACCGGCAGGGTCAGGCTTTCGTACTGCGCAGCCAGCACCAGGAACACCAGCAACATGGATAGCGGCAAGATCACGAACAAGGTATTGCCGGCGATCTTCTCCTGGTAAGTCAGCTCAGTCCATTCAAAGCCTATGCCACGTGGCAGGGTTTCCGCTGCGATGCGCTCTACCGCAGCCTGCGCTTCACCCGTGCTGTAACCGGGCGCTGCGCCGCCATTGACGTCGGCCGCGGGGAAACCGTTATAGCGCATCGCCCTGTCAGGCCCGTGGCTCTTGGTCATGCGCAGTACCGATGACAACGGCACCATCTCGCCCCTGTCGTTACGGGCTTTGAGTAGACCGACATCTTCTTCATGCGCGCGGAACTCGGCATCTGCCTGCACGCGTACCTGGTAGGTTCGGCCGAACTTGTTGAAGTCATTCACATACAGCGAGCCCAGGTAAATCTGCAGGGTTTCGAACACGTCAGGAATCGCTACGCCGAGCTGTTGCGCATGGGTACGGTCTACATCGGCATACAGTTGCGGCACATTGACCTGATAGCTGGAGAACATACCCGCCAGCTCGGGTGCCTTTTGTGCCTTGGCCATGAACGCCTGCAGGGCATCATTCAAGGCATCGTTACCCAAAGCCGCCCTGTCCTGTATCTGCAGCTTGAAGCCGCCGATCGTGCCCAAGCCTTGAACCGGAGGTGGAGGGAAGATGGCGATAAACGCGTCTTGTATGCCGGCATAATCCTTGTTCAACTGCTGGGCGATAGCCAAACCGCTGAGGTCAGCAGATTTACGCTGATCAAATGACTTGAGCGTCACAAACACGATGCCGGAGTTCGGACTGTTAGTGAAACCGTTGATGGACAAGCCCGGGAAAGCCACCGCAGATTCCACACCAGGATGTTTAAGCGCAATATCACTCATCTTGCGAATCACCTCTTCGGTACGATCCAGCGAAGCAGCATCCGGCAACTGGGCAAAGCTCACCAGGTACTGTTTATCCTGCCCGGGAATGAAGCCGCTAGGCACTTTATGGAATATGAGCAAGGTGCTGCCTATCAGCAATGCATACATCGCAAGCATCAGCGATTTATGCTTGAGCACGCCAGTGACACCAGAACCATAGTGGCTAGAACCGCGGTGGAATAGCTTGTTAAAGCGTACAAAGAACCAGCCGAACAAGGCATCAATCGCACGCTGGAAGCCATCTTTCTTGGCACCGTGCTTTTTGAGCAACAAGGCGGCCAAAGCCGGCGACAAGGTCAGCGAGTTGAAGGCGGAAATGACGGTAGAAATGGCAATAGTCAGCGCAAATTGTTTAAAAAACTGACCAGTAAGCCCGCTGATAAAAGCCAGTGGCACGAATACCGCAGACAAGGTCAATGCAATTGCCACAATCGGCCCTGATACTTCGCGCATGGCCTTGTAGGTTGCCTCTATGGGCGATAGCCCGTTTTCAATATTCCGTTCGACGTTCTCTACCACCACGATGGCATCATCCACCACGATCCCGATGGCGAGTACCAGCCCGAAAAGACTCAATGTATTGATGGAAAAACCCAGGCCCAGCATCACCGCAAAAGTACCAATCACAGATACCGGCACCGCCAGCAAGGGAATGATGGATGCGCGCCAGGTCTGCAGAAACACGATGACCACCAGCACTACCAGTGCCACCGCAATCAGCAGGGTTTCGGTCACTGCATGGATAGAAGAGCGCACGAACTGCGTGGGGTCATACACGATATGATACTCAACCCCTTCAGGCATATCCTTTTGCAGCTCAGCCATGGTCTTGCGTACATTCTCGGAAATCTGCAAAGCATTGGAGCCTGGCGCCTGGAAGATAGGGATAGCGACCGCAGATTTATTATCCAGCAGTGAACGCAACGCATATTCGCTGGCGCCCAGCTCGATACGTGCTACATCTTTCAGGCGCGTTACTACGCCATCCTCAGAAGTACGGATGACGATATTGCCGAACTCTTCTTCAGAGTCGAGGCGACCTCGCGCGTTGACTGAAATCTGGTAATCCACACCGGGTGCCGCAGGTGATGCACCGATCACACCGGCAGCCACATCCACGTTTTGCGCGCGGATAGCTTTTACCACGTCACTGGCAGCCAGCTTACGTTCGGCTACTTTGCGCGGATCCAGCCAGATACGCATAGAATAATCACCGGAACCAAACAACTGGACCTGGCCTACACCTTCCAGCCGTGCCAACCTGTCCTTAACGTTCAGTACCGCGTAGTTACGCAGGTAAGTCATGTCGTAACGGTTGTTGGGCGACAGCAAGTGCACCACCATGGTCAGGTCTGGTGAGCTTTTCACTGTGGTCACCCCTAGTCGCTGCACTACCTCCGGCAAGCGTGGCAAAGCCTGGCTGACGCGGTTTTGCACCAGTTGCTGCGCCAAGTCGGGAGGAGTACCCAGCTTGAATGTCACAGTCAACGTCATCAGGCCGTCAGATGTGGCTTGCGAGGACATATACAGCATGCCTTCGACGCCGTTGATCTGCTCCTCTATAGGCGTGGCCACTGTCTCGGCGATGGTTTGCGGATTAGCGCCCGGGAACTGCGCCTTGACGATCACCGATGGCGGCACCACTTCCGGGTATTCGGAAATCGGCAGATTTTGCATGGCAATCAGGCCGCCGATAAAGATGATGACTGACAGCACACCCGCAAAAATGGGCCTGTCGATAAAGAATTTTGAAATATTCATGGATTGCTTCCCTGCTTGTTGTCGGCGCCAGCTGCGTACACTGGCCCCCGCCTTAATCAGGGTTTGCCGCTGATTAAGGTTTTTACTGGATTAGGAGGTGTTAGATCAGCGTTTTTCTGGCTGATTTGGGCTTGAGCTCAACAGTCTCCAGGCTGGCCTGTTTGCCATCTTTCTGCTCCTGTTGTGGGCCTGGCACCAGCGTCTTGGGTACCTGTCCATCCATCGCCACGGTGACAGGCGCAACGGTGTCATTGGGGCGAACGCGTTGCAGGCCATTCACTACGATCAGCTCGCCTTGTTTCAAACCGGAACGGACCACACGCAAACCATCGACCATAGGCCCAAGCTGTACATCGCGATAAGTCACCTTGTTGTCAGCACCCACCACCATTACGTATTTCTTGTTCTGGTCGGTACCCACGGCCTTATCGTTTATGAGCAGCGCAAGTTGCTCTGCTGAGCCACCGGTACGCACACGTGCATACATCCCTGGTGTCAACAAACCGTTGGCATTATCAAAAACTGCCCTTACCCGTATCGTCCCGGAGGCTGTATCCATCTGGTTATCGAACGACTTCAGGTGACCCAGGTGCGGGTAGCCTTCTTCCGAAGCTAGGCCAATGGCGATGGGGGTACGCGCTAAACCGGAGTTGCCGACAGCGCCATTGGCTGCGTAACGGATATAAGTCTGCTCATCGACTTCGAAGTTGACATACACCGGGGACACCGACACCAGGGTTGTCAGCGCAGGCGCATTGGCGCCGGCACTCACCAGATTGCCTACCGTGATTTCGGCACGTGATACGCGCCCGCTTACCGGTGCCGTGATGGCGGTGTATTGCAGATTAAGGCGGGCGATCATGACGGCAGCCTGTGCTGCTTTTACGTTGGCCGAGGTATCCTGGAACGCGCTGCTACGCTGATCCAGCTCACGCTGGGCCACGGCACGTTCTTCCGTCAGGCGACGCGTGCGTTCAAGTTCGGTTCTGGATAATTCAACTGCCGCCTGTGCACTGGCCAGCGCAGCCTCGGCCCTCGCCAATTCGGCCTGGTAAGGCCGTGGATCAATGGTGAACAGCAAGTCGCCTTTTTTCACCAACTGTCCTTCCTGGAAATGGATAACATCAATAGTGCCGGAGATGCGGGGACGAATCTGCACGCGCTCTATGGCTTCCACACGCCCGGAAAAATCATCCCATTCCGTTATCTTTTTCTCAATGACGGCAGCCACCGATACGGGTATTGGTGCAGCTGCGACAACAGGTGGCTTGGCCGCCTGGCTGTTGAACGATAGCGTGGCTGCACTACCAATCACCAGTAGCCCAATGGCAATGGCTATGGTTTTACGGCCGAATAACGGGCTGGTGTCTTTCAAGTCTGGGGTTTTCAAATCAGTGTTTTTCATGGTCTCTCCCTTCATT
>JBAZTJ010000008.1:35476-35985 GCA_041662005.1 Candidatus Methylopumilus sp.
GATTTCAAATTCGATGATTACAAAACCGGCTTATATCGCATCAGTGATGAATTGCGTGAGTGTCTGGGTAACCTGCGCAAACCGTGGATGCCCGGGATCTGCCAAATCACCGCCGACGCCTTCAAGACGGCGTACCTGTACTGGCACCCCGGCAGCGATAAGCTTGGCGGCGTATTGTTCCGCCTCGTCACGTAGCGGTTCGCGTTCCGCGGTAATGATCAGTGCTGAGGCCAACCCCGACAGCCTGAGTGAATTCACCGGTGAGGCATAGGGATGCAGCGCATCGCTGGCGGTGGGCAGGTAGTCTGACCAGGCTTTGCGGCATGGGCAGTCATCCGCTGCCCCCATGGATTTAGTGGTTTGCTGCGAATCCAGTAATGGATTGATAAGCACCTGTCCCTTCAAGCGCGCATTGCAGCCGGGCAATGCAGCCCTGTCGCGTGCCATCATGGCCACTGCGGCAGCCAGGTTGCCGCCGGCCTGATCGCCGGCAACCATCATGCGTGCCC
>JBAZTJ010000009.1:0-34335 GCA_041662005.1 Candidatus Methylopumilus sp.
CATTCAAATTTTATTCGGTCATGCCATATGGCCATGGAAGCCGCTGATGTAGTCATCGTCGCCTCGGGTACTGCTACACTGGAAGCGGCATTGATGAAGCGCCCTATGGTGATTACTTACCGTTTACCGTGGCTAAGCTGGCAAATTCTTAAGCGCATGAATTACCTGCCGTATGTCGGTCTACCCAACGTGCTTGCCGGCCGCTTTGTGGTGCCCGAGTTGCTGCAGCATGATGCCACGCCGGAAAAGCTGGCTGAAGCCACACTTAAATTGCTAGGTGACAAAGCGCTTATGCAGGATATCCGCACCGAATTTACGTACATGCATGAAACGCTACGCCAGAATACTGAAGAAAAGGCGGCAGAGGCCGTGCTGGCTTACCTGTAAGTGATGGATACTATTCTGGTATGCGGCGTAGATGAAGCGGGGCGCGGGCCTCTAGCCGGTGCCGTTTATGCGGCGGCTGTCATCCTGGATCCGGCGCATCCGATTTTTGGGCTAGCGGACTCCAAAAAACTCTCAGAAAAAAAACGAGATAGCCTGGCCATTGAGATCAAGCAGTACGCGATAGCGTGGGCGGTTGCCAGCAGTAGTGTGGAGGAAATTGATGAGATCAATATCCTGCAAGCGAGCCTGCTGGCGATGAAGCGCGCGGTGGAAGCCTTGAGCATACGGCCACAACAGATCATGGTTGATGGCCTGCACTGTCCAAAAACTGGCATTTCGTCAGAGGCGATAGTTAAAGGGGATAGCAAAGTGCCAGCGATTTCCGCAGCTTCCATCCTTGCTAAAACTGCGCGGGATGCCGAGTTATATGAGTTGGACAGCCTGTACCCGCAATACGCTTTTGCACAACACAAAGGCTACCCCACAGCAGACCATCTGGCGCGGCTGGTAATCCATGGCATTTCACCCGTACATAGGCTGAGTTACGCACCGGTTAAAAAATTACTTAAGTAAGCTAAAGTTAAGCCAGCAGCAAAAAGACTGTCGGCTGTTTATGCAAGTCCGGTAGCTCCAGTTGCTTCCAAGCGGCAATTGGCTTACTGACAATCAACTCAGTTTGCAGGCTTACGTTTCTGGCCACGCATAATCTGGTAGCTGGATTGCAGTTTGAGAGAATATCTTCCAGCAGGTGCTGGTTGCGATAGGGTGTCTCAATAAAAATCTGCGTTTCATTCAGCTTTTGCGAGTTTCTTTCAATCTCTTTGAGCTTCATGACACGTGCATTTTTATCGCTGGGAATGTAGCCCAGAAAAGTAAACCTCTGTCCGTTAAAGCCAGATGCCATCAAGCTCAGTAGGATAGACGACGGCCCGACTAGCGGCGCTACTCGTATGCCCTGACGATGCGCCAGCTCTGCCACTTTGGCTCCCGGGTCAGCAATGCCGGGGCAGCCAGCGTCTGACATCAGCCCTACATTTTTGCCCTGTACTAAGGGCGCAAGCAGTGCTGGTAATTCTTTGTCAGTTGTATGTTCATTCAACACCAGCAGCGTGATTTCACGCACAGGCCTGGCGGATTTAATTGCACCAAGAAACCGCCGCGCTGTTTTCTCATCTTCTACAATGAATGTATCCAGATTTTGGGCAATTGCTACCACGTCCTGTGGTAATGCTTTGGAAATAATGTCATCACCAAGCGTTACAGGCACCATATACAGCGTGCCTTTGTTCAGGCTTTTTTTTGACTGAGGCAGGGCTTGATCTTTATCTGTGCTGCCTACCATTAGTATTTAACCTGCACACGATAAGTCAGGGTAGTTTTACCTTCAGCAGGCACTTCTACCTTCCAGACAGCTGTATTGCTGGTCGCTTTTACGCTAGGCAGGCTTTCCTTGGTAATTTTCCAGTCGGCTGGAATAGGTTCCTGCACAGTCACGGTTACACGCTCTTTCTTGGCATTTTTGATGACAATCTCGTAAGCGCTTTCAAACAGGCTGTTGCCTTTGGCTGGATTTGGCAATCTCTTGAAATCTGTCTGCTTCTTGTCTGCAGTTACATCAAAGGCCTCACCCAGCTTCAGACGTACCGTTTCATTTTTTGGCGTGTGATCAATATTGTCTTCACCAACGAACTGCGCATTACCACTGCTGTCCTTCTTGTAAACCCGCATGATACCTTTGGGTAATGGCATGCCGAGCTTGGAGGCTTCTTTATTGTCGAACTCGACATACACGCCAACCTTCACCTTCTGGCCTAGGTCCCCATAACTGGATTGATAGTAGTAATCAGCGCCACGCAGGACTAAATCTTTGCGCGCCGGCACACCAGTAGCCGAGAGCAGAGCAACCTGCTTGGTCTGGCTCTCTGCAATAGTGGTGGGGTGGTCGAGGGTATACAGGTGATATTCAAGCAGACCTTCTTCAGACATGGGCGCAGATGCTGCCATATCCATGGTTTTCATGCGCATCTGTTCCATCATGGCTGGTCGCATGGGTTCGTGTACACGGTTAACATCGCCTGCTACTAACTGCAGTTTGGCGTTGCGATAACTGGTGCCACTGGTGTTAGTTAGCGTCACCCAGCCTGATAAATCCAGCTTATCTTCATTGGCGTTTAATTCTGCAACGTAATCGGCTTTCCATCCCAGGCCGCCAGTGAGATAGCTCAGTTCAACATTTTGTTCGGACGCAGTTTTGTTTTGCAATTGCAGCACCAGTGTGGGGCGGTCACGCAAATTGGCGGGGACATCGCTATAAGTAATGCGCCCTGGAACTCCAGTTTCAATGCGGTCACCTATCTTTAACACTACCCCATTGTTGGCTGAGAGCACTTGCGCCTGTTCAGTCGTTTCTGCACCAGTCGCAGGGTTGACCCGCACCAACCCTACGGTTTTCCCTACGTACTTTTCCAGTAACTTTTGTGGGGTGAGTAAGTCAAAATCAAAGTTCTGTTCCATTACCGATAACCCGGCAGGCGCGGTCAAGCTGCGCAATAATGCTGTCTCTGGACGAATCTGTGCACTCACGTCACGCAATGCCAGGCTGCTAGTGCCGGTCTTAAGCTTGATTTTTCGCTGGTCTTTCACCAGAGCCAGATTGTCGTTATAAATGGTGACGGCTACCTCCTGCTGATCCTGCAAAGTGCTGCGTATTTCATCCGAGTTAGCCGCATAGCCCAAAGGGGCATAACTAAAAGGCGACAGCGCAGCAAAAAGATAGCAAACAATGGTGCGAGTTTTGAACATAGTGAAAGTCTCCGGGGGTAGATGCCTTAAAACGTTTGCGCTTATATTACGTTGACGCTTAAGTTTTATCTCTTGCTTATGATATGGCTAAATGATTGCAATATTTTCGTTCTGTAGCATGCTAATCAACTTGATCAGCGGTAAGCCTATCAGCGCATTGGGATCATTGCCGTGCATAGCGGCAATTAGCGCAATTCCCAATCCTTCTGATTTGGCGCTGCCGGCACAGTGATAAGGCTGCTCTATGCGTAAATAATTTTCAATTTGAGCATCACTCAAATGGCGAAATTCCACGATATAAGGCACTACTTCGGCTTGCATATGCTGTGTTGCGCTGTTGTAAAGACAGAGCGCACTATGAAAGGTAACGCTACGCCCGCGCATCATGCTGAGCTGCCTGACTGCATTCTCATGGGTCAGTGGCTTGCCAAGCTGCATGCCATCCAGTGTGGCGACTTGGTCGCATCCAATAATGAGTGAGTTTGGATTAGATTCAGCGACTTTAATGGCCTTAACTTGTGCCAAGCGCAGTGCGGTTTCCTCGGGTTTTTCCTGATCAAGAGCAGCTTCATCAACGTCTGGAGATATCACGCTAAATGGCAGATTTAAGCGTGCTAAAAGCTCTCGCCGAAATGGCGAGGAAGAGGCGAGAATGAGTGAAGTATTTGGCATATTGGTATTATGAAAATTAGAAAGCCGACAGGTGAAATCACTGCCGGCTTCTGGTTTAAATTATGTTGAGTTTAACTTCAGGTTAAGCAGGTTGAATTTCCAGCAACGACTCATCAGGAGTGACTGTATCGCCTTTTTTGACGTGGACTGCCACGACAATTCCAGACTTCGGTGCCTGTATCTCATTTTCCATTTTCATGGCTTCAATCACCAGCACTGCATCACCCGCATTGACCTTATCGCCAGCCTTTACCTTCACTTCAACAATGCTGCCAGGCATAGCAGTCGTCACACAGCCTTCATGTGATGGACGTGGGCGACCGTTGACTGTGTTACCGGAAGTGCTGGACTTTTTCTTGTCGCCGCCTTTTCCGCGTGAAACTTCGATCTCATTGAGTGTTTCGACAATGACCTCTTCGGCAATACCATCTACAGATACATAGAATGGGCGTTGCTCTTCGCCTCGGTGGCCGCTACCAGTAAGCTTGATATGGAAGGTCTCGCCATGCAGCGTCACATTGAATTCGTTAGGGGCAAAACGTGAGGCACTAGTCGTTACAGCTTCTTTTGAATGCAATGGATCGGGCTTTAGGGATCCGGCATTGCGTTCCTGCAAGAAAGTTTTTGCCATATCCGGGAACATGGCATAGGTCAGCACATCTTCTTCTGATTTGGCTAAGCCCTCGGATTCCAGTTGCAGCTTTTCCATTTCATTTTCAAGCAGGTCGGCAGGACGGCATTCGATAACTTCCGCATCGCCTACAGCCAGATTTTTGATATCAGCATTGACCGGGGCAGGTGACTTTCCGTATTGACCAACAAAGTAGTTTTTTACTTCGTTGGTGATGGATTTGTATCGTGCACCTGTCATCACATTAAGCACGGCCTGGGTACCAACAATCTGCGAGGTCGGAGTTACCAGTGGCGGGAACCCCAGGTCTTCCCGTACACGCGGAATTTCAGCCAACACTTCATCCATACGGCTCAAGGCACCTTGCTCCTTAAGCTGGTTGGAAAGGTTGGAAATCATGCCGCCCGGCACTTGATTGACCAGCACGCGGGTATCTACACCGGTAAAGTCACTTTCAAACTGCCAGTATTTCTTACGCACTTCGCGGAAATAGGCGGTGATTTCCTGCAAAGCTTCCAGTTTGAGGCCGGTGTCGAATTCAGTACCCTGCAATGCCGCCACCATGCTCTCGGTAGTCGGATGGCTGGCACCTTCTGAGAAGGATGAATTACAGGTATCAATAATGGTTGCGCCATTCTCGATGCCACGCAACATGTTCATACTGGCCAGGCCCGACGTAGCGTGGCTATGCAGGTGAATAGGCAGCTTGATGGCAGCGCGCATCGCCTTGACCAGATCGCTTGTAGATTGTGGCGTTAGCAAGCCAGCCATATCCTTGATAGCGATGGTGTCGCAACCCATGGTTTCCAGCTCTTTGGCCAGGGTTACAAAGTGGGGGATATCATGCACGGGACTGGTGGTATAACTGATGGTACCTTCGGCATGCTTACCAAACTTCTTGACCGACTCAATTGAGACGCGCAAGTTACGCAAGTCATTCATCGCATCAAAAATGCGGAATACATCAACGCCGGAGTCTGCAGATTGTTTAACGAAGGCACGTACAACATCATCTGAGTAATGACGATAGCCAAGTAAATTCTGACCCCGCAACAGCATCTGGATACGGCTGTTAGGAAGTGCTTTACGTAACTTCCTGAGGCGCTCCCATGGATCCTCTTTCAGGTAGCGCACACAGGCATCAAAGGTTGCACCACCCCAGGCTTCGAGCGACCAGAAGTCGATAGCGTCTAGCTTGGAACAGATAGGCAACATATCATCAGTACGCATGCGGGTGGCGATCAAAGATTGGTGACCGTCGCGTAAAACTAGTTCAGAAACATATACTTTAGCCATATTTTTAATTTATCGCTTTAAAAATTTATTTAAATGAATTTAGATACCTTCGTGGGCTGCAATAGCGGCTGAAATGGCAGCAGCTATGAGCTCAGGCGGAAACTCGGTAGCGTAATTTACCAGCTCAGGATGGGACTCAACAAAGCTGGTATCAAACTCGCCACTCCTGAAGTCAGGATGCTTCAGAATCTCTTGATAATACGGAATGGTGGTCTTGACGCCGTATACCACCATGTCATTCAGTGCGCGACGGCCACGCTCAATGACACTTTCCCAAGTCAACGCCCATACTGTCAGCTTTGCGCACATAGAGTCGTAGTAGGGCGGTATCACATAGCCGCTATACATGGCCGCATCCATACGAACCCCTGGGCCGCCAGGCGCATAGTAGCGTGTGATTTTACCAAAACTAGGTAAAAAGTCATTTTTTGGATCTTCTGCGTTGATGCGGAACTCCATGGCAAAACCGCGATAATGCACATCCGACTGTTTGTATTGCAGCGGCTTGCCATCGGCAATGCGAATCTGCTCCTGCACGATATCAATACCTGTGATGGTTTCGGTTACCGTGTGCTCCACCTGCAAGCGGGTATTCATTTCCATGAAATAGAAAGTGTTGTCGGAATCCAGCAGAAATTCGACGGTGCCGGCATTTTCATAGCCCACAGCTTTAGCAGCCTTGACAGCAAGGTTGCCGATGTACTCACGCTGGGCCTTGCTTAATTGCGGTGATGGTGCGATTTCTATGAGCTTTTGATTGCGGCGCTGGATTGAGCAATCGCGCTCAAACAGGTGAATCACATTGCGGTGACTGTCGCCCAGAATCTGTACTTCTATATGCCGTGGGTTAACCACGCATTTTTCAAGGAAAACCTCAGGCTTGCCGAACGCCTTACTCGCCTCGGAAATTACACGGTCGTAATTACCTAGAAGCTCTTTTTCGTCATTGCAGCGCCGAATACCACGTCCACCACCACCGTTAGTAGCCTTCAACATAACGGGGTAACCAATTTTCTTGGCAAGCTTGCATGCTTCTTCCAAGTTCGCTAGGTTGCCATCGCTGCCCGGAGTGCATGGTATACCGGCGGCAACCATGGCATTACGTGCCTGGATCTTGTCGCCCATCTGGCGTATGACCTTTGCATCAGGGCCGATAAATTTAATACCACGGCGCGAGCAAATTTCTGCAAGCTCGGGGTTTTCAGACAGGAAACCATAGCCGGGATGCAGAGCATCGCAACCGGAGGCAACTGCCAGATTCACTATATTATGTGCATTGAGATAACCGATAACCGGATCAGAACCAATGTTATAGGCCTCATCCGCTTTTTTTACATGCAAGGCATGGCGGTCAGCATCCGAGTAGATGGCAACCGACTTAATACCCATTTCTGAACACGCGCGAACAATACGCACGGCGATTTCACCACGATTGGCAACTAGAATTTTTTTTATCACGCTTAGACCTGGATCGAAAGATTTGAGTGCCAAAGATCAACCTGAATTCAGGCGTCTGATCAACCTAAGTTTTGACACGAAAGCATACAAATTATATCATGCGCCCCTTATGACTGCACAGCACATCATCAACAGCATTGAGTTTGCAAGGAAAGCGCTTGAAATTCATGATACAATCGCGGTTTCGCAATTTTCACGCCTAGTGGACGCATTAGCGTCATATGAAAGTGTGCTGAGTTGGCAATTGTTGGGTGATGTTAATAGTGAAGGTAAACCGGTGCTGAATTTGAAGGTTCAAGGCACTTTGGAATTAACCTGTCAGCGCTGCCTTGAGCCACTTAAGTTTGATCTGGATGTTAACTCAAGCTTTATTATAGTGGCTAGTGAGGCTGATCTTCCTCCTGAAGAGGAAGATGTTGATGAGCACGATTATCTTGTTGCTGATGTACAAATGCAAGTTGCTGAATTTATTGAAGATGAGGTTTTATTGGCTTTGCCATTTTCGCCCAAGCATGAGTTGAATATTTGCGGGGCGAAAGAACAGGTGGCGGAGTTGAAGAAACCTAACCCGTTTGCGGTTTTGCAGGGCCTGAAGGCTAGCAAAAGCCAAAATTAATAGTTTATTAGGAGTAAGACATGGCCGTTCAACAAAACAAGAAGTCACCATCAAAGCGTGGTATGCATCGCTCACATGATTTCTTAACCAACCCACCTTTGGCTGTCGAGCCAACCACTGGCGAAACACATTTGCGTCATCACATTAGCCCAAGTGGCTACTATCGTGGCCGCAAGGTTCTGCCGGCAAAAGGCGAATAGTTAAGTATTAAGCGATTCTGATCGGCGCTTTGTTTTTAAGCGCTATATCTTAGACGCTATCTTGAGCATGGATATCACAGTTGCTATCGATGCCATGGGGGGCGACCACGGCCCTCATGTCACGATACCTGCAGCCCTTGAGGCATTAAAGCAGGATAGCGAAATCAACATCGTTCTGGTTGGTCTTACCGAGGCTATTGAAGCGGAATTATCCGCACGCAAGGCTTCAGTAAGCCCACGTCTGCGCATTCACCATGCCAGCGAAGTCGTTACCATGGATGAGTCTCCACAAAGTGCATTGAAGAACAAAAAAGACTCTTCAATGCGCGTAGCTATTAATCTGGTCAAAAGTGGTGAGGCTAATGCCTGTGTAAGCGCAGGCAATACCGGCGCACTCATGGCTACAGCACGTTATGTTCTAAAAACACTTCCCGGTATTGATCGCCCTGCAATTGCGGGCATGCTTCCCAGCAAAAAAGGCATGACCTATATGCTGGATCTTGGGGCAAATGCTGATTGCACGCCTGAGCAGCTGCTGCAATTTGCAATCATGGGCGCCATGCTGGTTTCATGTGTGGAGCATAAGGAGCGTCCTAGCGTTGGCTTGCTCAACATAGGATCAGAAGACATCAAGGGTAATGAGGTCGTCAAGCAGGCGGGGGAGTTGCTACGGGCAAGCCACCTCAATTTTTACGGCAACGTAGAAGGCGACGACATATACAAGGGCACCACCGACCTTGTGGTATGCGATGGTTTTGTTGGCAACGTAGCGCTCAAAACATCCGAAGGCTTGGCCCATATGATGGGCGGCTTCATTAGCCAGGAATTCAAGCGCAACATATTTACCAAGCTTATGGCACTTGCTGCCATGCCAGTACTCAAAGCATTCAAGCGTAGACTGGATCCACGTCGTTATAATGGCGCAAGCTTCCTTGGCTTGCGCGGCATCGTCGTGAAAAGTCATGGTGGTGCTGACAGCTTTGCATTTTTCCATGCCATACAGACTGCCGCAGAAGAGTCTCGTAGTGGTGTCCTCCGTCGTATAACGGAGCAGCTTGAAATCGAGCATATCCGTCCTTCACCACCTCTAACTGAAGTACAGACGAAAGCCAAAATTGATACAGAAAACATTGAAGCCAGGGCGTAACGACATGACAAGAGCAACCGCATGATTTACTCACGTGTTGCAGGCACGGGTAGTTATTTGCCTGAAAAAATTCTTAGCAATGCTGAGCTTGAAAAAATGGTGGACACCACAGATGAGTGGATAGTGACACGTACCGGCATCCGCGAGCGCCATATTGCTGCAGAGGGTGAGTTCACTAGCGACTTGGCCTATGCTGCCGCTATTCAGGCGATCAAGGCTGCAAATATCAGCGAGCAAGATATCGACTTGATTATTGTAGCAACTACCACCCCGGATAATATTTTCCCCAGCGTAGCTTGCTTGTTGCAGGATAAATTGGGCGTTTCTCGCTGCCCCGCATTTGATATCCAGGCCGTGTGTAGCGGCTTTGTATATGCCATGGCAACGGCCGATAACTTCATCAAGAGCGGCTCAGCTAAATGCGCACTGGTGGTCGGCGCTGAGACCATGTCGCGAATTACCGACTGGACAGACCGTGGCAACTGTATTTTGTGGGGCGACGGCGCAGGCGCTGTTATCCTTCAAGCCAGTGATGAGCCGGGCATTATGTCTACCCATTTGCATGCTGACGGCAGCTATGCAAATTTGTTGCATGTACCCTACGGTGTCTCCAAGCCAGAAGGTTGCAAAACCATCAGCATGGCAGGCAACCCAGTATTCAAGGTGGCTGTCAATACGCTGGATGCTATCGTGGATGAGACCTTGCTGGCGAATGGCCTTGAGAAGTCCGACGTGGACTGGCTGGTGCCGCATCAGGCCAATATCCGCATACTGCAATCTACTGCCAAGAAATTGGGCATGAGCATGGATAGAGTTGTCGTGACGGTTGATACGCACGGCAACACCTCTGCTGCATCCATTCCTTTGGCACTTGATGTTGCGGTCCGTGATGGCCGCATCAAGCGCGGCGAGACTATATTGATGGAAGCTTTTGGTGGTGGTTTCACCTGGGGTTCCGTTTTGATGAAATATTAAAGACGATAGTATTTAAAGAGATTTTATGAAATTCGCATTCTTTTTTCCTGGTCAGGGCTCTCAGTCCGTTGGCATGATGCAAGGACTGGTAAACTTTCCTGTAGTGCGCGATACCTTTGTCGAGGCTTCGGATATTCTTGGCACTGATTTCTGGCACATGGCGACTGAGCCGAATGAGTTGTTAAACCAAACGACTAATACTCAACCTTTGATGCTCGCTGCAGGCGTTGCTACATGGCGCGTCTGGCAATCGCAAGGCGGAGCCCAGCCGCACCTGATGGCAGGACATAGCCTTGGTGAGTACACAGCTCTGGTTGCTGCAGGAGCCCTGTCTTATAAAGATGCGCTTCCGCTGGTTCGTTACCGTGCAGAAGTCATGCAAAGTGCAGTAGCCGAGGGCGTTGGTGCCATGGCGGCTATTCTTGGGCTGGATGACGATATCGTGCGCTCAGTATGTCTTGAAGCGGCACAGGGGCAAGTGCTTGAGGCCGTCAATCTCAACTCTCCAGGGCAAGTAGTGATCGCTGGTAATAAGGAGGCGGTGGAGCGCGGCATGGAAGCAGCAAAAGCCAAAGGCGCAAAACGCGCTTTGTTATTGCCTGTCAGCGTCCCATCCCATTGTGCATTGATGAAGCCGGCAGCCGATGAGTTACAAGGCTACCTAAAAGACGTAACATTGAGCGTCAGCCAGGTGCCGGTATTACATAACGCGGACGTGTTAGCTTACGCCAACGCAGAACAAATCAAGGATGCCTTGGTGCGTCAGCTTTACAGCCCGGTACGCTGGGTAGAAACCGTGCAGGCCATCTATGCCCAAGGTGCTACCGCAAGTGCGGAGTGTGGTCCAGGCAAAGTGCTGGCGGGGCTTACCAAGCGTATCGTCGCAGAGCTGCCCTGTGTGGCATTGCTGAGTGCTGAGTCAATTGCTGAAGCGCAACTGACTTTAAAATAGAAATCATAAAACCCATTAATACTGAATTTTCAGGAGGCGCGATATGTTGAAAAACCAAATCGCATTAGTGACTGGCGCGAGTCGTGGAATCGGTGCTGCAATTGCACTGGAGCTGGCTAAGCAGGGTGCTACAGTCATAGGAACGGCTACATCAGCTCAGGGCGCAGAAAAAATCAGCCAGGTATTGGCCCAATCAGGAGGCCAAGGCCTTGGTATGGCGCTTGATGTGAATGATGTAGCCCAAGTCGAAGCCACTTTGAAGTCTATCGCGGAACAGTTTGGCGATATCACGATTCTGGTCAACAATGCTGGGATTACTCGCGACACCTTGTTGATGCGCATGAAAGATGAGGACTGGGATGATGTGATTTCGACCAACCTGAAATCGGTCTATCGTATGTCCCAGGCGGTGCTGCGCCCGATGATGAAGGCGCGTCAAGGCCGTATTATCAGCATTTCTTCGGTAGTAGGACACATGGGTAATGCAGGGCAAACCAACTACGCCGCAGCCAAAGCAGGTATGGCAGGCTTTACCAGATCGTTAGCCAGTGAAGTTGGCAGCCGTGGTATCACTGTAAATTGCGTGGCCCCGGGCTTTATCGATACAGATATGACACGTGAGCTGCAGGAAGAACACAGAAACAAGCTGCTTGAGCGCATTCCATTGGGGCGCTTGGGCAAGGTTGAAGATATCGCTGCTGCCGTGGCATTTCTGGCTTCGCCAGTGGCCAGCTATATTAGCGGTGAGACCATTCATGTGAATGGTGGAATGTACATGGCCTAGTTCAGGCTTGATAGTTATTTAGTGAATATTGCAGTTTAGTTTTTTGAATTCCTCAGGACTTTTGTTAGAATAGCCTGAGCTTATTAGTAACCATTTGTAAGCTACAACACTTGAAAGGGGTATTAGATGTCTGACATCGAACAACGCGTTAAAAAGATTGTTACCGAACAATTAGGAGCAAATGAGGCTGATGTGAAAAATGCATCATCATTTGTGGATGATCTGGGTGCCGATTCATTGGACACTGTAGAGCTGGTAATGGCTCTTGAAGAAGAGTTTGACTGTGAAATTCCGGACGAAGAAGCCGAAAAAATCACCACTGTCCAACAAGCGATTGACTACGTCACCGCAAATCTTAAGTAATTCTCACATTCCATATTTTTTCTTGGGGTTGCCTTGTCCAAGCCGCTTAACGCCAATAAAAGGCGTGTAGTTGTCACTGGACTAGGCGTTGTGTCACCAGTAGGTATCGGTGTACAGGCGTCCTGGTCTGACTTGTTAGCCGGTAAATCCGGCATTACAAAAATCACTAAATTTGATGCAAGTAACTTTGCTTCGCAGATAGCCGGCGAAGTCAAAGGATTCGATGTGTCGCAATACCTTCCTGCAAAGGAAGCGCGGCGTATGGATACTTTCATTCAGTACGGAATGGCTGCTGCTATTGAGGCTGTAAAAGACTCAGGCATTGTAGCCACCGAAGAAAATGCTGAACGCATCGGTGTATCTATCGGCTCCGGAATCGGCGGTTTACGCCTGATAGAAGAGACCAATGACACCTATGATGAGGGTGGGCCTCGCAAGATATCGCCTTTCTTCATCCCAGGTACCATCATCAATATGATTTCCGGCAATCTTTCCATCATGTTTGGCTTTAAAGGGCCAAACGTAGCGATTGTGACCGCCTGTACCACGGGCACACATTCGATTGGCGATGCTGCGCGCATGATCGAATACGGTGATGCGGACGTGATGGTGGCAGGGGGTGCAGAAGCTGCAATTACCGAGCTGTCGGTCGGTGGCTTTGCCTCGGCCCGCGCTCTGTCAACGCGTAATGATGACCCGGCAACTGCCAGTCGTCCCTGGGATAAAGACCGTGATGGCTTTGTCATTGGGGAGGGTGCCGGCGTGATGGTGCTGGAAGAGTATGAGTCAGCCAAGAAGCGCGGTGCCAGGATCTATGCTGAATTGATAGGCTACGGTATGAGTGCTGATGCTTATCATATGACAGCACCCAACATGGATGGGCCACGCCGCTCTATGCGCAATGCGCTTAATAATGCGGGTGTCAATCCAGATCAGGTACAGTTCGTCAATGCGCATGGCACTTCCACACCGCTGGGTGATGCCAATGAAACAAATGCCATTAAGGCTGCATTTGGCGATCATGCCAAAAACCTGGTAGTGAACTCCACCAAGTCCATGACAGGTCATTTGCTGGGTGGCGCAGGTGGGTTGGAATCAGTATTTACCGTGCTTTCCATCCACCATCAGGTTTCACCGCCCACTATCAATATTTTTAATCAGGATCCCGATTGCGATCTGGATTTTTGTGCCAATACCGCACGTGATATGAAGATTGATGTTGCGCTTAAAAACAACTTTGGCTTTGGCGGGACCAACGGCTCATTGGTATTCAAAAAAATCTAAGTCAATCAAAAAGTCTTACTGCGATATATTATATTTTTCGTTAAAGAAGTATAAATAACTCATTGAAGCAGTGTTATTTATACTTCTTTATGCACAGTATTAGTGCATGTGACGAAAAGATGAAGACTTGACATGCGGTAAATTCAATGGGCTAGGTATCCAACTGAATTATATTGGTATTTTTTAATTGCCTAATTAATATCAATAAATTAAAAAGCTAATGTTTAGCGCAAGTTAGCGATTCAACTCTCTGGTATTCCACAAAGTTATCCACAACTTTTGTGGATACACATCAGAATGCTGGTTGCTATGGCTTCACGGCGCATACAACATGCTTTACGATGGCTGGCATAATAATATTAACCAACATGCTGACTGCCTAATGACGATTCCCGTACAGTATTTGATCAATGGCCGTAGCGATGCAACCTTGTCGCCACTGGATCGAGGCTTTGCCTATGGTGATGGTGTGTTTCGCACATTTAAAGTCACCGCAGGCAATCCCGTTAACTGGTTGATGCAATATACCAAGCTGTTGGAAGACTGTAATGTCCTGGGTATTGTCTGCCCCAGCGCAGAAGTTCTGCTTAATGATATAACACAGCTATTCAGCCCTGAGCACATTGCTATTGCCAAGATCATTATTACGCGAGGTGAGGGCGCACGCGGCTATGCTCTGCCGGCACTTGCCCAGCCTACACGGGTCGTAATTAAAGCCCCGCTACCTCACTACCCTTCAAGTAACGCCGAAGATGGTGTCAGGCTGCATCTTTGTGAGCTGCGATTGTCATCGCAACCAAGATATGCAGGTATCAAGCACCTCAATCGACTGGAAAACGTGATGGCGCGCATGGAGTGGAGTGATGCGTCTATAGCCGATGGCTTATTGCTGGATACTCGCGGCAACGTAATTGAATGCACCATGAGCAACCTGTTTGCACGGTTTGGCAGCAATTTATTTACTCCCGATCTCAGCCTGTGCGGTGTTGCTGGCATTACCAGGCAGCGTATATTGGATTTGGCTCCAGGCTTTGGGCTGCGCCCGGAGGTGCATGAGATTCCCCTAACAAAGCTGATGCAGGCGGATGAACTGCTTATTTGCAATAGCCTGTTTGGGGTATGGCAGGTAAGAACTTTCAATAACCGGGAATGGCCAAAGCTGGACCTGGCCGGCAATTTACGCAAGGCTTTGCACGAATAATATGTGGTTAATCAAAAAAATAATTGCACTAGGTTTCCTTGCCTCCTTGTTCTTAGCAGCATGGATGGTCTATTTCGCCATGATGCCACTAAATCTAAATACCGAAGCCAGGGAGCTCACGGTAAAGCCAGGTAGCGTGCGCAGCGTTAGCCAGCAACTGGCCAAACAAGGCGTAATGGATAGCGCATGGAGCTTTGAGCTCATGGTCAGAGCGCTTGGTCGGGCAGGCGAGGTCAAGGCAGGAATTTACCTCGTTAAAAATGGAATTACGCCCTATGGCTTAATGGATATGCTGACTAATGGTGATACCACGCAAGCCAGCATTACATTTATCGAAGGCTGGACATTTGCACAGATGCGCGCTGCCTTGAATGCAAGCGATGCCGTGCGCCATATGACCATGGCCTATACCGACAGGCAGATACTGGATGAAATCGGAGTAAATGCGATGAGTGCGGAAGGGCAGTTTTTCCCTGATACATATTTTTTCAGTCGCAACTCAAGCGACAAGGAGATACTCAAACGTGCGTATCAGACCATGCAAACCAAGCTGGATGCGGCCTGGATAAACAGGGCTGCCGGGTTACCTTATGACAGCCCATATAAAGCGCTGATCATGGCCAGCATAGTGGAAAAGGAAACAGGAAAATCATCCGAGCGACCACTGATTGCAGGTGTATTTATCAATCGTTTACGCTTGGGCATGCGATTGCAGACTGATCCTACCGTTATTTACGGGCTAGGCGAAAACTTCGATGGCAATCTGCGCAGAAAAGATTTGCTCACCGACTCACCGTACAACACTTACACAAGGGCTGGCTTGCCACCAACGCCTATCGCCATGCCGGGTATGGCTTCCATAGAAGCTGCGTTGAATCCAGCTAAGACTAAGGCCATATATTTCGTAGGCAAGGGTGATGGCAGCCACGCCTTTTCAGCGACATTGCTCGAGCACAATAGAGCTGTGAATAAGTACCAGTTAGGAAAACATTAGTCATGCGCGGAAAATTTATCACGCTGGAGGGTATGGATGGGGCAGGGAAAAGTACGCATATCCCCAATATCGTTTCTGTGCTGGAAGCACGAGGTTTTGAAGTCATTTCTACACGTGAGCCTGGCGGCACCAAGCTGGGTGAACGTTTGCGCGAACTGCTGCTGCACGAGCCTATGCATCCAGAGACTGAAACACTGTTGATGTTTGCCGCACGGCGGGAGCATATTGCAGAAGTGATAGAGCCAGCACTGGCACGTGGTGCTTATGTATTATCCGACCGTTTTACAGATGCCACCTATGCGTATCAATGTGGCGGGCGAGGCGTTGCATCAGCCAAGATATGCGCGCTGGAAGACTGGGTGCAAGGCAATTTGCAGCCTGATATTACCTTGCTGTTTGATGTGCCTGTGGCGGTCAGCGTGCAACGCCTGGCAGGCGCACGCTCTCCAGATAAATTCGAGCGTGAAACCAGTGAGTTTTTCACGCGAATTCGCAACGCCTATTTGCTGCGCGCACAAGAAAATCCACAGCGCTTTCGGGTAATCGATTCTAATCAACCATTGGAAATAGTCGAACAATCACTTGAGAAAATCATACTATCAATATGATTAATAAAGCTATATACCCATGGCAGCAAGGTGTGTGGGACAAGCTCGCTTCTGCGCGTGGCCGCTTGCCACATGCACTGTTGTTACGTGGGCGTAGCGGTATAGGCAAGTTCGAATTTGCGAATGCGCTGGCAAAATCACTGCTTTGCCAGACACCCGACCCCCAGGGCCATGCTTGTGGCATATGTGCAAGTTGTGGCTGGTTTGCGCAAAGCAATCATCCCGACTATCGCTTGCTCACGCCTGAGCAGGATGCTGCTGGCGACGAAGACAGTCCTGCGCCAGCAAAAACCGGCAAAAAAAGCCAAATATCCGTGGCGCAGATACGTGAGCTGGGCAGTTTTCTGGAATTGTCCAGCCATAACAGTGATGGCCTGCGTGTAGCGCTGATACACCCGGCTGAAACGTTAAATCTGGCATCTGCCAATGCCTTGCTGAAAATGCTGGAAGAGCCACCCAGAGGCGTTATCTTTATCCTGGTATCGCATCAGCCGCATCGGTTACTACCCACCATCATGAGTCGGTGTAACAAAATTGATATGCCGATACCCACACGTGAAACCGCCATAGAGTGGCTTAGCCAGCATAGCGTAAAGGATGCAGCTACACGCCTTGACTATGCTGGAGGTTCGCCGATATCAGCATTAAACGATGCGGGAGAGGGCTCGCAATCGCTTAATACTGTATGGCAGATGCTGGCACAAGGAGCCAAGCTGGATGTGTTTCCTTTGGCAACATTGTGTGCGTCATTAGGCATGGAAAACGCGATACATGCCATGCAGAAGTGGATATATGACCTGATGGCTTGCCGGTTTACTGGCAAGGTACGCTACCACACCGAGCACGCAGGTGCTTTGCAAGCGCTTTCTGAAAGGGTAGACTTGGGCTTGTTGATGGAGCTTCAGCGCAAGTTGAATATGGCGCGTAAAACAGCCTCTCATCCACTCAACAATGAGTTACAGCTGGAAAATATTTTATTAAGTTATACCAGGTTGTTTTAAAGTCGTTGTTTTTCAAACATTCTTAATGGAAACAAAGCGGTAACCACGATAAAAATGAGTACAGAAGCAACTTCTCCAGATAAAGCACCCGTACCCCCGCCGAAACCAGGCGTGCTTTCGCTTGCCATTAAGGAAAAAGCCGCTCTTTATGCGGCCTATATGCCTTACATCAAAGGTGGCGGGTTATTTATCCCGACTGCCAAGCATTACAATATTGGCAATGAAGTATTCATGTTGCTCAGCCTGCTGGAAGATCCGCTGAAATTAAAAGTCGTCGGCCATGTGGTATGGATTACTACAGTCGCCCAGGCAAACCGCCCCCAAGGCATAGGTGTGCAGTTCAGCGAGAAAGACGGCGGCCAGGAAGCGCGCAATAAAATCGAAGGTTTACTTGGTGGCGCGCTTAAATCGTCCCGACCTACCCATACCATGTAATTCCGGTTGTCCGTTTCAGATAAATTTATCGTTCCCATCACTTTAAAGTAGCGTCATGCTGGTAGATTCCCATTGTCATATTAACTTTCCCGAGCTGGCAGCCAATATGGGTGCGGTTCTCCAGTCCATGCAGGAGCATGGCGTGGGCCACGCCATGTGCATATCGGTCACACTGGCTGAATTTCCGCAAGTGCTGGCCGTGGCTGAAGCCTATCCCAATATCTTTGCTTCAGTTGGCGTGCATCCGGATTACGAAAACGAGCCGCCTTTCGGTACCGAGGATCTGGTGCGTCTGGCTGATCATCCTAAAGTCATTGCAATAGGCGAAACCGGGTTGGATTATTTTCGCCTGACAGGCGATCTAGAATGGCAGCGTGAACGCTTCCGTACGCATATACGTGCTGCTATCCAGGCAGGCAAGCCACTAGTAATTCACACCCGCTCATCGGCAGAAGACACCATACGCATCATGCGGGAAGAGAACGCGCAAGCCATTGGTGGCGTGATGCATTGCTTTACCGAGAGTCTGGAGGTGGCGTTGCAAGCCATAGACCTGGGCTTCTATATTTCATTCTCAGGCATAGTCACCTTCAAGAATGCGCAGTCGCTGAAAGAAGTCGCCAGACAAGTGCCGCTGGACCGCATACTGGTAGAAACAGACTCTCCTTATCTGGCGCCCATGCCTTATCGTGGCAAAACCAATCAGCCAGCCTATGTAAAATTTGTAGCGGAAGAGGTGGCTCGCCTACGAGACATTTCGCTGGAAGAGTTAACGCAGGCGACTACCCATAACTTCTTCTCCCTGTTCAAGCAGGCTAAGCCATGCAACTGACCATGCTGGGCGTGGGATCTAGCGCGGGCACTCCGACCATCGGTTGCCAGTGTGCTACTTGCAAGTCGACCGATAGCCATAATAAGCGTACGCGTTGCTCTGCAGCCATCACTATGCCTAATGGTAAAGTCATACTCATTGATACCGGGCCGGACTTGCGCCAGCAGTCGCTGCGTGAGGGCCTGAATCGGGTAGATGCCGTGCTTTACACCCACACGCATGCCGACCATTTGCATGGCATTGATGATTTGCGTGGCTTTTGCCAGCTACAGCGCATACAGATTCCGCTATATGGCAATGCCGACACCATGGACCATATCGCCAGCAAATTCGGCTATACCATTCGGGAACCTGGAGATTTCTGGGAGTTGCCGGTACTCAGCCTGAACAGGGTAGATGGTGCATTCGAGCTTTTTGGCGTCACCATCACACCGATTCCAGTCAAGCACGGCCGTATTGACATACTGGGCTACCGCATCGGCAACATGGCCTACCTGACGGATGTTTCGGAAATAACCGACTCGTCGCTGCAGATGCTACAAGGCCTTGATGTGCTCATGCTCGACTGTCTACGCTACAAACCGCACTATACGCATATTAATGTGGAACAAAGTCTGGCTTATGCCAGTCATATCAACGCTAACAATACATACTTGATCCATATGACCCATGAGATTGAATATGAGGCGTTGACGCAGACTTTGCCGCCTAGTGTTCATGTGGCTTACGATGGCTTAAAAGTGAATTTTTAAAGCAAATTTAGGCTTGGTGTAAGCTGCAAACCGCAGTGATAAATGAGATAATTCATTCAGCAGAGTGGGTTAATGATTAAACGAACAGGGAAATAACATGCAACTTGGTAAAAAAATTACTTGGACTATTGCCTTAATGGCATTGATGACGCTGTCACTAAGCTCGTTTGCGGCAGAGCCGGCCAAGAAAGGCAAAGCGTATACTGAAGAAGAGTTCCTCAATACTTTCAGTGGGAAATCACGCAAAGTTGTGCTCGAAAAGCTGGGCGCACCAAGCAAGAAAGAGCAGTCTGTCAAACCAACCAATGCCTCAGAAATGATTGCCGGCAAAGGGCAGGAATCATCCAAGCCCGTAAATGTTGAGATGTGGTACTACAATGGCGTGGTTAATTACGCGCCCAAGAAGCTATATAAATTCACAGAACTTACTTTTGTGAATGATCGCTGCATGAACATCGCTTTTTTCAACAACAAATAACTCTCACATTTTTGCCCGGCGATCCTGTATCTGCCGGGCAACTCATACTGCAAAGCTTCACCTCTAATACTGCTGGGTCACCAGCCATCTGTCGCGTATCAAGTGACAGTGCATCAAGCTAGCCAGGCTAGCAATAAGAACATATTAATCAGCCTTATAACCTAAAACAGCAAGTTTTCTTGCTCAGTTGAATGATAGGGTAGTTATTTATGCGATTTGGAATTTCCAACACAGCCATTCTTAAAGTTTCACTAGTGCTGCTGACGTCCTTTTCTATAGGGTGTATGGCTGTCAATACGAGCAGTGCGACTAAAGAGGCTTCTGCCATTTCAAACGTTATTACGCTGTCTGGTCAGTGGCAGTTCCAGCCGACAAACATCAAGTCAGTCAATGCAGAAACAACACCTGAACAATCCCAGGCATGGCAGGGCATTTCTGTGCCCGACAACTGGTTCAGGCAAGGCAAGGATATCCATGGACAGGCTTGGTATCGCAAGCAGTTTGAGGTGGCGCCGAAGGTGATTGGCCGACATGTCAGGCTGGTCTTCCAGGGTGTGGACTATGCGTCTGACGTATGGATCAACGGGCATTATCTAGGGCACCACGAAGGCTATTTCCAGCCTTTTGATTTTGACGTCTCCAGGTATTTGCATGCAGGCGGCAATGAACTGACCGTGTTGGTTGATAGCCCGCTTGAGAAGCCTGATGCATGGTCTTTCAACAAACGCTTGCTGAAGGGCATATTCAGTCATCACGATACCCGTCCTGGTGGAGCATGGTCTGATCGAGGGCAAGAGCAGAACACCGGCGGCATATGGGCGCCTGTCCGGCTGGATATTTCGGACCAGTTAGCTATCCGCCAAATACAGGCTAATCCAAAGCTGACAGGGAGCCTGTGGAAGCTCGAGACCAATGCAGCCTTGGATAGCGACTTGCCAAAAGATACTGAAGTTTCAGTTGAAACGGAGATCGTCCCGGAAAACTTCCAGGGAAAGTCATTTTCCTTCCGCCAGCAGCACAAACTGGTCAATGGCGAAGGGAAGTTGAGCCTGAACTTGCCAATTGATCAACCTGAGCTATGGTGGCCAGCCGGGCATGGCAGGCCCAATCTGTATCGCATCAAAATGAGCATCACCAAGGCCGGTCGCTTGCTCGACAATAAAGAAGCAGTGTTCGGCTTTAGAGAGGTGCGCGTAGATGCCAATACCCAGCAGTGGTATATCAATGGCCACAGAATGTTCCTACGTGGGACTAATTACATCTCCAGCCAGTGGCTGGCGGAAATGACGCGCGATAAATATGCTCGCGATATCCAGCTTATGCAGCAGGCCAATATCAATGCGGTACGAGTGCATGGCCATATAGAGGCCGCAGGTTTTTATGACCTGTGCGACCGTTCCGGCATGCTGGTAATGCAGGACTACCTGCTGCAATGGGGTTATACCGATGATCAGGACTTCATCAACGAAGCACGTCGGCAAGCGGCCGATATGGTACATACCCTGTCAAACCACCCGGCTGTCGTGTCCTGGGTCTTGCATAATGAACCACCGTGGGATGCACCCTGGATGCAGACCAAATACCCGGATTACAATCCTGAAAAAAACCGCGTGCTAGACGAATTGCTGTATCAAGATGTGAGTGCGCTTGACCCCAGCCGGGTTGTCAGGAAAGAATCGCCAACGCGAGAGCATGAATGGATAGGCTGGTATTTCGGGCAATGGCAGGACTTTGCCAAACCAGCGCAAAACCCATGGATCACCGAGTTTGGTGCACAGGCGCTGCCAGACATGGCAAGCCTGCAGAAGATATTCAACCATGATGAGTTATGGCCGGACAAAGATCAGGATTGGGATAAATGGTCATTCCATAACTTCCAGCGGCATGAGACCTTCAATATCGCAGGTGTGCCTATTGGCAATGACATCCAGGCTTTCATTGCCAATACCCAGGCCTATCAGGCAAAGCTTGTTAAATTCGCTGCCGAATCCTATCGCCGCCAACGCTATCAACCGGTATCAGCCATATTTCAGTTCATGTTTGTAGAGGACTGGCCCTCCATCAATTGGGGCGTTGTGGATTACTGGCGGCAGCCTAAGCCCGGCTATGAGGCCCTGCGTACGGCTTATCAGCCTATATTACCCAGCATAGAGTGGATAAAAGAAACCTATCAGGCTGATGAGTCTGCGGCACTGGGTTTATGGGCGATTAATGATTCATGGCAAGACTATCCGCAAGCCCAATACCTTGTCGCTGTGTTGCGGGATGGCAAGGTAATTGACAGGAAGGTAATCAACCTGGATATTGCCAAAGACTCCGGAAGCAAGCTGGAAGACCTGAGAATAGAGCGCCTGACTGCAGGTAGCTATGAAGTGCAAGTGAAGATAGTATCAGCGCAAGGCAAGGTGCTGGGACAGAATCAACACAAGTTTAATGTGTTGCCCAACCAGTAGTAGAACAAGGGCAGGGGAGAGCTGGGGTGGTGTACTGTTCCGTTTAATATCTAGGCGGTAAGCGCATGATCTTATCAATCACCAGTCGCGCCATGGCCCAAGCCCTGTCTTCACGCATAAACTGCTTTTCATCATCATCGTAAGGCAGGAACTGGCCGCCGTGAGTTAACGAATAACGCAAAGAGCCCTCCACGTTAACGTACGCTTTTACGACATCTTGTACTCTTTCATCACGGCATTTGTATAACGAAGGCATTATCTCTCCCGCACTGTGAATTATTTACGATTCCGGTAATCAATCACTTATCTTATCCACTTCATTGAGTTGGGGAACCTGGGTTATGAATAGTAAATACATCGCTTTTCCCTTATTCATCTTCAATAGCCTACCCGCATTTGCGCAGCCCACCCAGGCACAAATATTCGAACTCAATGCCTCTATCGTACAGGTTGTTGTCGAAACTCGTGAAGGTAATACCGGATTCGGCTCCGGCGTTGTCGTTAATAACGACTATGTAGCCACCAATTGCCACGTATTAGCCAATGCTCATGGCGTTAGCATTACCAAAGTGCACGAAAGCTATCGGCCCATCGCACTTAAGGCAGATTGGAAGCATGATTTATGCCTGTTGAAATTTGATGGGCTCCCGTTTAAATCCATCCCCATGATGGATAGCAAAGGCCTGCAGTACGAACAGGAAGTCTTTTCCATCAGCTATCCCAATGATATGCAAGTGCCGCAACCATCGTATGGCAACATCAAGGCGATCTATCCATTTGACGGCAGCGTCATTATCCGGTCTTCAGCCGCTTTTGCACTGGGTTCCAGCGGCGGAGCGCTGTTTGATCAAGACTTTAACCTGATCGGCATTACCACCTTCAAAAGCCCGGGGCGTAACGGCTACTTTTACAGCCTGCCGGTAGAGTGGATAAAAAAGCTGTTCGACGCCCCGGACACCACCAAATTGACCAGTACTGAAGATCCTTTCTGGAGCTGGCCAGAAGAAGATCGGCCTTTTTTCATGCAGGTAGTGATCCCCTATCAGAAGCATCAGTGGAAAGAGCTGGAACAAATTGCCAAGGCGTGGAGCATGAAAGAGGGCACAAGTGCAGATGCGTGGTTCTACCTTGGTGTGGCGGAGTATCATCTGAACGATACTCAACACGCATCCGTGCACCTGGGTAGGGCAGCATCCTTAAATCCCAGGCACCTTGGCGCACTGGTGCAACTGGCTGAGATAGCAGCAGAAGAGGGCAATAAACCAGAAGCTCAGCGCATCAGCCTCGTGGTGAACGAACTCGACACAGATGAGGGCAGTACCCTACTCGAGCGTATTGATAAGATGCCCTGAAGTTCGCGGGGTAGAGGTGTGATTACTTGAATCTTGCCCACATCTGTATATGAAATTGATTAGGGTACGGTTGTTGCGCTGGAATAGCCGATGCAATCATGAAGAGCAACTCCCCGGCCCTAAGCAGACATTCATTTCCGTTGTTAATTTCCCTTAAATTTAGTCTTCAATTACAATTAAATTAATCCAAACTCTGTCTCTACATTAATAGATTTAATACAGCACATACAGTGCCATATGTATTAGAGGGTAATTTAATGGCTGATATGATTTTACTGGGTACTCGCAAGGGCACCATAATATTCGATCGAATAAACTCTGACTGGCGGCCGCGTCCAATCGCGCATGCGGGAATTCCGGTGTGTTACGCGGCACGCGATCCTCGGGACGGCACCTTGTGGGCATCCCTGGATCATGGGCACTGGGGGCCTAAGTTGTCTCGTTCTCGCGATGGGGGTGCAACCTGGGATGACATTACATCCCTGAAATACCCTAACGGCGCACGCTATATCGTCAAATACCTGCCTACCCCAGATTTCAATCCTGAGTCACCCTCCGCTCAAGCAGAGTATGGCGATGCAACGGTGCTTAAAATCTGGAATATTGCATTTGGTAATTCCAATCAGCCTGGCAGGCTATATGCAGGCACTATCCCCGGTGGTTTATTTATCAGCGATGATGGCGGTGATAGCTGGGAGCTCAACCGCCCACTATGGAGCCATCATAGCCGCGGTGGTGATTTGTTCGCAGGCGATGCAACGACTGAAAACCAATGGAATGGCACGCCTGCGAGTATCGATTATGGCGTGTTTGAACCAGGCATCCATTCCATCATTGTTGATCCACGTGATCCGCAACATATGTATGTGGCAGTATCAACAGCAGGGGTCATCGAGACTACCGATGGCGGCCAAAGTTGGGAGGGTCGTAATCGGGGTATGTTGATGGACTATCTACCCAACCCTGAATCAGAGTGGGGCCATGACCCGCATTTTGTGACGAGTTGCCCCGGGCAGCCTGATCATCTCTGGCAGCAAAACCACTGCGGTATTTTTTACAGTGATAACGGGGCAAAGAGCTGGAAAAAAGTCAGCATGCCTGAGCTTGATGTGAATTTTGGTTTCCCTATTGCGTCCGATGCGAATGACGGACGCACCGCGTGGGTGGTACCGGCACGCGCGGATTCAGAACGAATGGCAATTGATGGTGGTTTGTTCGTCGCACGAACCACCGATGGTGGGCTGTCATGGCAAACCTTTCGAAACGGTCTGCCTCAAGATAATGCCTACGACATAGTCCTGAGGCATAGCCTTGATGTGTCAGGTGATTGTTTATGCTTTGGAAGCACTACTGGGAATGTTTACCTGTCTGAAGACCGTGGTGAAACATGGCAAAGCCTGGGTAACAATTTCCCGCCGATTTATTCAGTACGATTTGGCTGAATACCATGCCGCGTGTTGAAATGACGCAACATCTATATAGATTCTTTCCGCAACTGAAGAACCGAACAATCACCGTGCCAGCCGGCTCAGTCGCAGAAGTCTTACTTGCAATCAACGAGATTGCCCCAGGCTTTACCGATTATGTGCTCGACGAACGCGGCACGTTGCGTCGGCATGTGAATCTCAGCATCAATGACACCATCGTCATTGATAAAACAAAACTCTCCGATCGTATACCCGAGGATGGAACCGTTTATATTTTTCAGTCCCTAAGCGGCGGCTGAGTTAGTCTAAGGCATGGAATAGAGTTTAATCCTCAACAGAGCCCATCATATTAACTTCGCATAATGTATAGCCAGCAATAACGACACCTCCTACAGGCGCGCCAATCAGGGCCTCAGTAGGGCTTGGCACTGTCAATAGTGGCATTCCAGCAATTCCAATTCCACTCGTGGCAAGCATCATAGGCAGGGTAGCAAAGCCAGCCTGCTTCGAAGCTCTGACTTCTTCTTCTTTCATGATTTTCACAGCTTCCCAAACCTCAATCCCAGCCGCTTCTGCAAGTCTATCCATGTTCTCCCATGAAGGCATACACCTCCCCGCCTTCCAATCCACTATGTTTTGAGTGCTCAGCTTATTTGTTAAAGCAAACTGCCTATCACTGCTAATACCCTGTCTTCTCTTTGCCATCTCAACGATTACATATGCGTTCATCATTTTTGAGCCCCTGATAGAAAATTTCTTTAAAAGAATTATTCATTATATGAAAATTCCTTGCAATGAAAGGATTTTGCTTGTATAAATGTAAGAAATATCCTTTCCCCACGTCACACCGCCAACGATAGGGGCTTAACACTCAAGGGGCGGTAACTTCATAGGAGTTATAACAATGGCCTCACAAATCAAAGTACAAGTCCTGGCAATCGGAGACCTCGAAAGCGGCTCACGCAACGGGCGTGACTGGAATCGCAGAACCCTGCAGATATTCACTGGCGAAGTCGCTGGCAATCACCCTTACTACGCAGATAAAGAAAAACTGCAGGACCTGCAGGCGGGTTTCTACATGATAGACATCGCAGCAAGGGCAGGGGACAGGGGCAGACTGGAGTTTGCCATCGGTGATATGTCACCCGTCAGCGAAATCAAGGCCAAGGCCGTCTAACCACAAAAGCAAAACCCCTGACCAGTTCGAGCTGTTCAGGGGTTTTTAATTCCAACCTTAAGGTAGTAAGGCTGAAATATGAATGAAATTCTACGCGGAAATCTAAGTTATGACTACGATGCGCTCCCAGATTATCAAGTCATCATCCGTGAGTTCCAATCAGGACTCGTCGAGATAGTCCAGCGCCTGACCAAACCCATGGATGAACTCAGAACCAGCCGTTCCTTTGGCGTTCGCGGCCTGCCAGTCCCCAAGACTGAGCAGGAGATAGAAGCCTCCAAGGAAGAAAACCTGAGAAGGGCAGAGAGGAGGGCGCGCCAGCAGGTCAGCTTCCGCATCCGCTCCATAGGCGCCGACCACCTTCTCACCCTCGTCTACCGCGAGAACATGCAGGATAGCGACAGACTCAATGCCGACTTCACCCGCTTCGTCAGGCTGGTACGTGAGCGTTACCCCGACTGGCAATACGTCGCGGTCAAGGAGTATCAGGAAAGAGGGGCGCTGCACATGCATGTCGCCTGCGTCGGCAAACAGGACTTACCCCATATCAGATCCTGCTGGTACCTCGCGATCGGTGGATCTGCAGACGACAGGGGAGAGGAAACGAAAGGGCAGGTGGATCTGCAGTACCGCAAGAAACGCTTCTCCGGCCTGTCTCCAATTTACCGAGCCCAGGAACTGGCCAACTACCTCACCAAGTACATCAGCAAGACTTTTGAACAAGACCATGAGCTGGGCGAACGCAGATACAAGTGCAGCCGCGGGATCCCCAAACCCAAGGTCACCCGCTTCTATTACGGCGCCTTCTCACCAGTCGAGGGCAGCTCGTTCGGGGCTGCAGCCACCATGACCTGCCAGATCGCCAAGGAACGTGGCGTTATGGATCTGCAGCTATGGAATATCGGAACCGAACTTCTGATCATAAGAGGGGTGGTCTGATGGCAATCAAATTCGACAGCAATTACCACAGAGGCTGGCTCAGGCATTACCTCACCTGTTCAGACTGGTCACTTTGTGGAGCGAACCGCAACAGATCCCTTGCGCACCATCTGCATAGCCTAGGCGGCCTTGCAAGCGCTTGGTAGTAAAGCATTTGGGATACCGTCCCCAAGTCGCAGGCCGAGCGCATCGGCTTTATAGATTGGAGAATGTGATGACTACACCAGTGATAGTAAGGGGCTGGCGTAACGCTCTTATCGACCAAGGTTACGACGACGCAGTGAATGCAGAAGGCACCTTGTACAAAGAAGGCGTTACTCTCAGTATGCAAAAAGGCTACATCAAAGACTACAGGCGCGATTACCACAAAACCCACAAGGCAGAAGCTAATGCCAAATGCCTTGCTGGCGCCTATACAGATCTGGGCTACGTGAACCAACGTATGGTTGCCCATGTGATTGTAAAAATTAACCTGGGCGAGCCGTTGCACTACAGAACAACCCGAATAAGCGCAGAGCTATTCGAGCAGGTGCGTGACCTTCTAATAAGCAAAGGCAAGGTAAACGCCAAGGCCTCAAGCATCACTGGTGAGCATTATCTTCAGCTACTTGATAAAGCGCAAGAAGCCCTTAAAGCCGACAATGCTAAGAAGTCCAAAGCCTTTCAATCGTTCAGAAAACAAGTGTCCATGTTCAAACGCCATGGCTTAGATCCATTAGTCCAGCGATTAACTCACGACCACTACATGAACATGAAAAATCAGGAAAGTGCGGCTGCATGAATCTCACCACAACGATTCCAGCTGGTTATCTCAGGTTAGCAACCATTGCCAGGCTAAAGCAGATACGACTTTCAACACTCACCGCACTAGTCAAAAAGGGTGCAATGCCTGACTTAATCTATTCAAAAGTCACGGGGCATTACTACTTGCCTCAAACGCTACGAATACAAATCAGCTAGTGCACCAAGGGGCGTTCAGCCCCTTTTTAAAATCAACAGCTGTAACGCATATTAAGAAAGGATCCGCATGGCTGCCAGAAAAGACAATCAAAGAATCTACATTGATAACGCCGAGCGCCAGTATGCCTACAGGCTCAGGCTAAAATCAAAGCAAATCCCTAAATCCCGGAACAGGCGTAACGCAGTAGATCCTGGATCCGGAGCATTACCCCTCAGTAAGGAAGAGCGGCAAGCGCTCAAGGATATTAAAGAGTGGCGTCAATGCCTCTTTACCCATGTTAGATCCATTGCCTCTTGCGGGTTCGTCTATCCAGTATGGTCAACCACAGCGCTCATGCATCGGCGAGCACTTAACCGAGTAGGGGGCATGCTTGGGGTTTGGTAAGGCATGACAAAATGTCACGAAAAATTCCCAGCGGTGTGGATCCACAGGATCTGCAGCGAAACCTTAAAAACCTCTCAAAGCCCGTCAAATCAACGTTTCAGCCTAGGCTAGGGTATTGCCGCCCCTAAAATAATCGCTCCTATCGCTTCATATCAACCGGTATTCCTGGACGAACTGGCAAAACCACCCTGCAGCCGGATCCACAGCGACCTCGCCAGACCCATGACTGGGGTATGGGGTGAAACCCCATGCTGACCAGCGATATAGCCCCTTAAACCACATCTATTCGCGAGGACAACTATATGCCTTCCTCAATACCATTTACGCGCCCTACAGACGATTTCCCATGCAAGAGCACCGCACCGACCGCAGTTCACGAGGACGGAGCGGAGCGCATAGCAGGGGGTAAAAGGCGAAGCCGTCCTAGATTTATATTACGGACACAATACAACCGGACACCTGATAACTTGCCTAGGGGTCTAGGGTCATAAAATGAAAGATGACCATTGATGATTTACGGATTCAGACACCAAGGGGGATATGAGATACCTGACTGGGCGATGCAGCTCAAGCATTACTATTGGGTGATCAGAGTGGAGGGCAGGGACAAAGCAAAACGCAGGCGTTATTACAGATATATAGCAAAAGAGAAACTAAGATTGGCAGAACTTAATATAGACCAACAGGCAATTACAAAGTTGTGCAAGTACTTAAGTAACTTCCATCCCGCTAATGCAACTAGGTTTATTGCAGCACTTAGTAATGAAAATCGCCAATTAACTTTTAACTTTTGACTCTTATTTGCTGGCTTTTATATTTACTGCACTGTGATTAGCTCAATATCCCAGCACGGCTCTCTAGAGAAATTACGAGCTACTGAGCTGGCTTCCTCATCTGAATTAAAAATATCAGCCTCATTCTTTTCAACTAGTACAAGCCAGCCAGTATCATTGCTTCCGATGTATTGATTATGAATTTTGATTACGAATTGATTTGCCATTGTGATATTTCACAGTCAAACCCTTAAGCTAACATTTTCCTATGAACATTTAAGTGCGGTGGCACGCATATAATGGGAAAGGGTTTATCAGTGACATAAACAGGCTCGTTAGCCGCTTCCATATAATCTTTCACTTCGCATAATGTATATTATGTAAAGTAGACAATTTACAAGAAAGCAGCCCAAAGGCTGCTAATGATGACTTCTACGGGCTTTATTACATAACCCCTATTAAGCGAAACTGATTATGTTATGCCTCTCCGTTGAATATCTGCCTCTCATGGAACTCATCTATCTTGATTTGCTCTAGTTGCTTAATCGGCTTTGCGTTTCGGGAATTAATAACACTATCTAGGTAAGAAAGATTAATTGTGACGTAGAGCCAAACAGCTAGGATTGTGTAAATGTTTCTGAAATGATTATCTAGTAGTGGTTTTTGGCCAAACATCCCTTCAAGCGTTTTTGTGTAAGCATTATGAAGCTTAGTTTTATGAGCTTGTGAAATCGAAGCATAAATTTCTAATACTTTTTCTTCTGTAAGTTGCGCATTGATATTGTGTGAAAATGCGTTGCGAACGTCTCCTATTTTTTTTAATGGCGCAAACAATTCAGGATCTAGTCCTAAGGATAGTGCAGCCTAATTTTCTGCTCAAATCTAAGGTGAGGTAGAGAATCGGGGAATGGTAATAACTTTTCAATTAATTGATTCAATTGAGCCTCAATTTGGATATGAGACCTAACAATTACGCCTAAGTCGTCTTCTGATTTAAGTATGGTAATTAAATCAATCAGCTTAGTCATAAGCTGTTATTCCTTTTAGTTATTTATTTGATTATTGTGCAATATAACGGCATACAGCGATTATCAATTCCTGATCTATATTAATTTCAGCAAGCCTAAGCTTTTCTTTTGCCACATATCTATAATACCGTCTACGTTTCACTTTGTCCCTGCCCTCTACTCTGATCACCCAGTAATAATGTTTGAGCTGCATCGCCCATCCAGGTAATTCAAATCCCCCTTGGTGTCTGAATCCGTAAATCATTGATGGTCATCTTTCATATTATGACCCTAGACCCCTAGGCAAGTTATCGGGTGTCCGGTTGTATTGTGTCCGTAATATAAATCTAGGACGGCTTCGCCTACTTTCTGAAAAATCATCTGCACCGAAGTTTTTCGGGCGTAAAAAAACCAGCAAATGCTGGCTTATTGGAATTTACTATTCACGTTGCTACTTTACTAGGTCAAGGACACAGAACGTCGCAAAGTCAGTGAGCGTGACGTTAATGGATTCGATGGTTTCATTTACGCGTTCGCTTCGCTGTATTAATCCATCTAATTGAAACTGGTGGACTCGGAGACGAAGCGTATGGCGATAATCAATTAAAAAATTCACTATATTGTTTTGCGTAATAGTCATTGGGATCATGCCGTTAGCTCTCCTCAAAGAATGACATTAGCAGCTAGTATCAGGTAATGCTGTAGGTCATTTGCTTTATATTACTTACTTTTGTCCTACATCTGTATAAAACCAGATAGCAATATGGTGCCACTTGGTGGGAGCTCGGGAGTGTCGGCTGACACCAATTTGTCAAATTCACTCAGAACAGCAGGCTGGGCTGTTGCCCAAGTGCAATCATGGACTTCGTTGCCAGCCCAAACCCGCCTTAGCTAATGGTCAGAAATACTGTTTGATTAAATTCTTTGATCTCAGAAGGCTGGGAGAAAGTGTTTTCGTTTCTGTCGTAGCGCGACTCGTAAAAACGTAGCATTCTTTTGTTCTAACGTATTCAACAGACCCAATGTCAATTCCATCTTTGAGAACCTTTAAGCCATGGCCTGCATGGCCTACAATCTGATCGTACATATAGCTATTTGCCACCTGTGTTGTCATGCCTGATATATCGTCCATTTCTAAGCTCCTTATCATGAAACTAGAGTGAAATATACACATATGCAAAGTGATTGTTTGTACGGTATCGAACTTTCGATTATAAAAAAAGCCTGGCAACTTTTGGTCGCCAGGCTTTGTAGTACTGATTGTTGGTTAACGCTTTTTGTTAGCCTGTATATTTTCTATGATTCTGGCAGCCCACTCCTTGCCGCCAAGGCCAAAGGCGATGGCAAGCGCGAGGAAAATGGCGCCGAAGATAATGACAAACAGGGCTGTTAATAGCTGAGTGCCGATATCCAGTTGTTCCAGCGCTACGAACAGGGCAAATATCTGTATGCCGTATTCTGCTGAGGTACTGATAGCCAGCGCCCCTTCAAACTTGATGCCATGCAGCCAGGCAAATACCAACCGATTTACAAAACGGGCCAGTAATGTACCGAAGATCATGACTAGGATGGCGACGATGATTTTTGGTAGGTAATTGGCAAGCTGATGCAGCATGCCGGCGACTTCATTCAGGCCCAGCGTGTTGGCGCCTGTGATAACGAACAGCAGGATTACCAGCCAGTAAATAACCTGGCCGATAATACCGCTGAGTGTCAGATCAAACTCGCTATGCTGCAAGCATGCTTCAAGGCCGGATTTATCGGCAAATTTATCAAATTGAGTAAACTCAAGAATGCGCTTTACCCCTATGCACGCAACCTTGGCGCATATCCAGCCGAAAAACAGGATCACCATGACGGCTAACAGCTTGGGGAAAAATGTGGCTATTTGGCCCCAGAATTCATTAAGTGATGTAAGAAATATATCAATTTGATATTGCATCGTGCCCTCCTTTATTGATGACTGAGGTCGAGAGACTAAGCCGAAAAAATATTTGAATTGCTTTGAACCACCCTGCCAGAATTACCCTGTCCAGAATTACCTTACAAAGTGGCGTGGACAAACATTTTGTCTTAAACGGCTTAGTACTGCAATAAAATTGCCACGATTTATTAAAGCGAAGTTTTAATAAAGTTATTTAATGCTATGTTTTTAATTATTATTAACCAGCCTGGTTTTTATAAAATTATCCAAACTAAATTTGCCTGCACCAGCAAATAGCAATGGCAGAAACATAAAAAGGTAGATCAAGGGCAGCTTGTAGTTGCCAAAGCCATCGCCTTCTTCATCCACAATACGGTAGCCTTTAAGCAACTCGCCCAATGTGTTCCAGTGCTCTGGCCAATGTACGGCAGAGATGGCAACCACCGTGAGTATCATTAGTGATACGGTGAAGAAACGTGTGGCCAGGCCCAATATCAGGGCAATTGCGCCGCCTATTTCAAACCAAATAGATATCTGCCAGCTGACATCCGCAGGCAAGATATTGAATGGAAATGGAAAACTGATATCTGCAAACCAGTTTTCTCCGGTGAGTTTTTCATAACCGGATTCGCCGAACTCCCATGCCAATAGCAGCCTTAGTGCCAGTAATGGAATGATAGGTGCCAGGCGCTCCAGCGTATTGGTGAGCAACAGGTAATAACGTGTAATCAATGACATTGCGACTTCCCCTTGTGTATTAATTGAATGCTGTGTGGGTTAGTCGCCCCTGCCCTGCTTTCCTTACACTTGGCCTTGCAATCCTGAGGCTATTTTTTGCTTTTTCTTAAGGTAAAAATAGAGTCGTACGCCCAATAGCAAGGCCAGGATAACGGCATAAAACAGCGGTTCGCGTATATCTTTTTTAACCAGCCACCAGAAATGCAGCACGCCCAGAATGGCAATCAGATACACCAGCTGATGCAGCTTTTTCCAACGTTCACGCAGGCGCCGCATCATGGCATTGTTGGATGTTATCGCGAGCGGAACCGCCAGCACAAAGGCACTGAAACCAACCAGCACATAAGGATGCTTAGCGATATCTTTAGCGATGTCCATCCATGCAAACCAGTGGTCCAGCCATACATAGGTGACAAAGTGCAGGCAGACATAAAAGAACATGAACAGGCCCATCATACGGCGTAGCTGAAGCTGCCAGGTAATGCCGGTAAGCAGCCTGATGGGGGTCATGCTGAGTGTAATGAGTAGGATAACCAGCGTCCAGGTGCCAGTTGACCGCTCAACAAACTCCACGGGGTTAGCTGTGAGCGCGTCGTTAATGCCCAGCCAGATGAGCCTGCCAAGCGGTATCAGGGCGGCGATAAAAAGCCCGGCCTTGATCCTGGCAATATGTTGTTTTGATGGCATGCCGGATCACCTAGAAATTTTTACGCAGATCCATACCTGCGTAGAGCTGCCCTACTTGCTCTGCATAGCCGTTAAACATCTGGGTCTTGATACGCGGTGAGAACAAGCCGCCGCCGATGCGGCGCTCGGACGCTTGTGTCCAGCGTGGGTGATCTACCGTCGGATTGACGTTGGCATAAAAGCCGTATTCGCTGGGCCCAGCCTTCATCCATGCGGTTTGCGGCATGGTGTCGGTGAAACGGATCTTGACGATAGATTTAGCGCCCTTAAACCCGTACTTCCAGGGCACCACCAAGCGCATAGGCGCGCCATTCTGATTCGGCAGCACTTCGCCATACAAGCCAACTGCCAGGATCGCCAGGGGATTCATGGCTTCGTCCATGCGCAGCCCTTCCACATAAGGCCAATCAAGCACCGGCACCCGCACGCCTGGCATGGTCTGCGGGTCCGCCGCTGAAATGAACTCTATATATTTAGCGTTGCCTGTCGGCTCCGCCCACTTGATTAGCTGTGCCAGCGGAAGGCCTACCCAGGGGATCACCATGGACCAAGCTTCTACGCAGCGCATGCGATAGATGCGCTCTTCCAGTGGAGCTATTTTGAGGATGTCGTCTATGGAAACGGTCTTGCTTTTCTTGACCGCAC
>JBAZTJ010000010.1:0-34309 GCA_041662005.1 Candidatus Methylopumilus sp.
TGCAGCCCCATGCTAAACTTGCCCTATGCGTAAGTATGTTGAGGCCCGCGGGCTGTTTTTTTGGTTAGCAGTTTTTCCTGCGTGGCTGAGCCTTTCACTAATCAGTCTTAGTGGATGCCAGCAACAGAACCCCACCAATGAAATTCGCTTCGCCATTGCCCAGGCACCGCTAAACCTGGATCCACGTTATGCCACAGATGCTGCCTCCGAGCGCATTAATCGGCTGATCTACCAGCCGCTGGTCGATTTTGATGCGCAATCCAAACCCATACCTGCGTTAGCCAGCTGGCAGGTGCTGACGCCTGCCCGCTACCGTTTCTCGCTGCTGCCACAGCACACTTTTCATGATGGCAGCCAAGTCAAAGCAGCTGATGTGGTTGCCACGTATCAATCCTTGCTGGCGCTGAGAGATTCTCCCCACACCGCCGAGTTTGCCAATATCCGTGATATCCATGCGGTGGATGACCAAACGGTCGAGTTTGAGCTAGGCCAGCCGGACGAAGGCTTCGCTGCCCGATTGATTGTCGGCATCATGCCTGCAGCCTTGCTGGCTCAAAATCATGATTTCAGCCATCAACCGATAGGCAGCGGGCCTCTCAAATTTGTGAGCTGGGATGGCGCACTCAAGCTGGAACGCATGACCGATAAACAGCGTTTTACGCTGGAAGAAGTAAAAGACCCGACTGTGCGTATACTCAAGCTGATGCGTGGCGAGGCAGATTTGCTGCAAGGTGACCTGCCGCCAGAACTGGTGCGGTATCTGCAAGGGCAAGCTGATATCCAGGTGATGACATCGATAGGCGCCAATTTTTCTTACCTTGGCCTGAACATGCAAGATGCACAGCTCAGCAATCTGCTAGTCCGGCAGGCGATTGCGCATGCCGTTGACAGGCAGGCCATTATTACTAAAGTGCTGGCCGATAACAGCCGTGCTGCTGGCGCCATATTGCCGCCTGAGCACTGGGCCGGTAACGCGGCGCTACAGCCTTACGATTACAACCCGGCATTGTCACGGAAGCTACTGGAGCAAGCGGGTATCACACTGCCGCTCAAGCTCACCTATAAAACCTCTACCGACGCGCAACGCGTGCGGCTGGCCACCATCATGCAGGCACAGATGCAGCCTGCGGGCATTGAGCTGGAAATCCGCTCGCTGGATTGGGGCACGTTTTTCGATGACATCAAGCAGGGTAATTTCCAGCTCTACAGCCTGAACTGGGTCGGTATCAAAACACCGGAAATCTACCGGCTGGCCTTTCACTCACAATCCATACCGCCCAAAGGCGCCAACCGCGGGCATTTTGCTGATGTCGAGCTGGATGCGCTGATAGCAAAGCAGGATTGGCCAGCCGCGACCGCGCGGGTGCATCAACAACTGCCCTATGTACCACTCTGGCATGAAGGACAATTTGCCGCCATGCGCAAAGGCCTGACAAATTTCAGCCTGAAACCGGATGGGAATTGGGATGGGTTGGCAACTATCCGGCGGGATATACAGCGCAATTAAAATCGTGTTACTGTAATGCAAATGTATTACAAAAGGAGCTTGTGATGAAAACTGCGACTATCCCGGCATTGCGCGTAGAGCCGAAATTGCGCGAAGCCGCCCAGAGCGTATTGCTCGAGGGTGAAACCTTATCCAGTTTTGTAGAAGAGGCATTAAAAGCCAATATCGAGCGCAGGCAGCATCAGCAAGGCTTTATCGCGCGTGGTTTAATCTCCCGTGATGATGCTAAAACCTCGCAAACCTACTATTCGGCAGATAGCGTGATGAGCGAACTGACAGATATGCTGAGCGCAGCAGGTAAGCGCTGAGAGCCAAGGCTTGAGTTATCAAATCCGCTTTACTGAAACTGCGCGCGCTGATACCAAGCGGCTCTATGCTTTTTTACTTGAGCACGATTTGCAAGCCGCGAATCATGCGCTGGATTCGATTAAAAAAGCCATGCAATTGCTGCAGACGTTTCCGTTTACCTGTAGAAAAGCCGTTGCAGATAATCCGTTTCTGAGAGAGCTGGTTATCAGTTTTGGTGCAAATGGCTATGTCGCGTTATTTGAGATTGAAGAAAACCAAATAATCAGCATATTAGCGGTAAGGCATCAGCGTGAAGATGATTACAGCTGAAATTTGAGTTGAAAGAATATGGAAATCCAGATATCAATTCCTGAGCAAACCTTGACGCTGCTTGACCAGCAGGGTGAACTGCTGGCGGAATTCCCTGTATCTACAGCTGCCAATGGCCCCGGCGAGCTTAAGAATAGCTATTGCACGCCGCGAGGTCGTCACATCATACGTGCCAAGATAGGTGCGGATGCCGAACCGAATGCCGTATTCCGCGGCAGGCGCCAGACAGGAGAAATATGGACGCCCGAGCTCGGCGAGCATTACCCGGATCGGGATTGGATATTGACGCGCATCATGTGGCTTTCCGGCTGTGAGCCTGGATTTAACCGACTGGGTGATGTCGATACCATGCAGCGTTATGTGTATATACATGGCAGTCCGGATAGCGTGGAAATGGGCAAGCCCGGATCGCATGGTTGTGTGCGCATGCGTAATGTGGATATCGTGACCCTGTTTGACATGGTGCCTGCGGGTACCTCTGTGATGATTGAGGAATAGGTGTTGATCTCTTGTTTCTGGTCGTCATTCCCGCACCAGCGGGAATCCATTGGTTTTAAATTCAAAATAGATTCTCGCTTTCGCGGGAATGACGTACTTAAAGGGCTGTGGTGAAGCGCCTTCTAGGCATCATTCCCGTAATTTTTGGGGTGTTGCTACTCACCTTTTTACTGGTGCACCTGGTGCCGGGCGACCCGGTTGAAGTAATGCTGGGCGAATCCGCTTCCAGCATGGATCGCACACAATTACGGGCTGACCTGGGTCTGGATCAACCTTTACTGCAGCAGTTCGGCAGTTATATCAGCAAGCTGGCCCAGGGCGATTTTGGACGCTCGATTCACACAAAAACTGAAATTTCACAGCTGCTGGCGCAGCGCATCCCCAATAGCGCAAGACTGGCATTACTGGCGCTAGTGATCGCGATTGCTATCGGCTTGCCGCTGGGTGTAGTAGCGGCCTTGAACGCAAACAAGTGGCCGGATGGGCTGGCTACTGTGACCAGCCTGACATTTTCCGCGATGCCACATTTCTGGCTGGGGCCTTTGCTGATGCTCGTATTCGCGCTGTGGCTGGGCTGGCTGCCGGTGAGCGGAATGGATAATGCGACATCGATTATCCTGCCTGCGCTTACCCTCGGTTTTGGGCTTGCTGCGATACTTACGCGCATGACCCGTGCAAGCTTGCTGGAAGTGCTGCACGAAGATTTTGTGCGTACAGCCCGTGCCAAGGGTTTGCCGGAGAGACAGATCATCCTGCGTCACGCCTTACGTGCAGCCTTGCTACCTATCGTGACTGTATTGGGTTTGCAACTCGGTGGGCTATTGGCCGGTACCGTGATTACGGAAACCGTGTTTGGCTGGGATGGCGTCGGCAGGCTGCTGGTGGAGTCTATCGAAAAGCGTGATTACCCAGTGACGCAGGCCTGCGTGCTGGTGATTGCGCTGACTTACGTGGTGGTGAATGCGCTGACCGATGTTATTTATATGCGCGTTGATCCGCGCGTCAGGTTCGCGGCATGAAAGGCAGCAAATGGCCGTTGATGGTGCTGCTGCTCTGGGTGGCGGCAGTGCTGGTATCGACCTTGGTGGATTTGCATCCCAATGCCATCAACCTGGGTAGTATCCTGGCTACACCCAATAACCACGCCTGGTTGGGTAGTGATGACCTGGGGCGAGATGTGTTTGGCAGATTGCTGTCTGGTGCGCAGGTATCCCTGCTGGTCGCCATTGCTGTCACCACGGTAACGCTGAGCATAGGCACGACGATAGGCCTGCTGGCTGGTTTTTACGGCGGCTGGCTGGATCGTCTGCTGATGCAGGTGACGGATATTTTCCTGGCTTTTCCCGGGATATTGCTGGCGATTGCGTTTGCTGCCGTGCTGGGGCCGGGCTTGAACAATCTGATTCTGGCGCTGTGCATTACCTCGTGGGTGGGCTATGCGCGACTCACTCGTGCGCAGGCTTTATCGCTGCGTCATCGGCAACATGTGTTGGCCGCCGAATCGCTGGGTGCGACAGTGCCGCGTATTATGAGCCGCCACATGCTGCCCTTGCTCGCGGCGCCCTTGGTGGTGGAGGCTACTTACAGCATTGCCAGCCTCGTTATCGCCGAAGCCAGCCTGTCGTTTCTCGGCTTGGGCATACAGGCGCCAGCGGCTTCATGGGGCGCCATGCTGCGCGATGGTGTACGCTACCTGCTGGTTGCGCCGCACTATGTGCTGGCGGTGGGCATAAGCCTGATGTCGCTGGTGCTGGCGATTAATGTGCTGGGTGACCGTTTGCGCGATTATTGGGATGTTAAACGGGCTTGATCGCCTGCCAGATGAAAGCGACTGCCACTATGCAAAAGCATCATCATTATCGATATTACGACCTGATCATGGCGGCTTTCGTCACGGTGCTGGTGTGCTCCAACCTGATCGGCCCGGCTAAGATCACGCAGATAGAAGTGCCAATTTTCGGCTTGCTGACCTTCGGCGCAGGCGTGCTGTTCTTCCCAATCTCCTTTGTGTTCGGCGATATCCTGACGGAGGTTTATGGCTACGCTGCATCGCGGCGCGTCATTTGGGCAGGCTTCGCCGCGCTCACATTTGCCTCTTTCATGGCATGGATGATAGTGGCTTTGCCGGCAGCACCGTTCTGGCATAACCAGGAGGCCTATGAAATCGCCTTTGGCTCGGCCTGGCGCATTTCACTGGCAGGCCTGATTGCTTTTGCCGCTGGTGAGTTTGTGAATTCGGTAATACTCGCTAAAATGAAGATATGGACACAGGGCCGCTGGCTTTGGATGCGCACCATAGGCTCGACTATTTTCGGTGAAGGCGTGGATTCCATCATTTTCTATCCGCTGGCATTTTATGGCACAGGCATTATCCCCAATGACAAATTGCCATTGGTGGTGCTGGCGCAATTTGTGGCCAAGGTTGGTGTCGAAGTGGTATTGACGCCGGTGACATACAAAGTGGTGGCCTGGCTGAAAAAGGTCGAGAACGAAGACTATTACGATAGAAATACTGACTTCAACCCGTTTACTTTGAAAACTTAAATAGAAAATACATTATGTCACTTGGTCCCGTCATGCTCGACGTTGTCGGCACAGAACTCACTGCCGACGATATCCGTCGCCTGCAACATCCCTTAGTTGGCGGAGTAATCTTGTTCTCGCGGAATTTTGTTTCGCCCACCCAATTGAAGGCCCTGACAGCCAGTATCCATGCGGTTCGCCAGCCACCTCTTTTGATTGCGGTTGACCACGAAGGCGGACGTGTACAACGCTTTCGCGAAGGATTCACCAAGATTCCCCCTATGCGCGAATTTGGCAAGATTTGGGACAAGAGCCCGAAAAAGGCCAAGCAACTGGCGGAGGAAGCGGGCTGGATATTGGCGGCAGAGCTGCGTGCACACGGCATTGATTTCAGCTTCACGCCGGTGCTGGATATGGATTATGGCGAAAGTCAGGTGATAGGTAACCGCGCCTTTCATGGCAACACCCAGGCAATTAATGAGTTGGCTTATTCGCTGATGCAGGGTCTCAAGCGCGGTGGCATGGCTGCTGTGGGTAAGCATTTCCCCGGGCATGGCTATGTGACTGCAGATTCTCACGTTGCCATTCCAGTAGATGAGCGCAGTTTTGACGAGATTGCACAAGCCGATATGCAACCGTTTCGCCAGATGATAGATGACGGCCTGCCCGCCATCATGCCGGCGCATGTGATCTACCCAAAGGTGGATAGCAAGCCCGCAGGATTTTCCGAGAAGTGGTTGCAGAAAGTCTTGCGCCAACGCCTGGAGTTTAACGGTGTGATTTTTAGCGATGACCTGTCCATGGAAGGCGCGGGGGTAGCGGGAGATGTCACCCAGCGTGCCTTGGCAGCACTCAATGCTGGCTGCGACATGGTGTTGCTGTGTAATCAGCCGGAGCTGGCCGATGAGCTGCTGAAAAACCTGCAGTGGCAGATATCTGGGCAAAGCCTGGCGCGTCTGGCACGTATGCATGGCCGGCATGTGCTGGTGAATGGACATGCTGCGGATATGACAACCTTGCGTGAAAGCGCAGAGTACGCGCAGGCTGTGCAGCAGGTTGCACAGGTGGGCGTTAGCGAAGGTGAGCTGCCATTCCTGGTGTAGCGTTTGCCGGCGGCAGCATTATTCACGAAAGTTTCATATCCCTGCCTGGATTACGGTTGAAACTTTAACCATAGTCCGATAGTCTTAGAAAGTAGTTTTAACGGCTTTTCGTTTTAATCATTTGAGGAAATAGTCAATATGCAATCCAATTATCAAGTTTCAGGCAGTGCACAAGGTCTTTCAGTCGAGACCAATAAAGTCCTGCGCAACACCTACATGATGTTGGGACTCACCATGATTCCAACCGTGATCGGTGCTTTCGTGGGTATGACAATGAATTTCGCATGGGCAGCGCAGCATCCGTTCATGTTTGCTATTGGCACAATAGCTGCCATGTTTGGTCTGTTCTTTGGCATTCAGGCTAACCGTAATAGCTCGCTAGGCGTGATTTTACTGCTTGCCTTAACCTTCCTGATGGGTGTGCTGCTGGGCCCTATCCTGCAAGTAGCTCTAAATCTGCGTAATGGCGCACAACTGGTCGGCCTGGCTGCTGGCGGTACCGGCATTATCTTCCTGACGCTGGCAGGCATTGCAACCACTACCAAAAAAGACTTCAGCTTTATGGGCAAGTTCTTGATGGTGGGTATCATCCTGCTCATCGTTGCTTCTCTGGCTAACATGTTCTTCCAGATTCCAGCTTTTGCGCTGGCACTTTCTGGCGCGGCTGTGCTGCTGTTTTCCGGCTTTATTCTGTATGACGTGAGCCGCATTGTGAATGGTGGTGAAACCAACTACGTGATGGCTACTTTGGCCCTGTATCTGGATGTTTATAACCTGTTTGTGAACCTGTTACAGTTACTCATGGCCTTGCTTGGCGAGCGTGACTAACGTTTAAAATACTGGTGTATTGAATACCAGTCTTGAAATAACAAGCAGCGAGTGGAACTAACCGGCCGTATGGCCGGTTTTTTTTTGATTAAAATTTGTTGTAACGCTATAAGGGCTACTGTTCACCACGCCATGTTCTGGCTTTTGCTTCGTCAGAGAAATAGGGGAAAAGCAGCGGGAGCAGCAGCAGGGTGAAGAAAGTGGCTGTAATCAGGCCACCAACAATTACTACTGCAAACGGACGTTGTGTCTCCGAACCTATACTGTGCGATAGCGCTGCAGGCAGTAAGCCCAGTCCAGCCATCAAAGCAGTCATCAGGATGGGTCGCAGTCTTGCCACAGCGCCTTCGAGTATGGCATCGGGAAGCGCTCTACCTTCACGGATGAGGTGTTTGATCTGCTCTACCATGATTACGCCGTTTTGGACTGAGATGCCCGCCAGCGCAATAAAGCCCACGGCTGCAGAGACGGAAAGATGCAAGCCAGCTACTCCCAGACCAGCCAATCCACCAATCAGCGTGAAGGGAATCATCAGTAGCACCAGCAGTGCATTACGTACCGATTTGAATGCCCAGAATAGCAGTACGAATATGAGCAGGATAGACAGCGGTACAATCACTTCAAGACGCTTCATGGCACGTTGCTGATTCTCGAACTGTCCACCCCACGTCATGGTGTAGCCGGGCGGTAACTTGACTTGTTGTTTCACTTTGACCATGGCTTCTTTAACGAAGCTGCCCTGGTCGCGGTCAATCAGATTGGCCTTGATCGATACGATACGCGATACACCTTCACGGCTGACACGAGATGCACCCTGTTTGATGGCAATGTCGGCAATCTCGCTTAACGGAATGGTCACGGCAGAGCCGTTGCTTGCGTTGTCCGGCAGTTTGATAGGCAGTTCGGCAATGTCATCAAATGCATCCCGGAATGGTTTGTCCAGGCGCAATGTCACATCAAAACGACGGTCGCCATCGTAAAAAGTGTTGGCGGTATTGCCGGCAAGGGCGGTCTGCAAAGTAGCATTCACGTCACCGGCAGCCAAGCCATAACGCGCCAGCTTGGTGCGATCCAAAGTGATGTCCAGCTCCGAGTTACCGGAGATGCGGATGGCAGCCACATCGGTTGCTCCTTGAATGGAGTTCAATACATCCACCACCTGATCTGCCTTGTCTTCCAGAATGCCGAGATCCGGCCCGAAAATCTTGACCGCTATTTCGCCTTTTACCCCGGATAATGCCTCTTCAACACTATCCTGTATCACTTGCGAGAAGTTGGTCGGTATCCCCGGTATGGTATGTATCTTGCGCGACATGTCGGCGATCAGGGCTTCCTTGGTAGGGAAGCTCCAGCTGTCGTGTGGTTTAAGATCAGCCAGGATTTCGATATTGTTCGGCCCTTTGGGGTCCGTGCCGTCATCAGGGCGCCCGACATGGCTGACCACCAGATTCACCTCTTTATAGCTTTTCAGGATGTTGCGTACATGGCGTTCTACATCTTTGGTTTTCTCCAATGCAGTGGAGGGTGGCAAACTAATGGTCAGCCAGATGTTGCCTTCGTCCAGTCTCGGTAAGAACTCTGAACCCAGCAGCGGAGCAAGCAGCAATGAAATGACGAGTAGGGAGACAGATACCAGCATTACGGGCAGCCGGATTTTGCCCATAGTCAACAGAAAGTTCCTGTATCCATGCTGCACCGCATGCATCCATGTGCTATGTTTTTCAGCCATGTCTTCACGTCGCATGGTATAGGACATAAGCGCCGGAATTAGTGTCAGAGTGAGGATAATGGCGCCAAGCAGAGCAAAGCTTAGCGTGAAGGCCATGGGTGAAAAGATTTTACCTTCCACGCGCTGGAAGGTAAAAATAGGCAGGAATGCCAGGATGATGATGGCTTTGGAGAACAGGATAGGGCGACCCATTTCGATGGCCGTCTGTTTTAGCGTATGGATGCGCCAGCCATAGGTAGCATGTTGCGGAAACTTGTCCATCTGCGTCAGGGCCAGTTTCACCATTAATGCTTCAACCAGCACCACGGCACTATCAATGATGATACCAAAGTCGACCGCGCCCAGTGAGATGAGGTTGGCGGATACACCGCGGATATCCATGATGATGAAAGCGAACAGCAGCGATAGCGGAATCACCGAGGCTACGATTAAAGCAGCCCGCCAGTTGCGCAAAAATACGATCAAGATGGTGACAACCAGGAGAGCGCCGACGATCAGGTTCTCCGTCACTGTATGCACAGTGTGATGGATCAGGCTGGTGCGGTCATAGAATGGCGCGATCTTCACGCCCGGCGGCAGTTTCTTGTTGATTTCCTCGACTTTCGTACGCAGCTCTTCAATCACTTTGGCCGGGTTCTGGCCTTTGCTCATGATGACGATGCCTTCAATCACGTCATCCTTGTCATTGAATGCTACGATGCCAGAGCGGGTTTTGTCGCCTATCTCGGCCTTGCCAACATCGCTGACCAAAATCGGCTTGCCGCTACGGGAGGTAATGACGGTCTGGGCAATATCATCTATGCTTTTGAAGAGGCCGATCCCGCGTACTACCAGCGCTTCGTCACCGCGGTGCATCAGGCCGCCGCCGACATTACTGCTGTTATTGCTCAGAGCGGCATTGACCTGATCTATGCTGATATCGAATTTCTTGAGCAAGTACGGATCCAGCCTGACCTGGTATTCCTTAACTGCGCCGCCAAAGCTGGTGATATCGGCAACACCAGGCACAGTGCGCAATACCGGGCGTATCTGCCAATCCTGTATTGCCCGTACTTCGCGTTGCGGCATGTCTTTAGGCGCTTCGATCAGGTAACGGTAGATCTCGCCTACTGCGGTAGAGAGTGGTGCCAGCGTGGGTTGCAGGCCAGGTGGTAGCTCCACACCCTGCAGGCGCTCCAGCACCTGTTGCCGTGCAAAATAGTCATCGGTATGTTCTGAAAAGGTGAGGGTAACGACGGATAAGCCGGTGATGGATACCGAGCGCATCTGCATCAGATGCGGCACGCCGCTCATCTCATGCTGAATGGCGAGCGATACCACACGCTCGACTTCCTCCGGCGCGAGCCCTGGGGCTTGTGTCACAATACCGACGTGCACATCTTCTACGTCGGGGAACGCCTCTATCGGCAGGTTCTGCACCGCAACCCAGCCGGCAATCGCCAGGACTAATGTGCCAATCAGAATAAATACACGCTGTTGCAGCGAGAAGGTGATGATTTTTTCTAGCATTTTAGTGTTCTACTTTCCTGCTGCAAGTTCTGAATTCAGCAAGATGGCACCCGAGCTGACGATACGATCCCCTACCTGCAAACCTTCCCTGATCGTCGCAAATTCACGCTCCTGCAGGTTTAAAACCACGCGACGTTTTTTGATGTGGCCTGGGCTGGTTTCAACGAAGACATAGCTATACAGGCCCTCGGTGATCAGCGCGGTGTTCGGTATCTTGATCACCTTGAGGTTGCTTTTACTCAGCGGGGTGATACGTGCATACATTTCCGGTTTGAGTTTGCCTTTGCTATCCACGGCGCAGCGCACCGGGATGCGCCTGGTGGTTGGGTCTACCATTACGCCTATGGATAGCACGCTGCCGTTGAATATTTCATTGGGATAGGCAGCGACTTCTATCGCCAGTGGCTGCCCCTGGGACACCTTGCTCAAGTCACGCTCTGGTAAATCTATACTTGCCCACAGATGGTCCGGGTTGGTGATAGTGAATAATGGGGATGCGGAATCTGGGCGAACTTCGCTACCGGGATTGACTTGACGGTCAACGACAATGCCGGCGATGGGACTGCGCAGTGCATAGCTCTCATTGCTGGAACGACCAGCTCCCAGGTTTTTCAAGCGGTCCCTGGTGCGTTGCGATTCTGCTTCTGCCTCCGCCAGGTCGGCCTGGCTGTTTTCTACTTCCTTACGGGCAATCACACCGCCATCAAGCAGCATCTTGCTACGCGCATAGGCCTGGCGTTTCAATTGCAAGTCGGCATCCGCCTTGCGTGCGTCGGCCACCGCGCTGCCCAAGTCGGGCGAATCCATCACCATCAGCACTTGCCCCGCTTTTACCTGGTCGCCGATTTGTGCCTTGATACTCACCGCGCGACCAATCACGGGCGAGCTGATGCGGGCAGTATAGTTTTCGTCAAAAGCAATTTTTCCGTTGAGCGGCTCGCTAGCAGGCGCCGCGACTTCGGCTACAGCTTCGATTTTCAGGCTATCCAGTTGTGGTGAATTTTGCGGCAGTACGATCTCGTCACTAATCGCCGGGGTTTTCTTCGGCGATGTCTTGTCTGCTGCATAGGTTGGGCTATAAGCAGCAATGCTCAGTAATAGCACTACGAGGATGGCGCGTGCTGGAGCAGATTGAGACGTAGACATGGTTAGTATATTGATGCGATTCATTCAGATTCCTCAGGGGTAATGGCAGCCTGCCAGGCGGCAAGCGATTTAGCGTAATCGGCACGCACATTGGCTGCTTCTAGTTGTAGGGCTCGCAGTATGCGGCGGGAATCCAGCAGGTCAGTGACGCCCATGGCGCCATGTTGATAGGCAAATTCAGCGGCATCGGCGGCCTTCTGGGCTTCGGCCAGCATCTGCTGGTCAAAGCGCTGCAACTTGTCGACGGCTGATTCAAGATCGGCCTTGGCCCGGGTGATTTCACCGACAGCAACCGCTCGTGTCTGGTCCTGAGCTTCCATGGCGGCGGTGTAGTTGACCTCTGCCCGCGCGATTTCACCCTGGTACTGATAGTTGGTGAATAGTGGGATAGTGATGCCGGCACCTATGGTATTGCGGCTATCGGTGGGGAAGTGCTCATACTGTACGCCCACGACAATGTCGCGAGTTTTGAGGGAGTCGGCCAGGCGACGGGTTTCGTCGGCAGCGCGTTTACGCGCTTCTGCTGCCATGACATCTGGACGCTGATCCAGGACAGCGGAGGGCTGTGGAGATACCGCCCCGGTAGCGCTGTCCAGACTGGGCCAGGCATCGGCAGCGACGATACGACGGGCATCATTCTCTTTGCCTATCAGGTAGGCCAGGTTGGCCTGGGCTTTTTCGCGGTCAGCATGGGCCTGGCGCAAATCGTTTTTGGCGCGCAGGGCATCAACGCGAATACGCGACACATCCGTGGAGGCAATGTCACCGGCCTTCAGGCGTAACTCTGCGGCCTCCAGTGTTTTCTGGTAGAGCGCCTGGTTGTTCTCCTGCACACGCTCTTTTTCCTGTGCCAGCAATAGATCGTAATAGGCGCTTCTTAAAGTGAGCTTTTGCTGGCGTAGCGTATCTTTCAGGTCGAACTGGCTTGCCTGCAAGGCGTCCTGCGCTGCCGCAACGCGCAACTCACGTTTATTGCCGCGCTCTATTAGTTGATCCACGCGTACGATGGTATCCAGCGTCTTGTCAGTCAAGCCGCCGTTGCCATTGCTTTGTGTGAGCTTAAGTTGGTAGAGTTAAGTGACAAGGTCGGATTTGGTCGTTGACCAGCACTGATAGTGTCGGCCTGGGAGCCTTCTACCATGCGCTTCGCAAGCAACAGCTCGCGACTGTTGTTGCGGAATAGCTGTTCGGTGTCGTGCAGACTTAAGTTGCCGAGATTGCTTTCCTCAGCGCAGGCGGGGTCACCGGTAAGTATGCCGAATACCAGGGAAAGGCCCATCAGGAAATATGAGGGGTTGACTCTGCGCTGGAGGGGCGGAATTTCTGAAAAACTAACGGGCTTAAACAACGGAATCACGCTGGTTTGAGTTGAACACACTCGCAATCTACAGGGCGATGCTTACATCAGTCTTACACGATTTGATTCAAGCCTTCAGCAATACAATCACTGCGCCACTGCCGCCATCGGTCTGCCTGGCTTGGGCATAGGCAATGACTTCGTCTTTTTGCATCAGCCAGCTGCGCAGTTTGTGCTTGAGTACGGGTTCGCGGTTGCGCGAGCCCAGGCCTTTGCCGTGGATAATGCGCACACAGCGGATGCCCCGTTTTTTGCAGTCCGCCAGGAACTCCGCTACATAAAGCCGTGCTTCATCCGCCACCAGTCCGTGCAAATCGATATGAGCCTGTACAACCCAGTTGCCGCGTCTTAATTTACTGAGAATGTCGGGCGAGTGGCCTTCGCGCAGGTAAAGCAGTTCCTCGCCACTTTCCAGTTCGTGGGCGGGAATATAGTCATCGCTTAAAGAGTCCCTCAGCGCCTGTTTTTCATCGCGGATAAACTGCTGCGGGATAGGCGTGGGGCGTGGGGGGGCATGATGGATACGCGGCGCTTTGAGTGGGCGTGCGTCTTTTACCGCTTGCAGGAAGAGATCGCTTTCATCCTTGTCTTTGTCTGCATCTGCCACAATTAAAACGCCCAATAAAAAACGCATGGTGTGGACAAACTTGCCACAGCCATGCGTTATTTTACCTGCGTTTACTGCTTAAAGTTAAATCAGCTGGCGTTACAAGCTTGTGAGGTAGCGCTCTGCATCAAGGGCGGCCATGCAGCCTGTGCCGGCGCTAGTGACCGCCTGGCGGTAAATGTGGTCCTGCACGTCGCCTGCAGCAAATACGCCGGGGATGCTGGTGGCGGTAAAGTTACCTTTGCGGCCCGCCTCAGTGACGATATAACCACCTTCCATTTCCAGCTGGCCTTCAAAAATATCGGTATTTGGTTTGTGACCAATCGCGATAAACACGCCCTTCAGTGGCACATCTTTAGTAGTGCCATCTTGCGTGCTCTTGATACGCATGCCGGTTACACCGGTATTGTCTCCCAGCACTTCGTCCAGGGTGGCGAATGTTTCCAAGGCTATCTTGCCCTCTTTGACACGCTCCATCAGCTTGTCTACCAGAATGGCCTCTGCCTTGAATTTGTCGCGTCTGTGCACCAGCGTCACCTTGCTGGCAATGTTGGCCAGGTACAAAGCTTCTTCAACCGCAGTATTACCGCCACCAACTACCGCGACCTCCTGGTTGCGATAGAAAAAACCATCGCAGGTGGCGCAAGCGGATACGCCCTTGCCAGAAAATTTCTCTTCGGAAGGCAAGCCCAGATATTGGGCGGAAGCGCCGGTGGCAATAATGAGCGCATCACAAGTGTATTCGCCGGAATCACCGATCAGGCGTATGGGTTTTTCTGTGAGTTTGGCCGTATGGATATGGTCAAAAATCATCTCGGTGTTAAAGCGCTCGGCATGTTTTTGAAAGCGCTCCATTAATTCAGGACCTTGCACGCCATCCACGTCAGCTGGCCAGTTGTCTACTTCAGTAGTAGTCATCAGTTGACCACCCTGAGCAATGCCGGTAATCAGCACCGGCTTGAGGTTGGCGCGCGCAGCATAGACTGCAGCGGAGTATCCCGCGGGGCCTGAACCCAGGATAAGTAGATGGGCGTGTTTGGTAGACATACTAAAAAACTCCTAAATATAATGACTGTAGATTGATTGTTACAAACTTACTTTTCGAGCAGGCTGCGTAGCATCCAGGCTGTTTTTTCATGTAACTGCAAACGTTGCGTCAGCAGGTCTGCACTGGCTTCGTCAGCGGCTTTTTCCACTACCGGGAAAATCGAGCGCGCAGTACGCACCACAGCTTCGTGTCCGGCCACCAGCTCACGGATCATGTCCTGGGCTTTTGGTACTGACTCAGTCTCTTTAATCGAGGTGAGTTTGGCAAAGTCACGATAAGTACCTGGAGCGTAGACATCCAGCGAGCGTATGCGCTCGGCAACCAGGTCTACGGCAAGCGATAGTTCGGTATATTGGCCCTCGAACATCAGGTGTAATGTATTGAACATCGGGCCCGTCACATTCCAGTGAAAATAGTGGGTTTTCAAGTAGAGTGTGTAGGTATCAGCCAGCAAGCGGGATAAGCCTTCGGCAATCTTTTTTCGGTCTTTTTCGTTAATTCCAATATCCATGATGCTTCCCTTGTGAAAGTGATTCGTGAATTTAAACTGACAATGTGGCGTATGTTAGGTTCAAGCGTTTAATAGTGCAAATTGATTGTATAAATGTAGTCGATAAGTATTATCTATATTAAATCCAAGATGATTCTAATCTGCATTGTTTGTCGCAGCTATCGGTTGCACTCCACTAAGCTTGGCCCCGAGTATGGCTTGTTTTACGATTTGTATGGCTTCCGGCCGCGGAAAACTGCTGCGCCAGGCCAATGCTACACGGCGCGTAGGTGCGGGTTCGGTGAACGGGCGGAAACACAGCATGCGGTTCTCTTCACGGGTTGGTACGCATGCCGTGGCCGGCAAGATGGTCATGCCGACGCCGGAGGTCACCATGTAACGTATGGTTTCCAGTGAGCTGCCTTCCAGTGTTTGTTGAATACCGCTGGCAGTTTCATGGGTACCCAGTTGCGGGCATATTTTAAGCACTTGGTCGCGGAAGCAATGCCCTGCCCCCAACAGCAGCACGGTTTCCTTGCCCAGCGATTTGGGCGTGATTGTTGTCTTTTTTGCCCATGCGTGGTCAGCGGGCAATGCCAGCTGGAAGGGCTCATCGTAAAGCGCTTCAGTGACTATGCCGGGTTCGGAGAAGGGCAGCGAGACAATAATCACATCTAGCTTGCCGCGCTTGAGTTGTTCGCGCAGATGGCTGGTGTAATTTTCATGAATAATCAGCTGCATGGCAGGTGCATGCTCACGCAACAGCGGCAATATCTGTGGCAGCAGGTAAGGGCCTATGGTGTAGATGGCGCCTATCCGCAGCGGGTGGGCAAGCGGGTCGCCGCTCTGTTCGGCGATGAATTTCAGGCTTTCGGCTTCTTCCAGTATGCGTGAAGCCTGTGCGACTATCTGCTCGCCAACCGGCGTCAGGCTGATCTCATTGGAACCGCGCTCAAAAATAGCGACACCCAGCTCTTCCTCCAGCTTTTTGATGCCTACGCTCAAAGTGGGCTGGCTGACGAAGCAGGCATCGGCGGCACGCCCGAAATGGCGTTCGCGGGATACGGCAACTACGTAGCGGAGTTCGGTCAGCGTCATGTCATTTCATCGCTTGAATTGTGTGGCGTAAGGAATGTGATTTTACGCGCATTTTCAGTCGTGACGCCTCATTTATCAGTCACTACTATAGTGGGTTGATACTGCTATAATCATCCGAAATTCAATTTCGCTTTAAGGTTTCAACCATCTTGTTTTTTCAAAAAAAGACGACGCCACTCAATAGCCGCCGCGAAGTCGTAGCGCCAGAAACTTCAGGTCTCGTGAAAGAGGCCTGGTGGCTGGCACTGCTCGTAGTCGGTCTTTATTTAACCATCATTCTTTTTAGTTATCATCGCGATGATCCCTCCTGGTCGCACAGTGCCAGTGATAACGCCGTGATTCACAATGCCGGTGGTGCCGTCGGTGCCTGGGTGTCGGATATGATGCTGTATCTGTTCGGATTTTCTGCGTGGTGGTGGGTCGTGTTCGCGTTTTATGCGATCTGGCTGGTGTACCTGCGGCTGGAGGTAGTGGCAGACAGCAAGCGACCATTATTGCTATTCAATTTCGTGGGTTTTGGCCTGTTATTGCTGGCTTCGACCATGCTGGAAGCGGGGCATATCCTGGCGCTACCGACCGAGTTGCCGCTGGGTGCGGGCGGGATGCTGGGGACTGAAACGGATAAGATATTGCAAGGCATGCTTGGCTTTACAGGCTCCACCATGGCACTGCTATTGGCGTTGGCCGTCGGTTTCAGCCTGTTTACCGGCTGGTCATGGATCATGATGACGGAGAAATTGGGCGCTGCGATTGAGTATATTGTCCTGTTTGCCCGTACCAAGTGGCAAGACAGGCAGGATAGAAAAGTCGGCAAGGCTGCAGAGCAGTTACGTACCGAATATGTACAGACTGAGCGCAAGCGCACTGAGGATCGTGTGCCGGTGCATATAGAAACGCCAGCCATAGAGATCCCCAGAAGCGAACGTGTCGAAAAGGAGCGCCAGGTGCCTTTATTCGAGACTCTGCCGGATTCCCCATTACCGCCATTGCATTTGCTGGACGAGGCTCGATCCGAAGTTGAGGTCATCGAGCGCAAGCTCATGGATTTTGGCATAGAAGTAAAAGTGCTGACAGCGTTGCCCGGGCCTGTGATTACCCGCTACGAATTGGAACCGGCAGCTGGCGTCAAGGGTAGTCAGGTCGCCAATCTTTCCAAGGATCTGGCACGTGCCTTGTCCGTAGTCAGCATTCGCGTGGTGGAGACGATTCCCGGAAAAAGCTGCATGGGCCTGGAAATTCCGAATCCCAAGCGCCAGATCGTTTTCCTGTCTGAAATTCTGGGCTCGCAAGTGTATGCCGATGTACATTCACCATTAACGATCGCCATGGGTAAGGACATTGCCGGCAAGCCGGTAGTGGCTGATCTGGCCAAGATGCCGCACGTACTGGTTGCAGGTACCACCGGTTCCGGTAAATCGGTAGCTATCAATGCCATGATTCTGAGCCTGGTGTATAAGGCTGAATCAAGCAAGGTCAGGATGATCCTGATTGATCCGAAAATGCTGGAGCTGTCCGTCTATGAAGGAATACCGCACCTGCTGGCCCCAGTGATTACCGATATGCGTCAGGCGGCTAACGCACTGAACTGGTGTGTGGCCGAGATGGAACGTCGGTATAAGTTGATGTCAGTGCTGGGTGTACGTAATCTGGCTGGATATAACCAGAAGATTCGTGAGGCGATTAAAGAAGGCACACGGATTACCCACCCCTTCACCTTGACTCCAGATAGCCCTGAGCCTCTGGATGAACTACCCATGATCGTGGTGGTGATCGATGAGTTGGCGGATTTGATGATGGTAGTCGGCAAAAAGGTGGAAGAGCCGATTGCACGCCTGGCGCAAAAGGCGCGTGCCTGCGGTATCCATTTGGTGGTGGCTACCCAACGTCCATCTGTAGACGTTATTACCGGCCTGATTAAAGCCAATATCCCGACACGTGTGGCTTTCCAGGTTTCCAGCAAGATCGACTCGCGTACCATTCTTGATCAAATGGGCGCAGAAGCCCTGCTGGGGCAGGGTGATATGCTTTACATGCCGCCTGGCACCAGTTATCCGCAGCGTATCCACGGTGCCTTCGTCAGCGATGCTGAAGTGCATCGAGTGGTCGAGAATCTGAAAAGCCTGGGTGAACCAAACTACATCGAAGGTATTCTCAATAATATGGCAGAAGAGGGGGGCGAGCTTGGTGAAGCCTCGGAAGGCGGTGGTGGTGAGTCTGATCCGCTCTATGATGATGCAGTCGCTATTGTGCTTAAAACGCGCCGCGCCTCTATCTCTGCAGTACAGCGCCATTTGCGCATAGGCTATAACCGCGCAGCCCGCCTGATCGAGGAAATGGAGCGCTCAGGTTTGGTTTCTTCCATGCAAAGCAATGGTAATCGAGAAGTGTTGGCTCCCAATACAAACAACGAGTAAGGCGTTTTATTTTAAAACCCTCGGGTTTTAAATAGCTACCTTTGCCGAAGTCGCTTTACTCAACGTAATCTGAACTGGTGTCCAAATGAAAATATTATTGAGCTTGGCCTTGCTCATACCACTTACCGCAAATGCTGGTGGTGTCGATAGGTTGAAAGAATTCTTCAAAAACATCAACTCCATGCGGGCAGGGTTTCACCAGACTGTCGCTGACAGCAAGGGCCGCAAACTGCAAGAAGTCGGTGGCACTATGCAGTTGCAGCGCCCTGGCAGGTTTCGCTGGGATTACAACAAGCCTTATGTGCAACAGATCGTCGGCGATGGCGAAAAAATATGGCTGTATGACCCGGAGTTGAATCAGGTCACGGTGCGTGAACTGACCAAAGCGCTAGGCTCCAGCCCAGCCGCTTTACTTGCCGGTAATAATGAAATGGATAAGCATTTTGTGTTGAAGGATACCAGCCGCAAAGGCGATCTGGAGTGGGTGCTGGCGACATCGAAAGACAAGGATGGAGAATTTGAGCGCGTCTTCTTTGGCTTCAAGGGCGATTCCCTGCAGGAGATGGAGTTGCATGACAGCTTTGGCAATAGAACTAATATTGTATTCTCAGATGTCGAGCGCAACCCATCGCTGACCACAAAATCTTTCTTGTTCAAGACGCCGACAGGGGCTGATGTTGTAGGGGAATAACTATTCCCCCATGGTTTATGCAGGCTAGGGGTATTTGCTGTTGTTTTTTTGCCAATAACCTAGCAAAAACATAAAGATTGAACTTTCCGAAAAATCAATGATTCTGTATAGTTAGCCCACAAATAAATAAATCAGGGACGGTTTAAATGTTGAAAGCTAACATTCGTGCAATCACGCTAGTTTTAATGCTGGGGACCACATCATTAGCCAATGCGCAAGATGCTGTGTTGGATAAAGCCGCGGCACTTATTAAAGCGCATGACTACAAGGCTGCATATTTACTACTAGAGCCCTTGGAAGATGAACATTCCGGCAATGTCGAATACGATTACTTGCTAGGCGTGGCTGGTGTTGAGAGTGGCAACGTGACGCGTGGTGTATTTGCCCTTGAACGAGTTCTGGCTGTCGAACCAACCAATAACAATGCTCGCGCGGAAATAGCAAAAGCGCATTTCAAGCTGGGTGAGGTTGATAGCTCAAAAACTGAATTCAAAAACCTTTTGGATCAAAAGCCTTCGCAGGAAACCACGGATGCGATCAATAGATACATGAATGCTATTGATAAGTCACTCGGTTTGACTACGACCTTTGCCGCCTATTTGGACTTTGGGTTAGGCCATGATACCAATGTGAATAGTGCTACAACCTCATCTAACATTGCAGTACCGGTTTTTGGTGGAGCTATATTTACGCTTAACCCCCTTTCCCGAGAACGCTCCGATAATTTTACCAGCCTAGCGGGCGGGGTTTCTTTTCGTCAGCCTATCAATAACCAAGTTGCAGTGTTTTCCGCATTGAATCTGAATAATCGGTTCAATGTTAATCAAAGCACATTCGATACTGCATACTTGGATTTTAATGGTGGATTAAGTTACAAAAAGTTCACTGATACATTCTCCGCCGCACTACAGGCGAGCACATTTGAAGTTGATAGCAACCGTTTCAGAAATACATACGGATTTACTGGGCAATGGCAGCGTGATTTAGATGACCATAACCAAGTGAATGTATTTGGTCAGTATGCCCGCATAAGCTATGCAGGCAATTCGTTTAGAGATGCTGATCGTTATGTTGCTGGTGGCGGCTGGGCACATGTATTTGAAGGTGATAAATCTCCCGTATTATTTTTGAGTGGTTACGGAGGGCAGGAAAATGCCCGTAATTCCGGTGCGGATTTCCTCAGCAATTGCATTCTCGGTGCTCGTGCAGGTGGGCAATTGTCTCTCAATACAAAGTGGGTGGCCTACGCGACTTCCAGTTATGAGTATCGTGACTATGACGATACAGACCCAATTTTCCTAAGATCCAGGCTTGATAAACAATACGATGTTTCGGTGGGGTTAAGATATCTACCAGGCTATAACTGGGTTATTCGCCCACAGATTAGCTATTTGAAAAACGATTCCAATATCATTATTAATGATTATGATCGCACAGTCATCTCTGTCAATTTCCGCCACGACTTCAACTGGTAGTCAGAAATTCTAAAGTAAATAGAGGCTAATTATTATGAATTCACAAGCTGGTTTTCGTCTGAGTCGCCATGCAATGATTACTGCGATGGTTGCAGCAGCTTTTCCATTGGCGAGTTTTGCTGCCGCAGGACGAGTGGAGTTTGCCATCGGGTCAGTGAATGCGATAGGACCGGATGGCCGTGAGCGCCCCTTGGCAAAAGGCGGCGAAATTAATAAAGGAGATACATTGCAAACGGTTGATGGCCGAATGCAAGCGCGCTTCACTGATGGTGGATATATTTCATTACAGCCTAATACCGAGTTTAAAGTAGAAGACTATAACTTTAACGGTAAGGCAGATGGTAGTGAACGCGGTTTTTTTAGCTTAGTTAAAGGCGGTCTGCGCGCAATTACAGGCTCTATTGGTCATACTAATCGCCAGACTTATCGTGTCAACACACCAGTTGCTACAATTGGTATACGCGGTACAGAGTTTTTAGCTCAATGTGACACCAGACTTCTAGTTAAGGTGGGGGATGGAGCAGTTTACCTGGCTAACTCTGCTGGGGACATTACCCTTTATAAGGGGCAGGTCGGGGAGGTCGGGGCTGGTGGTGGTAAACCTAAGCAAAGCAGCGATTCTACTTCGGTTAATGCGGCAGGTCCTGCCGGGGCTTCTGCTGATAAAACCAAGCAAGATCAAGAAAATCAAAACCGAGCGACCTACGTAGATGGCAATGTTCGTTTGGAAAATGAGGTTGAAGCCGGATTGTGCCAAACATCCTCTGCATGTCTGTCTGATCAGCTCTCCTCCGCCCCGCTAGTTAACTTGCTTGCTGGTAAAACAGGTGCTGACCTTCCAACCCTAAATTCAATGGGGGTGTTCGGGGTCTATAGCGCAAGTCAGATTCTCAGTATCTCTACTGGTGCAGGTACACCAACAACGGGAAATGGTACTTTAGTGATGGGATTGGACTTCTCTGATTACTCTGCTACTTTGGCGATTTCCGGTAATTTCACTAATGGCCCAGCTTCGGGGGCCACTTTGTCTGGCGGTATATCCGGCCTCTCTTTAAATCCAAGCACGTATTTAGTCGGCCCTTCAGGATCAACAGGAACTACTGTTATTAGTGGGGGGGCAGTATTCGCATCACCGACTACTGGTACCATTATGCTTAACTCTGCCTCTCTAAACTCTTCAGATCTAACTCAGGCGTTTATAAACTATAGCTTGAACGTTGGCAGTGGGTATTTCCAAGCTCCCACAAACGCAACTTTGAGTGGTTTTGGTTATGCATCGCCACCTTGATTGCTGATTTGGTTGCTGTTTGATAAAAGCATGACCGCATTTGCTATCTCATGATTCGTGTTTGCAATATAGGTTTTTGAATATTGCCGTAAATGTTCAGCTAATGAGTTTTTTGAGTTGATAATGATAGGAATCTCATAATTTACTGCCAGACTAATTATGGGCATGAAATTTCTAGGTTTTTTCGGTGAACTTCGGCAGATCAAGCAATCAATAGTCGATATGAGTTTTTCCATAGAGGTATTAGACTCAAGAAATTCAATCTTTTCTTTCGATTCAATAAAAGCCTTTATTGAATGAATACCTGCTAACTTAACCCGGATATTTTCCTGAGTAAGCAAGTTGTATAGGCTGGGGTCGTCGTAATGATGCCATTCACTTAAGTCAGGGCTTGTCCTACCTACAGTGAACGTTGGGTTGAATGTTTTTTTTGGTAAGTTATTTTTGTCCCAGAACTCCATATCAGCCAAGTCGAATTCTACTTCTCTCCCGGCCAAACCTGATTTTTTCAGTTGCTCTTTGGAGATGTGTATAACGTCTAACTCAATGGATGATTTTTTTCTCAATCTATAGAGATGTTGAAAAAAACGATCTAATTTGATGCTGTCGTAAATCACGGCGATATTTTGATATTGATGATAGTCATACCATGGGCCTATATGCGTCTCACCCATTATCCATAAGTTACCATCGCTCGGCACAATCCCACGGTAAGGCTGTATATGCTGAATATCTAAATTAATCGATAAATTTTCGGCTTTTAATTTGGATAAAGAAGCGGTAGATAAAGGTTCATGGCTCCATAATTGGTATGTGAGCTGATGATTTTTGCAGCGGTTGGCGAGACGAAACGCATGCCATATATCTTCATGCCAGGCATTGGCTGCAAACTCGTTAAACGGCGCTATGATATGCTGCATTTTTGTATTTTCTAGTCAATTAGCCAGTTATTATAGCTTTATGAGCAACTCTACACTTTCAGCCGACGATATTGCTAGTACCCTTCTGCAAATTGAAAAAAACCTTCAGTCAGCAGATTTTATTGCATCAGAAAAAGCATGCATATTTCTGCTCGACTCTTTAGGTAACGATTTTTTAGGAAGCAAGGGCAATGCAGTATCAAAAATCATGTTTTATCTCGGTGCTTCATTAGACGCACAAAATAGATATGAGGAGGCACTTGGTGCATTTAGCCATGTAGTTGAACTTGACTCCTATAACGTCGATGCGTGGTATGCAAAAGCCAGCATTTACTCAAAAATGAAATTACTTCCGCAAGCACTTGATTCCGCAAAAGCAGCGCTTGCAATAAAAAAAGATAATCCAAAATCACTTTCTACTTTGGCAATTGCCTATCAACAATTGGGCGATTACACCCAGGCAATCACTTTTTATTCTGAAGCACTCGCAATAGATGATTCTGATCGATCTGCCTTACTTAATTTGTCATTTCTGCTAGTGAAAAATGGTCAAGCTGCTTTGGCAAAAAATTACTGTCAGAAGGCTCTTATATCATGGGTAAAGGATATAGACTTTTATATCAATCTGGCCGAAGCCCATATACAACTCTTTGAGTTTGAACCCGCAAAAGCGATATGTAAGCAGGGACTTGCGATTGCCCCTGATAATGTGGCGTTAACTTTTAAATATGGGTTGGTTCTCGCATATACCCATGATTTCGATTTCTCGCGTCATTACTTAGCTCAGGCCAGATTAATGAGGCCGGAAATAGTGAAAGATTATTACCCGCATATATATGAATATATAGAGAAAAATAAAGCGATGGATGCGGAATTGCTAATCGTGCCAGAGCAAATATATCTGAATATGGCAAGTCATCAACAAAAGCGCTGCGATTGGCATGACCGCGATTTCTATATCAACTTTATATCAGATTTTTTATTGAAAAATAGCGATGTCGTCGAACCACATGTTTTAGTGGACGTAGCTATCCATGCAACCTCATTGCCTATTTTTGCCCACAACAGAAAACTGCTGGCTGGAAAAATAGCAGAAGAATATGTAGAAGTTGCTTGGCTCAAAAATATGATGGCCTATCAACATAAGCCCATGGCCAAGTCTAAACTTCGTATTGGCTATATATCACCAGATTTTCGCAGGCATCCGGTAGGCATTTTAACTCGCTTAATCTATGGACTTCATGATAGGGATAAGTATGAGATTTATTGTTACTCATTAGTCATACCTCAAGATAAAAATGATGAAAGTTATAAAGTGATTTCCACCTCGTGTGACTTTTTTATTGATGTCAGTGAGAAAGATTTTGTTGCCATAGCAAACCAGATTTATGGAGATGGCATTGATATACTGGTGGATCTTGCTGGATACACCGGATATGCCAAAACTGAGGTGCTAGCGTTGCGGCCGGCTCCCATTCAAATAGCATATTTAGGATTCCCGGGAACTCTGAATGCTCCCTTTATTGACTATTTAATTACCGACTCTGTCATTGCCCCTAAAGGATCTGATGATGAATGGGGTGAACAATTAATACGCTTACCAGATGCCAATATTCCCTTTGACTATACAATCTGTAATCAGCCAATCGTGCTAAATAAGCATGATTTCAATTTGCCAGAACAATCCTTTGTTCTTTGCTGTTTCAACGCGAACTATAAAATCGATCCAGTCATTTTCAATTCCTGGATAAAATTGCTGAAAGCCATACCAAATAGCATCCTGTGGTTGGTAGCTACTCATCCGGCAACACAAAATTCACTCTTGAAGCTCCTCATTAATGAAGGCGTTGACGGGGAGCGACTAATTTTTGCACCATTTACATCTTACACAGAGCATATAAAGCGCTACCAAGTAGCAGATTTGTTTCTGGATACCCTGTGGCACAATGCCCACACTACTGCCATCGATGCGCTTTGGCAGGGCTTGCCCGTGATTACTTGTATGGGTGAAGTGCCATCCGCCCGATTGGCAGCTTCATTACTAAATGCGCTGGAAATGCCAGAGTTAATTACCAAGAATCTAGACGAATATGAAAAGCTGGTAATTTGGTATGCGCAAAACCATCAAGTATTTAACTCCATGCGTGAGAAATTGAAAGCAAAACGATTTACCGCGCCTTTATTTAATACGGAGTTGACCGTGCGACATATTGAGCATTCTTATCAGGTCGTATGGCAAAGATATCAGCAAGGGTTGCCCACTGAGAAAATTGACGTCCAGCGAGTGATTTAGCTGGATAAACGCTACAAAACATATGTCATACCACGTAAGGAAAGTAATAATTAATGTATATTAAGCAGTAAATTATAAGAGGATGGTTTTTATGTTACAAGCTAACATGCGTGGGATTTTAACTTTAGTATTGTTGATAATCTCTACGTTGTCACAAGCTGCAGATGATGTGCTAATTCAAGCTGCGAGACTCATCAAAAATCAAGATTACAAGACTGCCTATGCTTTGCTGGAGCCTCTTGAAGATGAACGTTCTGGGGATGCTGAGTTTGACTTTTTGCTTGGTATGGCTGGGGTTGAAAGTGGGCAAACAAGCCGCGGTATATTTGCGCTTGAGCGCGTGTTGGCATTGCAGCCAAACAATCTGGAGGCAAGGGCCATCATTGGTAAGGCATACTACCAAGCGGGTGAGACAGAAAATGCCAAAGCTGAATTTAAAAGCATTCAGCAACAGGATACTAACAAAGAGTACTCCAAGTTAATCGAAGGTAATTTACAGGCTATTGATAAAGCAACCGGTGAGCGCACTGTATTCGGAGCTTACTTGGATGCCGGAATTGGTCACGATAGCAATATCAATAGTGCTACATCAAACTCGACTGTGAATGTGACTTTTCCTGGGTTGGGCTTAATACCGTTTTCCTTGAATAAAGCCTCAAGAGAGCAGTCTAGCAACTTCATGTCAGCTGCAGGCGGTATTTCATTCAGAACGCCCGTGTTGACAAAAGGACTGTCTCTGTATGGTGCGGTTGGCGGCACAAACAAATTCAACTGGTCCAATGACCAGTTTGATACTTCGTCCATAGATTACAATCTTGGCTTGAGTTACAAAAGATTCATAGATACTTTCTCCGTTGCTTATCAAGGCAACTCATTTGATGTTAACAGTGACACATTCAGACGTTCCAATGGCGTGAATGCACAATGGTTAAGAGATGTTGATGATAAAAATCAAGTCAGCATTTTCGCTAATTTTGCGCATTTAACTTACCCGGATAATCCTACGCGAGATGCTAATCGAGCCATTATCGGCGGTGGGTGGGGTCATGCCTTCGCCGGGGACAAGTCACCTGTCATTTTCCTCAATGCCTACACCGGCAAAGAAAATGCGGATGACTCAAACCTCGATAATAATATCTATGGTGCTCGTCTCAGTGGACAGGTTGCATTGAATTACAAGTGGGTTGCCTATGCAGGCACTGGCTATGAAAAACGTAGATATGATGGTCCAATAGGCGGATTCTCTGGCGATAGACGCGATAACCAATATGATTTTACCATTGGTTTCAGGTATGTTCCGTTAATAAACTGGACGATCAAGCCGCAGCTAAGCTACATCACTAACGATTCAAACGTATCACTTCTCGATTTTGATCGTACTATTTTGTCCGTGAATATCCGTAAGGATTTTAATTGGTAAGTCTTGGGGTTTACGCATTAAAAGCTCAAGACATAAAAGCTGGTTAACTATTCACAGAACATAAGGAATATTCAGATGAACGTAAATAACCTCTTCAATTTAAACCGTCAGGCATGCATTGCTTTGATGGTATCCGCAGCATTTCCAACGACGTTATGGGCAGCTGCAGGCCGAGTTGAGTTTTCAATAGGCGGAGTCACGGCAATTGGTAGCGATGGTCGTGCCAGACCCCTAACCAAAGGTAGTGAGGTGAATGCTGGTGATACTATCCAGACAACCGATGGGCGAGTGCAGGTTAAGTTCACTGATGGCGGCTATATGTCGTTTCAACCGCAAACACAGTTCAAGATTGAGGACTATAACTACAGCGGAAAAACTGATGGAAGTGAGAAAAGTTTTTTCCGGCTGGTAGAAGGTGGTTTGCGTGCAATTACTGGGGCGATCGGCCATGTAAATCGTCCAAATTATAAATTAAGCACACCAGTAGCAACTATTGGCATTCGCGGGACTGAGTATATCGCTGTATATCGTCAGAATGGACAACAGCTCTATCTGAGTACAGTGAATGGCGCTCTTTATGTTAAAAACGACCAGGGCGATATGGTGCTTTACAAAGGCCAGAGTGGAGAGGTCAACGGAAATGGCTCACCTCAACGAACCGATAATTTGGGCGGCGTTACGGCTCAGGGACCTGACAATACTAAGTCAACTCAAAATCAACAAGATAAACAAAGACAAGATAATACAATTTTTACTGTTAACGAACAGTACACTAATGACGGAACTCCATTAGCCTTTAGTTCTAGCGCAGATACGTTGGCCGCAATACAAACTTATGCAGCTGCCAATGCAATCGGACAGTATATTCTTGTTGATGACTCGACCAATATAGGCAGTGCAGCGAGCTATTATGATTCACTTAAGCTAATTGATGATGGCTCTACGAAATTCAGTCGTTTCACAGTGTTTTTTGGCACAGGCAATATCAGCAGTTCAATAGCTGTTGCGGGTACTTATAACGGAGGTAGTGGACCAGTCACTGATTTCGTACAGTTTTCTGGATCAGGAAACCTGAATACTGCTAATGCCGCACTAAATATGACGCTTAACAGCGGATCAAATGGATTTGGTTTCAATTGCTACAGTAATTGTGTATTAACTGCAACAGGTGCTTTGAAGGGGCCAACTGCACAACAAGCTGCTATTAACTATTCTATAGAGGGTGGTTCAATTGGTGGCGGTAGCGCAAACTTCAATGCGCCAGTCATTCCTGCGGCATCTAGCTCTCCTCCATAGAGAATATGCAATCTGTGGCCTTGCTTTTGGCAAGGTTATAGATAACACAAAAGCTCACAGTTAATGGTCTTTCTGGCTTGAAAGCTGATATTTTTAACTAACTCAGGTTTTGTTTTTAGTTGCAGGATGAAGCTGTAGGCTTCTTCATCGGTGTCAAATAAAAATCCGTTCTCACCATGTTGAATCAGGTCTGTATAACCACCTTGGCGGCTACAAACCACTGGTAGCCCAGCCAGCATAGCTTCTAGTACTACTGTGCCAAAAGCCTCTTTATAGCTAATACAAGTTCGATAAAAAAAACAGTCTATGCTGCTCAGGTATTCTGCAAGCTGGCTATGGGGTTGCTCTGCAAGTAGTTCTATACCAGTTTCATTTCCCAGCCATGGGCTCAGGCATGTGGCACCTAGTAATCTGATGTTGCATCCAGCGTCTCGCAGTCTTTTGTAAAGTACTGGATCTCTGAAATGGTGTTTGTGAAGTATATCTCGGCTACATTTGCCAATGGTGAAAGGCGTATTCTGTTCATGAGATGCGTCCAAGCTCCGGTCGATATCCCGTAGTTTTGAAAACCTTGGGCTATTGGGGTAGTGCGGCTGGATTTTGCTGGGTATGCCGAGTGCTTTTTGAACGAATTGACCAACAACGCGCACCTCAATTTTTGACCTATCGACAAAGCGTAAACGGTGCATGTAGTTATACAATAATCCTGGATTGTACTCATTGTGGATCAATATTATTTGGTCAAAATTTACATGATCAAACCACTGCCCGATTTCTGTGGTACAGCCACCTATGATCAAGGTTCCGCCTTGTGGGAATTTCCCAGAGTAGGCGGATATCCTCTCTATGTTAGCGTGGGTCTTATATGCGGCGGTGGGCTCTTGTGGGCTCCATAGATGAATTACATATTGATTGAGTGAGGATACATGGCGATACACATCGATCATGTTCCAATCACCGCCTCTGGTGTGATGAAAAGGTGCGAGAATGTGGACTGGGTTTGATAGGTTTGAATAGGGAGTAAGGGTTGGTTTTGCCATGGCGATGTCAAGTAACTTGAGTGACGTATTAGAGAGTATTGTAAAACGGATTGATGTTGCTGAGTTTGCAGAAGCTGAGCAGCAGGCTGTCTATTTTTTACATTGGCATTCCCAGAATGCCCAGCTATGGTTCTTGTTGGGGGTAACTCAGCAGTCGCAGGGTAAGCTGCTGCCTGCGGTCGGTAGTCTGTTAGAGGCTCATGGGCTTGATCCCTCCAATGTAAACATCATCAATGCTTGCGCGCTGTGTTATCAGTTGCTGGAAAAGTCTGAGTTATCTAATCAGATGATGCAGAAAGCTTTTGAACTTCAACCCAAGAGCCCTCAGGTTATTGCAAATCTAGCAAGCTCGTTTGAGAGATTAGGACAGTTTCAAGAGGCGCTTGATCTTTATGATGTAGCACTTGAGCATGATCCAGACTGTCTTATGGCTTGGCAAAATCGCGGTATTTTGTTCAAGGTCATGAGTCAAAAAAGTGCGTGGCTGGCAAGTAATCTAGAGGCTTACAAGCGATATCCGGACTCGCTGGAAATCATTCACAATCTCACCTATGCCTATATTGGTAATTTTAAATACTCGCAGGCTTTAGCTATATGTAATCAGGGTTTGATGCAAGCGCCATACAATGCCTATCTGCAGTTTGCAAAAGGATTGATTATGGCAGCCACCAAGCAGTTTGATACTGCCAAGCTATGGCTGGCGAATGCGCAAATTGGCAATCCCGCCATCATTGCTGAGTTGATGCCACAGTATAAACTTCTCCCGCAGCCTTTTAGTGTAGAGCTCAACCCGCGCATCATTTATTTTGAAGCGATGTTCGAGCAGCAACAGGTATGCTTTTGGGAGCAACGCCAGGGCTGTATTGAGGCTTTGAAAGAGGCTATCCTTAGCCCTGACACTATTTACGATGTGATTCGTAACTATACATTCGCATTCCATATGCTGTCACTAGAGCTGTCAGCGCCAATACGCAAGATCTTAATGCAGGGTGTTTCTGAGGTGGTGCAGGATTTTGCCTGGCTAAAAGCTTGTCCACCTTATCATTTCAGCAGGCCTTCATCTAAGCGTATCCGTGTTGGTTATATGTCGCCTGATTATCGCCAGCATCCTACCGCTGTGCTATCAAAGAAAATTTTTGAATACCATAATCATCAAACGATTGAAATATATGCGTATGCCACATTTGGCTCGGCAATTGACGACCATTATCGGGAGAAAATTCAGTCTTATTGTGATAAGTTCCGGGACGTTGAGTCTATGGGCGTAGTTGAGTTGGCTGACCTGATTTATCGTGACCAGATTGATATTTTAATTGATCTCGCAGGCTATACTACCTATGCTCGCCCTGAAGTATTTGCTTTGCGACCTGCACCTTTGCAGTTGTCTTACCTGGGGTTTGTACACACATTAGGCGCTGAATATATGGATTATGCCTTGGCAGATCATGTGGTGGTTCCAGACCATGCATTAGGTGATTGGCAGGAGAGCCTCATCAGGTTACCTGATTGTTTGTATGTGTACGATACCGATATCAGCAACCAGCCTACAAGCCTGACTAGAAGCAGCATGGGTTTGCCGGAGCATGCGATTGTGTTCTGTGTGTTTAATGGCAACTTTAAAATAGATCCTGCAATTTTTAGTGTATGGATGGGCATATTAAAGTCAGTGCCTGATAGTGTGCTCTGGCTGATTGCGCATGCGTCAGAGGCCAAAGAGTACTTGGTTGCAGAAGCACAAAAACTGGGCGTTACCGCAGATCGTTTGATATTCGCCTGCAAACTGCCAATGCAGGAACACTTGCAGAGATATCAATTAGCAGATTTGTTCCTGGATACCTGTTGGTGTAATGCCCACACCACTGCTGTGGAAGCAGTCTGGCAGGGCTTGCCAGTATTGACTTGTGTCGGTGAGGTGTCTTCATCCAGAGTTGCAGCCTCTATTCTCAGTGCCCTGGAAATGCCCGAGCTGATAACGACTACGCGGGCAGAATATGAAAAGCTGGCAATTGACTACGCGACCAATGACGAAGTCCGTATTGCCATGCGAGAAAAATTGAAGGCCAAGCGTTATACTGCCCCTTTATTTAATTCCGAGCTAACAGTACGGCATATAGAACGCGCCTATTTGATGGCCTGGGAGCGGCATCAGGCAGGGCTTCCGCCAGCGGCTATCGATGTGCCGGCCATTGCGCTTGATACAACAAAAGAGATGCTGCATTGAACAGTTTGTTTGACAAAGTAAGCCCGCAAGCACCATTGGCCGAGAGGCTGCGGCCAACGACGCTGGATGAAGTGGTCGGGCAGTCACATCTGCTGGGCGAAGGCAAGCCGCTGCGCCTGGCTTTCAATTCAGGCAAGCTACCTTCCATGATTCTGTGGGGCCCGCCTGGGGTGGGCAAGACGACCCTGGCCAGGCTTATCGCCAATGCTGCCGATGCCGAGTTTATCCCGATCTCTGCCGTGTTATCCGGTATCAAGGATATCCGGGATGCGATAGAGCGTGCCGAGTACACGCTACAGCAGTCTGCGCGCCGTACTATCATGTTTGTGGATGAGGTTCATCGTTTTAACAAAGGTCAGCAGGATGCATTCTTGCCTTTTGTCGAAAGTGGCCTGATCACCTTTATCGGTGCGACGACGGAGAATCCATCCTTTGAAGTTAATAGTGCCTTGTTAAGTCGGGCGCAGGTGTTCGTGCTGAGCGCATTATCCGAAGCCGAGTTAGGCCTGTTGCTGGATAGGGCGCAACAGGCGATGGCGGCAGATATCACCTTGACGCCAGAAGTGCGCGAGCAGGTACTGGCGTATGCCGATGGGGATGCGCGTCGCTTGCTGAATTTTGTAGAAGGCTTGTTTAACGCCGCGCAAGCTGCAGATGTCAAAGAGATCGATGCCGACTTTCTGCAATCCACCATGGCGAGTAAAATGCGCCGTTTTGATAAAGGCGGCGAGGCGTTTTACGATCAGATTTCGGCCCTACACAAATCGGTGCGCGGTTCCAACCCGGATGCTGCCTTGTATTGGTTCCTGCGTATGCTCGATGGTGGCGCGGATCCTTTATATCTGGGTCGTCGCATCATCCGTATGGCCATAGAAGATATTGGCCTCGCAGACCCGCGTGCACAGACCTTGGCGCTGGAAGCCTGCCAGATTTATGAGCGCCTGGGCTCGCCGGAGGGGGAGCTGGCGCTATCTAATGCGGTGATTTACCTGGCAGTGGCGGCCAAGAGTAATGCGGCTTATAACGCCTACAACCAGTGTAAGGCTTTTGTCGGCGATGATAAATCGCGCCCGGTGCCGCTACATTTGCGCAATGCACCAACCAAGCTTATGAAGGCACTGGATTATGGCAAGGAATACCGTTACGCCCACAATGAACCAGACGCCTATGCGGCTGGGGAGAGCTATATGCCGGATGACATGCCGAGTGTGCAATTTTATACGCCCACACCACGCGGCTTAGAAGGTAAAATTAGCGAGAAGCTGGCACATCTGCGTGAGCTGGATGCTAAAGCAAAAAGTAAAAAATAATCAGGAAAACACATGTTAGACATACTCGCTTTACGTAATGACCTAGATACCGTGGTGGCCCGACTGGCCTCTCGCAAGTTTGAATTCGATACCGCAAAATTCAGCGCCCTGGAACAGGAGCGTAAAACCGTGCAGACACGCACGCAAGAGCTACAGGCCAAGCGCAACGCCAGCTCCAAGCAGATAGGCATTGCTAAGTCCAAAGGTGAAGATGTGAGTGCAATACTGGCTGAAGTAGCCGGATTAGGCGACCAGTTAAAGGCAGATGAAACTCGCCTGACGGAGCTGCAAACTGAATTACAAAACCTGCTGCTTAATGTACCTAACTTGCCGCATAGCAGCGTGCCGGTTGGCAAGTCGGAAGAAGATAACGTTGAAGTGCGTAAAGTCGGCACACCCCGTAGTTTTGATTTTGCGATCAAGGATCACACGGATGTTGGTACACCTTTGGGCCTGGATTTTGACACTGGTGCCAAGCTTGCCGGTGCTCGGTTTACCTTGATGCGTGGGCAGATTGCCCGCCTGCATCGTGCTTTAGCGCAATTCATGCTCAATACGCAGACTGAACAGCATGGCTACACTGAATGCTATACACCGTATATGGTGAATGCGGAAACATTAATAGGTACAGGCCAGTTGCCGAAGTTTGAAGAAGATCTGTTCTCTCTGGCGCATAACGACAGCAAGCTGTATTTGATCCCGACATCAGAAGTTACCCTGACGAACACCGTGCGTGACGAAATTGTGGCCTTGGATGATTTACCAATCAAGCTCACAGCCCACACCCCTTGCTTCCGCTCTGAGGCTGGCTCTTATGGCCGCGATACGCGCGGCATGATACGCCAGCACCAGTTTGATAAGGTGGAGATGGTGCAGATCGTTCATCCGGAGAAAAGCTATGAAGCCCTGGAAGAAATGGTCGGTCATGCTGAACATATATTGAAGGCTTTAGGCTTGCCGTATCGTGTGGTTGCGCTATGCACCGGCGATATGGGGTTTGGCGCAGCCAAAACTTATGACCTGGAAGTTTGGTTGCCTGCACAGAATACTTACCGTGAGATTTCATCTGTATCCAATTGTGAGGCTTTTCAGGCACGTCGTCTGCAAGCGCGTTTCCGCAATGAGAATGGCAAGCCGGAGTTGGTGCATACGCTAAATGGCTCCGGGCTGGCAGTGGGGCGCACGCTGGTGGCGGTGTTGGAGAACTACCAGAATGCCGATGGCAGTGTGACGGTGCCAGATGTGCTGGTGCCCTATATGGGCGGTAAAGCGCTGCTTAGCGCGTAGCCTGAACTCGCTATTGCGGGATGGGCTGCTTACCCTGTGCCAGGCTGGCAATATCAAAACTTGGCAGTAGCGGTAGGTGTTGTGGCAAGTATTTCTCCAATATCTTATGGTAGGTGCGGATAGACTCCACAAAAATCACTGGCGCCCCCCCGCTTGCATAGCCGTATTTCAGTGTGGTGTAGTACTCAGCCTTGTTCAGCAGTGGCAGGGTTTTTTTCAGGTCAGCCCAACTGTCCGGGTTGAGTTTTAGGCGTGCTGCCAATACCCTTGCGTCTTCCAGATGTGCATAGCCTATGTTATAGGCGGCAAGCGCCATCCATGTCCTGTCAGGTTCTGGTACACGCTTAGGGATAATGTCCTTCAATATGACCGTGTAGCGGGCTCCAGCCATGATACTTTGCTTGGCATCCAAACGGTCAGTAACCCCCAACCTGTCGGCTGTTTGTTCTGTCAGCATCATCATCCCGCGCACATTGGTGGGCGAGGTGTTCAATCTATCCCAGTGTGACTCCTGGTAACTGATAGCCGCAAGCAACCGCCAGTCTATGTTGGTCAGTTCTTGTGCCTGTTTGAAGAGGCCGGCGTACTTTGGC
>JBAZTJ010000011.1:0-33656 GCA_041662005.1 Candidatus Methylopumilus sp.
CCCAAGCCCGACCTGGCAGTGCTACGCGAACAGGTCGATCACACCACGGAATGGGGCCAGGTATTGCACTCCCCTATCGTTGAAGATCATCTACTGCGCATTTTCACTACCAAGGTTAAACGTACGGTATGGGAGCTACATTTGCCGCACGGCGATGAAGTCGAGCTGGTATTGGATCAGGGCAATATTGAGTACGGTGACAAAAAAACACCCATCAGCGAGATAGAGCTGGAGCTGAAATCAGGTGACGCCTTACAACTATTCGACCTCGCCCTCGCACTGCAACAGGATATCGCTATGCATATCGGCAACCAGAGCAAAGCAGAGCGCGGCTACGCGCTATATGCCCCGCAACCAAGCGAGGCGGTCAAGGCAGAGTCGTTAAAGCTGACCAAGGGTATGACTATCGAACAGGCTTTCCAGGCTATCGCCATTAACTGCATGGCGCAGATTCAGGGCAATGCTAACAGCGTTGCCCATGAGCAGGATGTTGAAAGCCTGCACCAGATGCGCGTCGGGCTGCGCCGCCTGCGCTCAGCGCTCTCCTTGTTCAGGGGTGTGATACAGTTGCCCGAAGCACTTCAACAAGAGCTGGACTGGCTGGCCACAGAACTAGGTACAGCGCGTGACTGGGATGTAATGGCCTACTCAACACTAAGCAGTTTCGCAGGGGTGCTTCCAGGCCATACATTCGTCGAAGATATCAAGCTGGCAGCGATTGCCAAGGCCCAACAAAAGCATGAAACCGTATCGGCCTGCATCAACTCTCAACGCTATACCCGATTTATTCTGAGTTTCATGCGCTGGGTGCTCGGCAATAACTGGCGCGAAACGGCTACACCACAGGCGCAGAAAAAGTTGGCAACCCGCCTGACAAAATTCAGCCACAACATATTGCTACACCTCCAAGAGCGCCTGCACAAACATGGCAAAAAATTACATGATGCAAGCCCGAAACAACGTCACCAAACTCGCATAGCCGCAAAAAAACTGCGTTATGCCACCGAGTTTTTTCAGTCACTGTATCCAGCAAAACAGTTAAAACCTTACGTGAAAGCACTAGAGAAATTGCAGGATGAGCTGGGCTGGCTAAATGACGCGACCGTTGCTGAACACTTGTTACAAGAGTTAGAAAACGAACAGCCCGACCTGGGGCATGGCATAAATTTCATGCGCGAATATCTCGCCTCACCCAAGCATAGAGACAAAGTAATTCTCAAGCAGTGGAAAAAATTCGAACCAATGAAACTGCATGCCTAAGCTACAAGTAAGACGGCATTTGGGCACGGCAGACGTCATCTAATTAATTTAACTATTGAGGAAACATCATGAGAAAGTGCACATTAGTTTCGTTACTGCTTACAGGGTTTTATTCCATAGCTTATGCCGATATGCCAGTGACTGGCCCTGAGCAAAACATGCTTAACAATGCGAAAAAGTTATCTGGTGAGTTTGTACAAAAACTCGGTGGGACTTTAAAACAACAACTTGAATCTTCAGGCACAGAGTCGGCATTAAGCGTATGTAAAGATATTGCACCGGCGATGTCAGCTCAATACTCAAATGATACGCGCCTGGTTAAGCGAGTATCGTTAAGGCCACGTAATGGAAATATTGGCGTTGCTGATGATTGGGAAACCACGCAACTCAAGAAGTTTGATCAAGCTGTGGCATCAGGAAAACCTGCTTCCGAAATGGAGGTAAATGCAATCACCAATGAAAAAGATGGCCGTTGGTTTCGATATATGAAAGCGATCCCTACGCAACCCATGTGTCTGCAATGCCATGGTGGGGCTGATGACATCAAGCCTAATGTGCAAGCTTTACTTAAACAGCTCTATCCAAATGATTTAGCTGTAGGTTATAAAGTGGGTGAAATCAGAGGGGCTATTTCTGTCAAAGAAAAGCTGGATTAGTAGGTAGCCTGTTTACTTTAGAACAGTTTAGTAGGCGCCGCCAGAATAGCTCTTGTGTGCTTGCTCATATGGTGCCGATGACCGGAATCGAACTGGTGACCTTCGCATTACGAATGCGCTGCTCTACCAACTGAGCTACACCGGCGATGCAGGCTTGAGCCACTCTCACGAATAGCCTGACCTGCGTGAAGAATTATAAAGTTTTGCCTCTCAGACGGCAAACACATGGCCAGCTCAGTGCCGGTTGGGATAGCCTATCACCCCTAGAATAAACCGCACCACGCCGAACACCAGCCAGGATACGGTTCTTTTGACCACATGGCCGTGCTGCCACTCTTCTGGCGCAATCTGCACTGCACCTTCTGCGATTGCCTTTTCCAGATCCAACCTCAATAGGGCGGAAAAGTCTTTGTCGTTCACGAACACATTGGCCTCGCGCGCTAACAGCAAGCTGAATGGATCCATATTGGAAGAGCCTACTGTCGACCACTGGTTATCGACCACGGCGACTTTGCTGTGCATAAAGCTTTTTTTGTATTCGTATATCTCAATGCCGTGGCGCAAAAAGTCGCTGTAAAAAGCATGCGTTGCAATCATCAGCATGTTTTCCATGCGGCCTTGCAGTAGCAAGCGGACTTTCACCCCACGCCCGGCCGCATGCAGCAATGCCTGCCGGAACCTTCTGCCGGGCACGAAGTAGGCGCTGGCTATGATGATTTCCGAATGAGCCCTGACGATCAGCTTCATGTAGGCACGCTCGATATCCCGCCGGTGCAGCACGTTATCGCGCACCACGAACATAGCGCGCATATACGTGCTGGTATCTGGCGGATTTGGCTTGGGCAGCCAGGTTGATTGTACGGGATTCAAATGTGCCCATGAAATACGCCGCCACAGATTACGCACGCTCACCAGAATATGCACCACCAGCGCACCTTCAACCTGTACCGCGTAATCAATGCGGGGGCCGTTATCGCCCGGCACATTCATGTCATCAATAATATTGATGCCGCCAACAAATGCGGTAGCGCCATCTACTACTGCGATTTTGCGATGCAAGCGCCGCAAGCGATTACGCTTGAACGTCCATGGCGATATCTTGGGGCGAAAAAAAAGGACGGTAACGCCGCCTTCTTCCAGCTCTTGAACATAGGATTTGGATAAATCCTTGCTGCCGAAACCATCCAGCAGCAGGCTGACGATGACACCGCGCCTGGCAGCATTTTTCAGGGCATTGCCGATGCGGATGCCAGTCTCATCGGCTTCGTAAATATAGGTCTGCACGTGCACTTCATATTGCGCTGCATTGATGGCTGCTTCCAGCGCCGGGAAGTACTCGGCGCCGTTACGTAATAGCGTGATCTTGTTGCCATCAATGTAGTGACTCATGCAGGCATATCCCTGACCATCACCGCCGAAAGTGCGGCATGGTCGGAGGCGTTACCAAAGCGCAAGCCGCCATGCACCTGGCTGTGCTGCACATGAAAACCGCGGGTATAGATGCGATCCAAGCGGAACAAAGGCATGATGGAGGGAAAGCTGCGGGCGGGTTTGCCATGCGTATGCTCAAACACCTCTTTAAGATTGAGTTCCCCAGCCAGGGTGCTTCCCACCTTTTGCCGCCAATCGTTAAAGTCGCCGGCAATGATCAAGGGGGCATGGGCGGGCACCATTTTATGGATACGCGCTCGCAGTGAGGCCAGTTGCTGATGCCGCCAGCGCGCAAACAGCCCGAGATGCACGCAGATGCAATGCAGGTTCTGATCCCAGCCTGGAATGGCAATCTCGCAGTGCAACAGGCCGCGCTGCTCTGTGGCGTGGGCAGAGATATCTTCGTTCTCCCAAGTGGCTATCGGGTATTTTGAAAGGATGGCATTGCCATGGTGGCCATCTGCACGCACGGCATTTTTGCCATAGGCGAAATCGGACCAGATGCTGTCAGCCAGAAACTCATACTGGCCGCCAGTGAATAAAGAACTGTGCCGGCTATGCGCCCCGCGTACTTCTTGCAGAAACACGATATCGGCATGTAAATAACGAATCAACTCGCGCTGTTCGTCCAGCACCAGCCTTGCGTTAAAACTGCTGAGGCCTTTGTGGATGTTGTAGGTAGCAATGCGTAGGGTTCTGTTCATCCGCTTCTGGAATCCTTAATTGTTGGCTGCGGCAGCTCATTGCCGCGTTGCGCGGTGCTCATACCCTCGCCGTACTATTTGTACTGTCTCGGGTTTTGCGCTCCGTGCGCCTCGCACTACATCTGCCTCGCTCAACACTTAATGATTCCAATGTTTAGAAACAAGTACGCTGTTAGCGCTTGCTCGCGCTATTTGGTCAAAGACTATATAAAGAAAAACTCAAGACGCTTCCAGCATGCGCTCCAGCGTCAATTTGGCTAACCTGGCTTCGGCTTCAGGCACCTTGATCTGATTGACCACATTACCTGCAACAAGGTTCTCCAGTGTCCAAGCTAAATGCTGCGGATCAATGCGTGCCATGGTGGAACACTCGCACACCACATGCGACATGAACTGCACGGCCTTGCCTTGCGGCTTCATCTGCTCAGCCAGACGGTTCACCAGGTTCAACTCAGTGCCCACCAGCCAGCGTGTGCCAGCAGGAGCATCGCTCACGGTTTTAAGAATGTATTCAGTAGAGCCGACATAGTCAGACTGCACACAAACTTCAAACGGCGCTTCCGGGTGTGAAATCACCAAACCCTCCGGATGTTCGCGACGGAAATTAATGATGTTCTGCTCACGGAACATCTGGTGCACCGCACAATGGCCTTTCCACAGCAGAATCTTGGCATTCTTGATCTGCTCTTCAGTCAGGCCGCCCATAGGCTGGTCTGGGTCCCACACCGGCATCTGCTCCAGCGGGATACCCATTTTGTACCCACTCCAGCGACCCAGATTCTGGTCAGGGAAAAAAAGTACTTTTTCGCGTTGCTTGAAACCCCACTCAATAATCTTGGTGGCGTTAGTGGAAGTACACACGATGCCGCCATGCTCGCCGCAAAAAGCTTTCAGGTCAGCAGCAGAGTTGATATAGGTAATCGGCGTAATGGTCGCATCAAAATCCAGCACCTTGGACAACTCGCGGCGCGAACGCTCCACCTTGGCCAGGTTGGCCATGTCGGCCATGGAACAGCCTGCTGACAAGTCAGGCAATATCGCAATCTGTTCAGGGCGCGACAGGATGTCCGCTACTTCCGCCATGAAATGCACGCCCAGGAACACGATATATTGCGCATCCGTCTCTGCCGCAAAACGTGAGAGCTTGAGCGAATCGCCCGTGTAATCAGCGTGGCGATACACGCTCTCCTGCTGGTAATGATGGCCCAGTATCACCAGCTTTTTACCGAGTTTCTCCTTGGCCGCAATAATGCGTGCCTGCAGCTCAGCCTCTTGCGTAGCCTGAAATCGCTCGAACTTGATCGGCGCTGATTTGATGATGGGGTTTTCTAAAGTTTCGACCATATTAAATACCTTAAACGGGTACCTCTAAAAATTCAAGTTGCTAAGCCAGACAAGGCGCGAGTGAAAAATTGCGACGCCGCATAGATATGCTATGTCAGGAGTAATTTTTTGCGAGCAACGCCGTATGGCGACGCAAATTGAGTTTTTACAATGTTAAATGATGCCGTTCGCCCAGCTTACGCAAGGCCTCCACATTCGTCCACGAAAAAACACGCCTGGCCGCCTCGCGCCAATCTACCCACTCGTAGCGCACATGCTCATCTGGAGCGAGTTGGACATCAACCGGTGCAGGTAATTCCAAGCCAAACAGATGCTCGGTATTATGTGTGACACCTGGTGCATAGCGGTAACGCCAGTGCTCATAAATCTCATACTCATGAGATACCTGCCAGTCAGTAAGCGCGTAGTTATTGGCTTGCAGGCCGGTCTCTTCCAGCACTTCCCGCACTGCCGTATCACGTAGTGTGGCATCTTCCGCTTCCACACTACCGGTCACCGATTGCCAGAATCCAGCTTTATCAGCACGCTCTATCAGCAAAACTTGAAGATCGGTAGTGTGGATTAATACCATCACCGAAACTGGCTGTTTATATACTTGATTTAACGGGTTTGCTTCAAAAGTTTGCTCAGGCATGCTCATCCCACGGATTAAAAAGTAGCACTCCGCTAGGTTCCATATCTCGAGTGTTGCGAGTTACCAACGTAAAGCCTTGATATAAAGCCGTTGCCGCAATCAGGCTATCCGCAACAGGCATGGGCTTGCCAGCCCTGATTAAATTCGCCTGAAGTTCGCCCCAGTACATTGCGACCCGCGTATCTAAGGTTATGACCCTTTCGTTAAAACGCGCTATAACACTATGCTCCAGCCAGTTTTTCAAAAAAACTTTACGCTTACTATCATCAAGCTTTTCTATGCCTTTGTTGATCTCACCTATCGTAAGCGAAGATAAAAACAGGCTAGATTCTTCCTGCTTGTCCAGCCACTCCATTACCGCCTTAGCGGGTTGCGGTTTTGTCAGCTCAGAAAGCACGCAGGTATCCAGCAAATACTTCACAAATCGACATCCCGCCCCATATCGCGACTACGGCTGATGTCCAACTCCACCGCATACTCCGCGGGTATCTGTAAACACTCCAGCAATGTTTGCTTGGGCTTGACCATACGCCGATATTCTTCTACCGACATCACCACTACAGCCTCACGACCGTGACGGGTAATAGTCTGGGGGCCATGCGTCAAAGCTTCTTCAACGACTTCGCTAAAGTGGTTTTTTGCTTCTTGTAATTGCCATATTGCGTTCATGTGACACCTCAATTCTGTCCAGTCTGGCCAGAGTAACTGCTTTTAAACGCGGAATCAACCAGACTTTTACTCATTCAGGGGCGCCTCACACACTACCTAAAACTACTCGCCCTCAAACTCGCACAGTGAATACACTTGGTAGCCTTGCTGATGCAAACGTTCACTGCCACCCAAATCCGGCAGGTCGATCACAAAAGCACATGCCACCACAGCCCCGCCCAGCTTGCCTACCAGGGCAGCCGCCGCTTCTGCCGTGCCGCCTGTGGCTATCAAATCATCCACCAGCAACACCTGCTCGCCCTTGGTAATCGCATCGGTATGGATTTCCACACGGTCCGCACCGTACTCCAGCTCATAATCATGACCAACTGTCTCAGCAGGCAGCTTGCCCTGCTTGCGGATAGGCACAAAGCCCACACCCAGCTTATACGCCAAGGCCGAGCCGATGATAAAGCCACGCGCTTCAACCCCTGCAATCTTGTCGATTTGCTTGCCTGAATACTGCTTGGCCAGCTCATCAATGACGATACGAAACCCAACGGGGTCTTTCAGCAAAGTCGTGATATCGCGGAACTGGATGCCTGGTTTGGGATAATGCGGGATAGTACGGATTAATGACTTTATAAGCATTACTTAGCAATAGTTGTATTTAGATATGATACAAATGCCGAACAGGTTACAAGCATAAATTTGGCATCAGCATAGCTAATTGTTGCCTCATCAATTAGTGAATGGCGCACACCAGATGCATCACTCGTATACCCATACAACTTGTCAAATGCTTGCTTCATTACTGGATGGAGATTTTTAATCTTTTTTAAAGCATCTCCAAGTGTCGCAGATTTACTATCAGCTAAAACTCTGCAAGCAGCTTCAACTGCCGATATAGACTCTTTAACCGAATTACGGTAATCCGGCTTCTCTTTATCACTTAATTTTTCAAGCGCGGATTTGAGGTGAGCCTTTACTGGAAGCTGAGGATGATTAAGCGCACTTTCGATCGACTCAATTTCATTTTGATCTGTAATTTCAACAATTAAGCACTCTACAAAACGATATGCAGCATTATGGTGCTCCAGCGTTTCATTTATCCAGACTCGATCATCAGCATTAAGAAGGTTAGAAGCATCTTGAGATAAGAACTCTAAGAAACCATAAACTTCAAACCATTTACACGAAAAGAAATAATTTTTAATGTATGTATAAGCATTATTTTGCCCATGCTTAAAATGCGGCAAATTATCCAGATCATTATTGAAGTAGTGGAACCAAAGACGATTTAGTAAAGAATTTATTTTCTTACTATTCTCGTCATATCTTTCATTATTCGAATCAAAAAGATCCCAAGTAGATATCTTTAATACATTCCAAAGTTGTGTTCTTAGCGCTTCCTCCACGCGTTCCCTTTGGAAAATTTTTTCCAAAGGGACGTATCCATAGCGTTGGGCAAAACTCACCATTGACAATTATGCGGCAGGATTCTGTGTCCGCACACGAATATGCAATTCACGCAGCTGCTTCTCATCCACTTCATTCGGTGCGTTAGTCAACAAACACTGTGCGCGCTGCGTCTTGGGGAATGCAATCACGTCCCGGATGGATTCAGCGCCAGCCATCAGTGTCACGAGGCGATCCAGACCAAATGCCAGGCCGCCGTGCGGAGGTGCGCCGTATTGCAGGGCTTCGAGCAGGAAGCCGAACTTCTCCTGCGCTTCTTCCTTGCTGATGTTGAGGGCGTCGAATACCTTGGATTGCACGTCCTGTTTGTGGATACGTACGGAACCGCCGCCGACTTCCCAGCCGTTCAGCACCATGTCGTAAGCCTTGGAGAGGGCAGCTCCCGGATTGCTGGTGAGCAGGTCTTCGTGGCCGTCTTTTGGCGCGGTGAATGGGTGATGCAGTGCAGCCCAGCGATTGTTTTCTTCGTCGTGTTCAAACATGGGGAAGTCAACCACCCACAGCGGTGCCCAGGCACGGCCATCAACGTGGCCCTTGTCGTGACCGACCTTGAGACGCAATGCGCCCAGGGCTTCGTTCACCACCTTGGTTTTGTCTGCGCCGAAGAATACGATATCGCCGTTTTGCGCGCCGGTGCGATCAATGATAGCTTGCAACGCGGTAACGTGGATGTTTTTGACGATAGGGCTTTGCAGGCCTTCTTCGTTGAGTTTGGTGATGTCGTTGATCTTGATGTAAGCCAGGCCTTTGGCACCGTATATCTTGACGAATTCGGTATAGGCGTCAATTTCGGAGCGGCTGATGGCCGCACCGTTAGGCACGCGCAGGGCAGCGACACGGCCACCGGCCATGTTGGCAGCACCGGCGAATACCTTAAAGTCTACGTCTTTCATCACATCTGAAAGTTCGGTGATTTCGAGCGTCACGCGCATATCGGGCTTGTCAGAACCGTAACGGGTCATCGCCTCAGCAAACGGCATACGCGGGAACTGCGCTGGCAGCTCAATGCCTTGCACGCTCTTAAACATCTGGCGAATCATTTCTTCGACAATGTTCATGATCTGCTCTTCATTCAGGAACGAAGTCTCGATATCCACTTGCGTAAATTCCGGCTGGCGGTCAGCGCGCAGATCTTCATCACGGAAGCATTTGGTAATCTGGAAGTAACGGTCGAAACCGGACACCATGAGCAGTTGTTTGAACAATTGCGGTGACTGCGGCAAGGCGAAGAACTGGCCAGCATGTACGCGGCTAGGCACCAGGTAATCGCGTGCGCCTTCCGGCGTGCTGCGTGTCAGCATCGGTGTTTCAACTTCGATAAAGCCGTTGGTATCCAGGTAATCGCGCAGGGTTTTTGCCACGCGGTAACGCAGCATCAGGTTCTTCTGCATGGCCGGGCGACGCAGGTCGATGTAGCGATGTTGCAGGCGCACTGTCTCGGTCAGGTTTTCGTCATCCAGCATGAAAGGCGGCGTGAGCGATGCATTGAGAATCTCGATTTCAGAGGCCAGCATCTCGACTTCACCAGTTGGGATGTTAGCGTTCACTGTGCCTTCAGGCCTGGCGCGTACTTTACAGACGATTTTCAGCACGAATTCATTACGCACAGATTCTGCGATGGCAAAAGCTTCCTTGGTATCCGGGTCGATGACGATTTGCGCCATGCCTTCACGGTCGCGCAAGTCGATGAAAATAACACCGCCGTGGTCACGACGACGATGCGCCCATCCACAAAGAGTGACGGTTTGACCAATGTGTTCGCGGTTCAGATGACCACAGTAATGAGTACGCATATGCAGATTTCTTATGAATTGAGAGTTAGAAGAATTGTTTTACAGGTTCATTTTAATTTTTGGCTTATCCGCAGGTGAAACCACACCCATGGAAATAATATATTTGAGTGCTTCATCCACACTCATGTCCAGTTCGATCACTTCATCCCTGTGCATCATGATGAAGTAGCCGCCAGTGGGGTTAGGCGTAGTCGGCACATATACGCTGACGTAATCACCAGGCAGATGGTTCGCAACATCGCCGCCCGGAGTACCGGTCTGGAAGGCAATCGTCCAGGCACCTTCGCGCGGAAACTGCACCAGCAATGCCTTACGGAAAGCGTTGCCGGAATCGGAGAACAGGGTATCAGACACTTGCTTGACGCTGGAATAGATGGACTTGACCACCGGCACACGGGCGAGCAGGGCCTCCCATAACAACAGCAGTTGCCGGCCAAAGATATTGGTTGCAATGAGGCCGGTGCTAAAAATGATGAGCAGTGTCAGCACCACGCCGAAGCCAGGTATAGCACGGCCCAGCTGCGCCTCTGGACGCCACTCGACGGGCAATAGCAACAGGCTCTGGTCCATCATATTAACCAGCGTCGATATCACCCAAACGGTAATGAACAGCGGTACCAGCACCAGCAGGCCGGTAATGAAGTATTTTCTCATTGGCAACTTAAGATAGGCAGTGAGTTTAATGACAGGCACAGCCAGGTGAGCACGCAGCAGCGGCTGCAGGCGCTGCCTCTTCAGGCTTTTTTGTATCACCGCCAGTGGGCTTACTTCCCTTAAAGTCGGTGGCATACCAGCCTGTGCCACTCAATTGAAAGCTAGGCGCAGAAAGCTGCTTGGTAAAGGTTTCTTTGGCGCACTCCGGGCAAACCGTTACATTCGGCTCGCTGATTTTACGCATAACTTCTTTTTTGAAACCACAACTAGTGCATTGGTAATCATAGATAGGCATATTGACTCCCCTGATCCTAAAAAACGAAATTATACCCGAACGGGCCTGGTTACACATGAGGATTAAGAAAGGAATATCAAGTGCTTAAACGTAAAATATCGCGAATTACAGGCTGTTTGGTACGGGTGTTTTGATTGCAGCACTATGCAAAGCTAGCCTTTATTTCAAATAAACGACTCGATAAGCGGAATCGGTCCCTGCAGGAGCAGTAGGCAATTGCTCGCAGGAGAATGCCAGCTTATCGCCGCATGCCGCTTTAAATGCCCCGGTAATCAGGATATCCGCTGACTTGGCAGTATCCTCACCCAGCTTGCTGGCGGCATTGACCTCCGCTCCGAAGATATCGGTATCGCCCACGCGTAACATCTGGCCATGACCCAACCCCACGCATAACAACACTTTCTCTTCATCCACCCGGGTTTGATTGTATTCGGCAACGGCATGCTGCATGGCAACCGCCCCCTGCAACGCCTTACAGGGATTGCGGAAAATAGCCAGCAGTGAATCCCCTTCACTTTTCAACACAAAGCCGTCATGTGATTCGATCACCGGCAATAGCAGGCGTTCTGATTCATAAATGGTCTGCAGGAAATGGATAATGCCGAACTCCGCCACGCGGCGCGAAAAGCCGGAAAGGTCGGTGAACATCACACACCACTCCTCGCCGAACAAATCCCAGATGCGCTGATCGATCTTTTGTTTGTCGGCATTTGGGGCAAGGCGCTCGGCAATCAGGCGCGCAAGCCTGTCTTCAGAGTTACTGGTATCGGTCAGAAAACGGCGGCTCAAGATATCCCCTTCTGCTTATTCATGAAAAAAGGCACGTTGAATATTCAATGCGCCTTTTTTGGTGTGTCGATAGACACCTTAAGAAACTTAACTGCGGCAGGCACCCTTTAGAACGGGATATCATCCTCGAAATCATCAAAGCCAGAACCACCAGCCGCAGGCTTGGCAGCAGGGGCCTGACGCGGGGCTGAAGATTCGCTGGATGCGGACTGCCTTGGTGCAGAAGGCGCAGACTGGTCTTCATCCATTACTTCATAGGTATTGCCACCACCTTCGCGGCTACCCAGCATTTGCATCTGGTCGGCGATAATTTCTGTGGTGTAGCGGGTAACGCCGTCTTTTTCCCACTTACGGGTTTGCAGGCGGCCTTCGATATAAACCGGGCGGCCCTTTTTCAGGTACTCGCCGGCGATTTCTGCCAGTTTGCGATAGATGACGATGTTGTGCCATTCAGTGCGCTCTTGCTTCTGGCCATTTTTATCTTTCCAGTTATCGGTAGTAGCGATGCTGAAGTTACAGACCGCTTCGCCGTTGGGCATATAGCGCATTTCCGGGTCACGCCCCAGATTGCCTACCAGAATTACTTTATTAACTGATGCCATTGATTTCTCCCAATTATCCTGTTTTTACTTTAGCTCAATTAAGGCCAATACTCGAGCTTCATCAAACCCTTGCTGCAGATCCACTTTCAGTATGACAGTGCCTTCCTCCGGCAACACTACCGCTTCCCTCACCCCGGGTATCACCGCCAGCTCGGCTGAAAGTTGCTGGCCTTGCGCGGCTGTCATCTCATCCAGATGATACATCTTACTTTTCACGGCAGGTGGCGCCTTCATGCTCATGGCGAATAGCAACCACAAGGCCATCAGCACGCTACAGAACACAAATACTGAAGCATAGCCGTGGTAATGCGACAGGTATCCACCCAGGGCACCGCCCACAAAAACGCCTAACGATTGCGAAGTATTATACACACCGATGGCTGTCCCTTTCGAGGCTGCCGGCGCCATTTTTGTGATAATGGACGGCAGTGACGCTTCGAGTACATTGAAGGCGATAAAGTAGGCACCCAGAGAGACTACGATGCCCCAGAACTGATGAATGGAGAATGCAAATAACAGCTGCGCCGCAAGCATCATCGCCACTGCGCCTACAAACACCTGCTTGAGCCTGGCGCGCTTTTCGCCATAAATAATGGCTGGCACCATCAGTACGAAAGACAACACCAACACTGGTAAATAAATCAGCCAATGATCGTTCTCGCTCATGCCGCTACTCTGCTTGATGGCAAACGGCACCACCACGAACATCGCCATCTGTGCTGCATGCAAGGCAAAAATACCGAAGTTAAGGCGCAGCAGCTGGTGATCTGCCAACACTTCCTTCAGTTTACTGGTGGTGGCCTCTGCATCCGAGTGGAATCTGCTCACCAGCGGATCTGGCACCACAAAGCGCACGACCAGCATGGCTAACAAGGTAAGCACGCCGGTCATGGCAAAAATCCCCGGCACGCCTATCCACTTGTTGAGTGCCGGGCCCAAGATCAACGATAGTGCAAACGTAATACCTATTGTGCCACCTATCATTGCCATGGCTTTGGTGCGGTGTTCTTCCCGCGTCAAATCCGCCACCAGCGCAGTTACTGCGGCAGAGACTGCCCCAGCGCCCTGAATGGCACGGCCGATGATGACCATCTCTATGCTATGCGCCATGGCTGCAACCAGGCTACCAATGGCAAATATCGCCAGCCCGAAATAGATGACGCGTTTACGACCATATTTGTCTGATGCCATACCGAATGGCAATTGGAATATTGCCTGGGTGAGGCCGTAGGCACCCAAAGCCAGGCCTATTAGTAAATGGCTGGGATGATTGGGTAGCGTTTCTGCATAAATGGCAAAAATGGGAAGTATCAGGAACATGCCTAACATCCGTAAACCGTAGATGGAGGCCAAGCTGGCACTTGCGCGCACCTCAAGTGCGGACATGCGGTCGGTAGATGACATTGAAATTGTTTAACTTAAAGCGGTAAATTGCGTATATTAGCAGGTTGCCACTCGGATGTTTAAACTAAGAGCGCCTTGAATTAAGAACGTTAACTAAGAGAACGATGGACTTCATACGCATACGCGGCGCACGCACGCACAACCTCAAAAACATTTCCCTGGACCTGCCGCGTAACAAGATGGTCGTCATCACCGGCTTATCCGGCTCAGGTAAATCATCTCTCGCATTTGATACGCTCTACGCAGAAGGTCAGCGGCGCTATGTAGAGTCTCTTTCTGCTTACGCGCGGCAATTCCTGGCGCGCATGGACAAGCCTGATGTGGACTTGATTGAGGGCCTGTCGCCGGCGATTTCCATTGAACAAAAATCGACCTCACATAACCCGCGCTCTACAGTCGGTACAGTGACTGAGATACACGATTACCTGCGCCTGCTATATGCACGTGCCGGTGACCCTGAATGCCCTGAACACGGCATCAAGCTTGAAGCACAGACGGTATCGCAAATGGTGGACAGCGTGCTGGCATTGCCGGAAGACACGCGGCTGATGATCCTGGCACCGGTGGTCAGCGAGCGCAAAGGTGAGCAGGTTGACCTGTTTGAAGAACTGAAAGCGCAGGGTTTTGTACGCGTGCGTGTCGATGGTGAGACCTATGAGCTGGATGCCGCGCCTAAGCTGGCAAAAACCACCAAGCACAGTGTTGATGTCGTAATCGACAGACTCAAAGTACGGCTGGACATGAAGCAACGTATTGCCGAGTCATTCGAAACCGCTTTGCGCCTGGCCGAAGGCAAAGCCATTGCAGTAGAAATGGATAGCGCCAAGGAACACCTGTTCTCAGCCAAATTCTCCTGCCCGGTCTGCGACTACTCACTAGCCGAGCTAGAGCCGCGCCTGTTCTCATTCAACAACCCCATGGGAGCGTGCCCTAAATGCGACGGCCTGGGCCAGATCAGCTTCTTCGACCCCAAGCGCGTAGTGGCATTTCCACATTTATCACTCGCCGCAGGCGCGATCAAGGGATGGGACAAACGCAACCAGTTTTATTTCCAGATGCTATCCAGCCTGGCCACGCACTTTGGCTTTGATCTTGAGACTGCGTTTGAAAGCCTGCCAGCGCATATCCAGCAGATATTGCTTAACGGCAGCGGCAAGGAAGCCATTTCATTCAGGTATCTGAACGAGCGCGGTCAGTTCTTCCAGAAAAGCCATACTTTTGAAGGCATACTCAACAACCTTCAGCGCCGTTACCATGAAACCGACTCGACCACGGTACGTGAAGAGCTGGCGAAATACCTCAACTCACAAGCCTGCCCCGATTGCGGCGGCACGCGTTTGCGACGCGAAGCGCGCCATGTAAAAGTTGGCGGCAAAAATATACATGAGGTTTGCGAAGCGCCACTGAAGCAGGCGCTTACATTCTTCGAAACCATTGAGCTGACTGGACAGAAGCTGGCAATTGCCGACAAAATCGTCAAGGAAATCGGCAACCGCCTGAAGTTTCTTACCAATGTCGGCCTGGAATACCTGTCGCTTTCCCGCTCGGCAGAAACACTCTCAGGCGGTGAGGCGCAACGTATCCGCCTAGCCTCGCAGATAGGCTCCGGTTTGACCGGTGTGATGTATGTGCTGGATGAACCATCTATCGGCCTGCACCAACGTGACAATGACCGCTTGCTGGAAACCCTGAAACGCTTGCGCGACATCGGCAACACAGTGATTGTAGTTGAGCATGACCAGGATGCCATTATGGCAGCCGACTATGTGGTGGATATCGGCCCTGGCGCGGGCGAGCATGGTGGCCAGGTGGTTGCCGAAGGTACGCCGGAGGAAATCAAGGCCAATCCCAACTCCCTTACCGGACAGTACCTCAGCGGCAAAAAACAGATCCAGTATGCGCACAAGCGCCATGTGCCTGATCCTAAGCGGTGGCTATCCATGTTTCATGCCACTGGCAACAACCTGAAAGACGTCAAGCTTGAACTACCGGTCGGTTTACTCACTTGCGTCACTGGCGTTTCCGGATCGGGCAAATCGACACTGATTAATGACACTCTGTTCCGCATAGTGGCCAAGCACCTGTATGGCAGCTCCACTGAACCGGCAGCGTTTGATGGCATCGAAGGGCTGGAGTTTTTCGACAAAGTCGTAGACGTAGACCAGAGCCCGATAGGCCGCACCCCGCGTTCAAATCCGGCCACTTACACTGGCCTGTTCACGCCGATACGTGACCTGTTCGCTGGTGTGCCAGAATCACGTGCCCGCGGCTATGGTCCGGGCCGCTACTCATTCAACGTCAAGGGTGGTCGCTGCGAGGCCTGCCAGGGTGATGGCGTCATCCGCGTGGAAATGCACTTCTTGCCAGATGTTTACGTCCCATGCGATGTTTGCAAAGGCCACCGCTATAACCGCGAAACCCTGGAGATCCAGTTCAAGGGCAAAAATATCCGCGAAGTGCTGGAAATGACTGTGGAACAAGCGCATGAGTTTTTCAAGGCCGTCCCGGTTGTGGCGCGCAAACTGCAAACCCTGCTGGATGTCGGCCTGGGCTACATCACGCTGGGACAGTCTGCTACCACTTTATCTGGCGGCGAGGCACAGCGCGTCAAGCTGGCGCTGGAGCTTTCCAAGCGCGACACCGGCCGCACCTTGTATATTCTGGACGAGCCGACTACCGGCCTGCATTTTGCCGATATCCAGTTATTGCTGGACGTGATCCACCGCTTGCGTGATGCCGGCAATACCATCGTGATCATTGAGCACAACCTGGATGTAATCAAGACTGCAGACTGGATCATAGACATGGGCCCCGAAGGCGGAGATGGTGGCGGCATGGTGATTGCTGAAGGCCCGCCCGAGCTGGTGGCCGAATGCAAGGAAAGCTACACCGGGAAATACCTTAAGTTAATGCTTCCAACCTAATTTTCTTAGTGTTTATAGTGATGAAGATACCTAAAAAATATAGCGGCTTGTTGTTTACATTCATCATGTCGCTATTGATGGCGACCTTGATGACCTGCATAGTCACCCTGATACTGACAGGCATTGCCCCCGGATTTTTCACGCGTTGGCTGCATGCCTTTGTCACTGCCTGGCCAGTCGCTTTCCCAGCTATTTTGCTTATCGCACCAGCAACGCGCCGGCTGGTGGACAAGCTTTGTAGTTAGGGTTGTACCAAAAGATTTGCACCAAGAAAAATGCGCTAAATAAAGCTCTCAGCTTCCTTGATAAACGCGCGGTAAGATTCAATTTTCTCCAGCCAGCATGCAGGCTCAATCTTCAATGCCTTGGCAATATCCAAATTCAGAGTTTCGGCAATATGCTGAGCATCTTCCCCTGACTCCAGGCCGAATGAAATGTGCGCTGCCATGTAGACGACAGGCGCCAAACTACTAGCTGCTGGATTCAAAGGGTCCGCATAATAGCGAATCACACGTTGTATTTCTTCAGGAAAGCTCCAGCGCTTGGCCAGCTCTTCACCTATCTGGCAGTGATCTATCCCCAGGGTAGAGTTTTCAACGGCCTTGCGCTCAATCACGCTCAGGCCACGACACATTGCTTCAATTTCTGCGCCCGCCACTGGGAATACCTGATTGATGAGTAACTGGCCTATACTGTGCATGAGGGCCGCAATATAGGCAACTTCGGTTGGTTGTTTCAACTCTCGTGCGATCTGACGGGCCACGCTGGCGGTGACCAGGCTGTGCCGCCAGAATTGCTTCATGTCCAGGTTGGGCACGCTGCTAAATGCGCCTGTCACGCCCGAGGCCACAACCAGCGTGCGTAAGCTGTTGACGCCTATCAACGAGACCGCATCTTCCATGGTATTGATCTTGCGGCTGACACCATAGTAGGATGAGTTCGCCAAGCGCAATACTTTGGCAGAGATCACCTGATCGTGATCTATCTTATGTACCAGACCCCTCAAATCCAGATCATCGTTCTGCAATGCCTGAATGAGCTCCATCACTACCTTAGGCAGCATGGGCACGCTATTCACAGACTGGAACATATTATCAACTGTATTCATCTTATCTCCATATCCTGTCTGGCTTGATCAAGCACCCAGTTGCCCAAGAGCCAAGGATGCATGCGCACTTAGCAGGTCACTCTTATTTTAAAACGGATACTACAGACCAAGCCGATTAAGCAAATTGGTAATGAGCTGGGCAAAACTAAGGTACTTCTGCATAGGCCATCCTAGCTTGGATGATGCTGGTTTTACGCTGCAAGCCACGCGGATTACGATGGTCGTCATAAAACCTGGGATTAGGCACCATCGCCGCCAATTTGGCAGACTGGCCCGGAGTCAGGGCGCTGGCACTGGTCTTGAAGTAATGCCTGGCTGCGGCCTCTGCACCGAATACACCATTACCCCATTCGATAACATTGAGGTAAATCTCGAGAATACGCCGCTTGGTCATCATTTTCTCCAGCATTAAGGTAATCATCACCTCTTCCAGCTTGCGCCAGGGAGTGCGCTTGGTGGATAAAAACAAGTTCTTGGCGAGTTGCTGGCTAATGGTAGAGCCACCCGCAACAATCTTGCCCTTTTTCAGGTTTTTCTCATAGGCTTTCTGGATGCCCTCCCAGTCAAAACCCTCATGATCCACAAACTTGGCATCTTCAGCCGCAATAACTGCGCGCTTGAGGTGAGGCGAGATTTTTTTATAATCTACCCAGCGGTACTTGAGCTCTGCATCCGGATTTTTCTGTTGCAGGATTTCCAGCCTGTCTTCCATGAAAGCACTGCTTGAGGGGTTATGGTTAATCCACCAGCAAATATGCAAAAAAATCCAAAGCTGATAAGCCACCACCAGCACAATAAATACCAGTAAGCCGCGCGCTAGCCATTGTCTGAATGTCATGGGTAAACCTACCGGTTTTTGAGTTTGGCAATGACGGGCGCAGTCTTTGGATGCACCTTGCGCCAGAGATAAAAGGCTTCTGCTGCCTGCTCCACCAGCATACCCAAGCCATCGGCTACCAGAGCAGCCCCATGCTCACGGGCAAATGCCATGAATGGAGTTTCGTGCCCATACATCATGTCGTAAGCCAAAGCCCCCTGGGCAAACACATCACTCGGTAATGGCAGCTTGGCATCGGACAATCCGGCTGAAGTGGCATTGATGACTACATCAAACGACTGTCCCTGCAAATCATCAAAGGCTTGAGCGTTGACTGAGACATAGCGAAAATCACCTTGCTCTTCCACTTTCTTCACCATGCTAAGCGCCTTATCCAAATTTCGATTAGCAATCACCAACAGGGTTGGCTGTTGCTCCAGCATAGGGTGCAATACACCCTCGGCAGCGCCGCCCGCCCCAATCAACAGTACCCGCTTGCCTTGCAGGGCAACGCCCAGGTTGTTTTGCACATCACGTACCAGACCAATGCCATCGGTGTTATCGCCCTCTATGCCCTCCCGGCCAAACACCAGAGTATTGACGGCACCAGCATCCATCGCACGCTCAGTGAGGCGATCCGCCAGCGTATAAGCATCAAACTTGAATGGCACAGTGACATTTGCGCCTTGATAGCCATCCGCGAGGAGGGTGTGCACGGTATCAGCAAAACCGCCCAAAGGTGCCAGCACACGCACATAATCGATATCCTGGCCTGTTTGGCTGGCAAATGCCTGATGAATGGCAGGCGATTGACTATGTGCTACTGGGTTGCCTATGACAGCGTATCGATCGGACATGGGGACAGGTTTTCTGAGTTGGGAAGGGTCGAATCAGGTATTACTGCATTACGGTGACGAGCACTCGATCTTAAATATTTAAGCATTGACCCAAGGTAAGCCGGCAGCTTTCCAGCCATTGAGGTTACCGCGCTGCCTGCTTACCGTATCCGTTTCGCCTTCAAACCCTTCCAGGACGTTATAGGCTTCTGTGAACCCAAGCTTGTTCGCTACCACTGCCGCATTGTGGGAGCGTCCACCAGTACGGCAAATGAACATGACTAATGACTCGGGATCAACCTGCATCTCAAGATGCTTGGAAAAATCAGGATTCGCCACCATCCCCGGATAAAATGCCCATTCGATATGAGTGGCTTGCGGTATACGGCCTACCAATTCAAGCTCAGCCTTGCTTCTGACATCCACCAACTTTGCTGCGGGAGCCAGCTGAAGCACCTCAGCCGCCTCTTGTGGAGTTAAAGCACCTGCATAAGGGAGGCTCTGCTGCTGCGCACGCTCTTTGGCTTTTTGCAAAATATTGGTTAATGTTGGCATGACTATTTCCTCTAATTTCTGAATTATTTTAAGTATATCCGCATTCAGCCACAAGCGCACTTCAGCACAATACTGGTGCGCCTTCAAAAGAAGTTTGCATCATTTTGGTGCGCACTATTTTTATTCTCTTTTGTAACCTTCTGTGTGAAAATGAGAATTCTTTGTTTTCCAATGGCACAGTTCCTGCTAGTTTACCGTGTCAAGAATTTACAAAACCCAACCGTTTAACCAAAATTAAGCTTAGGAGAATCACATGGCGGTCGCCAAAGTAATGCAAATGGTAAAAGAAAACGACATTAAATTTGTTGATTTCCGTTTCACTGATACCCGCGGTAAAGAACAACACGTGACTGTGCCTGTTTCAGCATTTAATGAAGAGAAATTTACTGAAGGCCATGCGTTTGATGGTTCTTCAATCTCAGGCTGGAAAGGTATCCAGGCATCCGACATGCAACTGATGCCAGATCCAGCAACAGCAAACATCGATCCATTCATGGACGAGCCAACGCTGATCCTGACCTGTGACGTGGTGGATCCAACTGACGGCAAGGGCTATGACCGCTGCCCACGCAGCCTGGCAAAACGTGCTGAAGCTTATTTGAAATCGAGCGGCATCGGCGATACTGCTTATTTTGGTCCAGAGCCAGAATTCTTCATTTTCGACTCTATCAATTGGTCTGTAGACATGAGCGGTAGCTCTGTACGCATCAACTCTGAAGAAGCCGCATGGTCTTCAGGCGAGAAATTTGAAGGCGGCAATACAGGTCACCGTCCTGGCGTTAAAGGCGGATATTTCCCGGTTCCTCCAGTCGATTCATTGCAGGACGTACGTTCTGCAATGTGTATCGCACTTGAAGAAATGGGCGTGCCAGTTGAAGTGCATCACCATGAAGTGGCGACTGCTGGCCAATGTGAAATTGGTACTCAATTCAGCACCTTGACTCAGCGCGCTGACTGGACTCAGATCCTGAAATACGTGGTATTGAACACAGCGCACGCTTACGGCAAGACAGCTACTTTCATGCCTAAGCCTTTCGCTGGCGATAACGGCTCAGGTATGCACGTTCACCAATCTATCTGGAAAGATGGCAAAAACCTGTTCGCAGGCAATGGCTATGCTGGCTTGAGCGAATTCGCCCTGTATTACATCGGCGGCATCATCAAGCACGCTCGTGCCCTGAACGCAATTACCAACCCTGGCACCAACTCTTACAAGCGCCTGGTTCCACACTTTGAGGCACCAGTGAAACTGGCTTACTCCGCCAAGAACCGCTCAGCTTCTATCCGCATCCCATTTGTGCATTCCGATAAGGCACGTCGTGTGGAAGCTCGCTTCCCAGACCCTATCGCCAATCCATACCTGGCATTCAGCGCATTGATGATGGCTGGCCTTGATGGCGTGCAAAACAAGATCCACCCAGGCGAGCCAGCAACAAAAGACTTGTACCATCTGCCACCTGAAGAAGATGCAGCTATTCCAACCGTTTGTTCTTCATTAGAGCAAGCACTGGAGTATCTGGATAAAGATCGCGAATTCCTGACCCGTGGCGGTGTGTTCTCAGAAGACTGGATCGATGCCTACATCGCACTGAAGATGGAAGAAGTCAACAAGCTGCGTGTTACACCGCACCCTGTTGAATTCAGCCTGTACTACAGTTGCTAATGTATTAGTATGTCCATCTGACTATGCCGCTAAAGCGGCTAGTCAGTTAGCAAGGCGGGGAAACCCGCCTTTTTTATTTTTAAGGTTCAACGGTTCGCAAACGGTCAACGAAGTTCACCACAGACGCGTTGCCTCAATATATGTTCTCAACTACACTTGGCCTATGAAAAAAACTTATTTTCTGCTCATCGTAATCTCTTGCCTGTACGCTCCACTATGGGCACATGCTGATATCTACAAAAGCATTGATGCCGATGGCAACATTACCTACTCCAATGTACCCAACAAAGGGGCCATTAAGCTCGACATAGAAGGCTTTACCAGCAACAATCCCAAGACTGAGCGCAGCACCCGAACCAAGACGCCAACGCCGGCAAATTTTCCGCGTGTAGATAGTCAAACACAGAACCAACGTGATGACAAACGTAAACAAATTTTGATTTCAGAGCTTGAAACCGAACAAAAAGCCCTGCAAGATGCCAAGAAGACCTACGCTGAAAACGCTCCGCCTTTCAGCCGCGACACCAATGGTAAAACCGATGAAAAAATTCAACGTTTACAGGCAGATGTAGATGCTCATGAAAAAAACGTCCAGCTTCTGCAAAAAGAACTTGGTTCGCTTAAATAAACTAATGCGTACTCTGGCCTAGCTTTTGCTTAGTCAGACCCATGGTACAAATTATTCCCTCTTCATTCACCGGTCTTGAACATCTCGCCACAGCGGTCATACTGCTAGATAAATCACGTAATGTGATCTATGCAAACCCCGGCTCCGAAGTATTATTCGCGATTAGTGCAAAACAAATCACCGGGCTACCGATAGCTCAGGTTTTTCCAGGCTGCGATATCCTGCATTCAGCAGTAGAAAATGCCATACTCAGCCACAGCCCCTTTCGGGAGCATGAGTTTGTTATCACAACAATGCGCCAAAACTCACTGGCTGTGACTTGTACGGTTACCCCTGTAGATCTGCCTCCTGCTTGCCTGGTGCTTGAGTTCCAACAAATGGATCAGCAATTGCGAATTGCGCGCGAGGAACGCATGCTGATTCAGCAGCAAGCGAACGCCGAGCTATTGCGTAACCTGGCCCATGAAATTCGCAATCCACTAGGCGGCCTGCGTGGTGCAGCGCAATTACTTGAGCATGAGTTGCCCCAGGCGAGTTTGCGCGAATATACGCAAGTGATCATCAAGGAAGCTGATCGCCTGCAGACGCTAATGGACAGGTTGCTCGTGCCGCACCGCGTGCCCAAATATGAGCCAACCAACATACACGAGGTGCTTGAGCGCGTGCGTAGCCTATTACTTGCCGAGTCCCCAAAAGGAGTTACGGTACAACGCGACTACGATACCAGCCTGCCCGAGCTGATAGGTGACCGCGAAAAACTGATCCAGGCCGTGCTCAACATCGCCAGAAATGCGGTACAGGCCATGCAAGCCAATGCCCAGCAAGGCCAGGCCAAAATCATCTTGCGCACACGTGCGGAGCGGCAGGTGACGCTTGCCAAAAAACGTTATCGTGTAGCGATAAAATTGCAGATTATTGATAACGGTCCCGGCATACCACCGGAAATTCGCGATCGCATTTTTTATCCCTTGGTATCTGGCCGCGAAGGCGGTTCAGGACTGGGCTTAACACTGGCACAAACCTTTATCACCCAGCATCATGGCATGATTGAATGCGATAGCCAGCCAGGGAAAACGTGCTTTACCATTTTACTGCCCATAGAGAGCACCGCCATCAAGGGCTATGTGACTCGACAGTAATCATGACGAATTAAGCAGCATTAACTCAACAGTAACTCAGAAATAATAGGCACAATATGAAACCAATTTGGATTATTGACGACGACAAATCTATCCGCTGGGTATTTGAAAAAGCTCTGGCGCGTACCGATATGGAGTTCCGTACTTTTGCCTCGGTACCCGAGGCCATGAATGCACTGAACACAGAACAACCCCAAGTAGTGGTCAGCGACATACGCATGCCCAATGGCTCAGGGCTTGATTTTCTGCAAGAGATAAAACAACGCTTGCCTGACATTCCTGTGATTATCATGACGGCATATTCTGATCTGGAAAGCGCTGTTGCGGCTTTCCAGGGTGGTGCTTTTGAGTATCTGGCAAAGCCATTCGATGTCGATCAAGCCATTGATATCATTAAGCGCGCAGTAGAGGAAAGCATGCGGCAGGCTACTGAGGCTGTCAGCCATGAGGAAACCCCCGAGATCATAGGTCAGGCACCGGCTATGCAAGAGGTTTTCCGTGCCATAGGGCGCCTGAGTCGCTCCCATGCAACCGTTCTTATCAATGGCGAGTCCGGCACCGGCAAAGAGCTGGTGGCCAGCGCACTGCATCGCCATAGCCCGCGCGCAGACAAGCCATTTATTGCGATCAATACGGCGGCCATACCTAAAGACTTGCTGGAGTCAGAATTATTCGGCCATGAGCGTGGCGCATTCACTGGCGCCCAGGCCGCCAGACGCGGCCGTTTTGAGCAAGCCGATGGCGGCACCCTGTTTCTGGACGAGATTGGCGACATGCCTTCCGACCTGCAGACTCGGCTATTACGCGTACTTTGTGATGGGCAGTTTTATCGTGTGGGCGGACATCAACCAGTTAAAGTAAATGTTCGCATTATTGCCGCTACTCATCAGGATCTCGAAGAACGTGTAAAGCTTGGCTTATTCCGGGAAGACTTATTCCATCGCCTCAATGTCATCCGCCTACGTCTGCCCCCTTTGCGTGAACGTCGCGAGGATGTACCGCTACTGGTTAAACACTTTTTGCAACAAAGTGCTCAAGAGCTGGGCGTCGAGACTAAACAGCCCTCCGCTGCAGCATTGCGCTACCTTGCAACCATGGGCTGGAGCGGCAATGTACGCCAGCTGGAAAATGTCTGCCATTGGCTAACCGTGATGGCACCGGGGCAGAATATTGATGTCGCTGATCTCCCACCAGAGCTGAAAGAGGATACGTCCAAACCATTAAGTGCCGCTTCCTGGCAGGATGCACTTGCAGCTGAAGTGATAGATGCGCTAAATCGTGGCGAACAGAATGTATTAGATACGCGCACAAAAGAGTTTGAAAAAATACTGATCACCAAAGCGTTACAGCATACCGGAGGACGTCGTATTGAAGCAGCGACACAGCTGGGAATGGGTAGAAACACCCTGACTCGCAAGATACAGGAGTTAGGAATCGAAGGCTGAGCAGCTGCGCAGTAATTGAATTTCAAATTAAAAATGGCGCGTAAAGCGCCATTTTTAATTTAGACCTTGGTAATTCGCACAGCTACCTGCTTGGTAAAAAAGCTGAAGCAAAGGTATTCATATTGCCAGCCATTTTTTAATACAGCCTCCTGAAATGCCTTGAACTCATCCTCGCGCAAATGCTCATTGCCAATATACTCCTCGAACACTATCACCGTACCTTCCACAATCCGAGGCGCAAGCAAATCGAGAACGGTTTTTGTCGAACTATAGATATCACAATCCACGTTAATCAAACGTACCGGCCCACTATTCTCACTTAGAAATTTAGGTAAAGTGTCTTCAAACCAGCCGACATGAAGTGTCACATTTGAAGGAACAGTAGGAATCACGCCTTTTGTCGTATAGCTGCCTTTAGGCTCATGATGCCATTCATCGGGCAATCCCTCAAAGCTGTCGAACCCATGTATATCCTGCTCTAACAACCCAGCAATCACACGGATGGATGTGCCAAATCGCACCCCAAATTCCAGCACCATGCCAGTTTTTTTAGCGGATTTAATTGCATGCTTAAATGTTTGTACGCCACTACCCATGATGGGTAGAAGCTCGGCATTTCCTGACTTTGCAAATTGAGCCTTTAGATATTGCCATGCATCGTAGCGTGCCTGATAAATGGCAGAACTTGTCCTAACAGTTTCAAATTTCTCAATAGCCGAATTAACTTGCCCCGAATAATCGTGTAGCACACCCAACATGAACCTTGCATCCATATCCCGAGGATTAATTGTCAACACTCGCTGCAAACAAGTGATAGCGGGGCGTACATCACCGGCAGTAAGTAAAGCTGCATGCAAGTTGTATTGCGCATCACTGTAGCTTGGTGCAATAGCAATTGCCCGTTGATATTGTTTGACTGCCTCGTCCAGCAACCCTTGCTCATGATACGCCAGCCCAAGGTTGCCAAAATACTCTGGATTCTTGGCATTGTGGCGAATTGCTTGGCTTATAAAATCCACAGCTTCTTTTGCCTTTCCTTGCTGCAATGCAATAGCCCCTAGCAAATGTAAAGCATCCGGAAGTTTTGGCTGTGATTGCAATATTTCATGACAGGTAGATTCCGCATCCAGCAAAAGCCCATGCCGAAAGAAATTCCAGGCAGCTTGCATTACCTGTAATACAGGAGCTGAGTTATTAGCTTTCACAGGCAATGTATTTTTCATGCAACACTGCTTGGACTTTTTACCGCTACCGCAAGGACAAGGATCATTTCGACCTATTGTTGAAATATTCATGAGAACCTAACAATCATTTTAGAAGTAGAACCGTAAATAGAGATTATCAGATATGACAGAAAAGACCCATCAATGACTAACGACTTCGAGACTAGAGCTTGGAAACCACATACAAAAAAACGGCACCCTAAGGTGCCGTTTTTAAGCTTCAAGACTTACTAAGAATTTAATCTTAGAAGAACATAATCGCGCCAAGAGATACTGTCTTAGCTTTTAGATCGATGTTGTCTGTACCAGAACCATTTGCATTAGTGCCATCAATCTTGTTGTCTGTATATTCAGCAACCAGATTCAGGCTCTTTGTAAGTGGGTGGTAAGCGCCTACGATCCAAGATTTGTTCTTGAAATCATTTGTGCCAACTTTAGCGTCAGACTTGCTTTCGCCATATGACAAACCAAGTTTAGTACCTACACCTGGAATAGTGTATGTACCTTGAATGTAGCCACCTTTGTCATCAGTCTTAGCTGTACCCAGGAAGTTTACACCACCATTTAGGTTCAGGTTAGAGTTTGCGCTAGCTGCAGTAGCTGCGCCAGACAAACCACGGCCGTCATAGTAGTAACCAACCAAACCGAAACCAGCTACAGCAACCTTAGCACCGACATCTACACCACGGGTAGTGTAGCTATCTACAAGTACTGTACCTTCATGCTTTTGTGACACAAAACCAGCCCATACCTTACCAGATACATCACCAGCCCATGTGTAACCAACTTTACCTTCATAACCTAGGTTAGCGTTTGTGCTGTCAACAGCGTTCTTGTAACCTTCTGTGATACCAACAGCGAAGTCGAAACCATTCCAGTTTGGTGATGCATATGAGATCTGACCTTTCCAGTCAGCATATTGATAACCAGAACCGATACGACCCAGAGTTGATGAGCCACCTTGTCCAGCACCAGCACCAACACCTAACAATGTCATGTCTGACAAGATAGCGTCAGAAGCGAAAATACCTAGATCACGACCGCCTTTGATGGTACCCCAGCTTTTATCGCCGAATGTCAAATATGATTGACGAATATTCAGTGAGTTGTTGCCGAAAGCTTGACCAGTACCTGAATCAGAACCAGTAAAGAATGTAAATTGGAATGCGATATCCAAATCGTTTTGACGAGTCTTACCACCGATACCTAAAGCTGAAGGCAGCAGACCTGTTTGAACAGTATTTGCGCTCTTGTCAGTGAAAGCACCCTTTACATTGCTTTCTTGATCGCCAGAAAAGCTAGTGTGTGTGTAGTAAGCGTTAACGTTACCACCAATATCGATAGTCCAATCACCAGCTGGGATTGTGATACCAGCGTTTGCAGCGGAAGCACCAAATGCCATTACAGCACCGGCAACTGCCATACTCAGTTTCTTGTTCATATAAATCTCCTATTGCGTTTCTAGTTTAACTTTTAAGTTGCTTTTACAAGCATATAAAAGAGTTCGCGAGCTCCCTCGTAGATCTGCATCGCCGAGAAGGTAGATGCAGTATGCCAAAGCACATTAGGTTTTCGCAAGCAAAGTCTTTGCTTTTTGTAACAAAAAGTAATGGGTGTTGTAAATATGCAACATTAATATTAACCGAACTTTATATATTATTGATTTTAAACATATTAAAAGTTGATATTCAGGCTGATTTTACCTATCAGTTTTATCATTTTGATATTGTTTTTAGCTTTTATAGCTCTCGCTCCGAGACCGTGAATAGCCTTTGGTATTCACGTATTGCATAGCGATCTGTCATCCCAGCTATGTAATCCGCCACCGCTCGGGCTTGATTGCTTTCGCTGCCATCCTCTGCTGCCCGTTGCTGATATTCATCCGGCATCAAGGCAACATCACTCATAAATACATTAAATAATTCAGTGATAATACGATGGGCTTTTGCACTCATGCGATTGACGCGATAGTGTTTATAAAGATTATTGCGCAGGAAAGTTTTGAGCTCTGCCTGTTGCTTGCGCATCGCATCACTGAATCCTATCAGCATAGGTAAATGACGAATTTCCTCAATATTTTGAGGACTTGCTTTATCGATATTCCGATTACTTTGGGTACATAAATCGACTACTAACGAATTAATCATGCGTCGTACTGTTTCGTGTATCAAGCGACGACCACTCAGATCCTTATATTTAGCCCTAACCTCGTGCAAGTGCTCCGCAAATATCTGCACTTTCCCCAGCTGCTCCAGCGTAATTAAACCGGAGCGCAGGCCATCATCAACATCGTGGTTGTTGTAGGCAATTTCATCTGCCAGGTTAGTCACTTGCGCTTCCAGTGAAGGCTGCCCTTTTGTTATAAAGCGCTCCCCCACTTCGCCAAGTAATTTTGCATTCTTGACTGAACAGTGTTTCAGGATGCCCTCTCGCAACTCAAATGTGAGGTTAAGCCCATCGAACTCGGCATAGCGCTGCTCTAGATGATCGACTACACGTAGCGATTGGAGGTTGTGCTCAAAGCCGCCATTAGTTTTCATGCAGGCGTTAAGTGCATCCTGTCCGGCATGTCCAAATGGGGTATGTCCCAAGTCATGGGCCAGCGAGATCGCCTCAACCAAATCCTCGTGAAGGTTTAGATTGCGTGCAATGGCACGCCCTATCTGGGCGACTTCAAGACTATGTGTCAGGCGCGTGCGAAATAGATCGCCTTCATGATTCACAAATACTTGGGTTTTATATTCCAAGCGACGAAATGCACTTGAATGGATGATGCGATCTCGATCTCGTTGAAATTGATTCCGCCCTTGGGGAGCAGGCTCCTCATGTTTCCTGCCATGGCTTTGCTCCGGGTTGGCCGCATAAGTTGCTAACGCGCTCATGCCTTCCTCAATGAGAGCGTTTGCTTTAGCAGCTCAATATCATAATCGCTGGTGACTATTGCTTTTCCGATGGCTTTCTGCAGAACAAAGTGTATCTTGCCATCTACTACTTTTTTATCCAGCCCCATCAGGTCAAGATAGCGTTCCACACCTAGATCTGGCGAATCTACTGGCAATTGGGCTGCTTTAAATATAGCGATAATACGTAAAATATCATCATCGCTTAGCCATCCCATCCGATGGGATAGATCTGCGGCCAACACAGTGCCTGCAGCTACCGCTTCCCCATGTAGCCAGACGCCGTAACCCATTGCATTCTCAATCGCATGACCAAAGGTATGACCAAGGTTCAACAATGCGCGCTCTCCACTTTCTCGCTCATCTGCTGCAACCACCTCTGCCTTATTTTGGCATGAATGATAAATGGCATAACTTAAGGCCGTAGCATCCAATGCCACTAACTGAGCCATATTGCGCTCTAGCCAGGTAAAAAAATCAACATCTCGGATCAGGCCATATTTGATTACTTCGGCCAGCCCCGCCGACAATTCGCGTGCCGGTAGCGTATATAAGGTGTCAATATCCGCCAGCACAAGTTGTGGCTGATAAAAAGCGCCGATCATGTTTTTGCCCAACGGGTGGTTAATGCCTGTTTTGCCGCCAACGGATGAGTCCACTTGTGAGAGCAGGGTGGTGGGCACTTGTATAAAAGGTACGCCACGCAAATAGGTAGCGGCGGCATAACCAGTCAGATCGCCTATCACCCCGCCCCCTAGTGCGATAAGGGTAGTGTTTCGTTCACACCGGTTTTTAAGTAGCGCGTCGTAGATCAAGCTTAATGTCTCAGCATTTTTGTATGCCTCACCATCTGGCAGAATGATGGAAATTACTGTTACACCGGCATCACGCAGAGGCTGTGCAAACTTTTCCAGATACAACGGAGCTACTATGGTATTAGTTACCACCGCCACTTGCTTTTTCTTCAGATGGGGCAGGATCAAATCTGCCCGGCTCAGCAACTCCTGACCTATATATATAGGATATGTACGGCTTCCTAACTCTACTTTTAATGTTTGCATAGTTGGTTTAGTCTGACTGTTCTTTGTTCAATTTAAGTAAGCCTTCAATTTGGTGCACAATCGCGCTCACTGGTTGTCCTCCAGTATCTACGATATGTGTTGCCACTTCGCGATACAAGGGATCGCGCTCAGCAAACAGCAGCTCCAATCTACTCCGAGGATCTGCATTTTGCAGTAAGGGGCGATTTTTATCATTACGCGTACGCAACCATAGCTCATGCACATTGGCGCGCAAATAAATCACCGTGCCGTTTCGCTTTAGATTTTCACGGTTTTCCTGCATCAAAACGGCGCCGCCCCCTGTTGCCAAGACAACTGCTGGCAATTGACTAAGCTCTTCTATCATCGCGGTTTCACGTCTGCGAAAACCAGACTCCCCTTCGACTTCAAATATAACGGGAATACGAACTCCCGTCCGCCTCTCAATTTCATGATCAGTATCATAAAACGGCATGTTCAGGCTCTTTGCCAACAATCGCCCCACGGTTGTTTTACCCGCACCCATCAAGCCTACAAAGAAAATATTACCCACTAGCAATCCCTACAATAAAAAATGCCCATCATTCGCATGATAGGCATTTTAAGTCAAACCAGGTTAGCTGTCAGATATGACTAGCGAATTGACATATTGTCATCCATGACTTTAGGGGTCACAAATATTAACAATTCAATCTTGTCATTCTGCTTAATCGTACGCTTGAATAAATTACCCACGAATGGCAAGTTTCCGAATAGCGGTACTTTATCTACATCGTTTCTTTCTGTCTGCTCATATATACCTCCCAACACTGCCGTCTCTCCGTTGTCCACAAGCACCTGCGTCTTAACATTTTGTGTGTCAATGGAAGGTATATTGTTAAATATCTGACCTATGCGATCCTTTTTAACAATCAGATCCATAATAATTTTATTGTCAGGTGTTATTTGTGGCGTTACCTCAAGACTTAACACTGCTTTTTTAAATGCTACTGCAGGAATTGTAGTGGCTGATGAAGCTGGTGTTATGTAAGGAATTTCCGTTCCCTGCTCAATCGTCGCTTTTTGCTGATTAGCCGTGGTTACTCGAGGGCTTGATACAACCTTTCCGCGATTATCCGACTCAAGTGCGGACAGCTCTAAATTAAGTAAGAATCCAGCTGGCAACCTGAATATGCTAAGCGCAAGCGCTCCTGCCGCATTTGTGACCGGCAAGTTGGACATTAAGTCTGGCTGACCGTCTGAACTTGTCAAAAATGGATTAGTGCTAAATGTGTCCGTGGTGCTCTGTACAGTACCATTATGAGTACCCTGGGTTAAGGTTCCGTCAGTTGAAACCGCAGTAAACCTGTTCCCCAGAGTTCCGCTCGTAGTGATCACATTTGACCCTCCAGTGCCTCTTTGGGTGACACCAAATTTTGCACCTAAACTCTTCCCAAACTTCTCATCAGCTATAACCAGACGTGACTCAATCATTACCTGCTTCACAGGAACATCGGTGATATTGATAATTCTTTGAATATCCTCAAGCCTTTTGGCAACATCCTGCACAAACACCGTGTTCGTGCGCGGATCGAGCACAGCACTACCGCGCTTGGTCAGAATCTTTTGCTTTTCATCAGTCAAGATACTCCGTAGTGACTCTGCTTTCATATACTTTAAGGTGAAAACCTCTGTGTGCATGCGTTCCAAGTCTTCAATTTGCTGGCTCGCTTCTAAAGCCAGCTTCTCTTTTGCTGCAACTTCCTCGGCAGGTGCAACAATGATGACATTACCTGTTTTACGTTGCGTCAGGCCCTTGCTTTGCATGATGATATCCAGGGCTTGATCCCAAGGCACATCCTTCAAACGTAAAGTGATGTTACCGGTGACAGTGTCACTGGTAATGATATTAAATCCGGTAAAGTCTGCAATAACCTGCAAAACAGAGCGCACATCAATATTCTGGAAATTTAGTGAGAGCTTTTCACCCGCATATCCGGGTTTGTTTCCTTGTACCAATTTATTCGGGTCTTCGATAACAGGCCTGACGTCAATGATAAAGCGCTTGTCCGCCTGATATGCAGACTGCTCCCAATTCCCCTTGGGCTCAATGATCATGCGGGTATTTTTACCTTGCTTCATCGTATCAACGTAAAGCACGGGAGTATTAAAGTTGATAACATTAAGGCGACGCTGCAGATTGGCTGGTATATCAGTGTTCACAAAGTCTACAACGATGGTTTTCCCTTTTTGCCGGAGGTCTATACCTGTAGTTGCATCCGATAAATCGACCAGAATACGACCTTCACCACTTTTACCGCGCATAAAGTCAACATTGGTCAGGCTGTGTAATTGTTCACCAATCTTGGCCTCAGCAAAGCGAGTTACGGTGTTGTTATCACCCGCACTCACATCTCCTGCTTGCAATATGATCGTAGTTTCATTGCCGCTAACTGTTGTGCTGTATGACACAGACTTGGACAAGTTCAACACCATGCGGGTACGCTCTTTAGCTTGTGCCAGATTAACGCTTTTCAATACACCCTGATTAGCACTCAAGCTGCTTTTTAGCAGCCCATTTCCAATTTTTAGAAAGTCCAGTGCAATCCTTGGGGGATTATTCAAAGTAAATCCTGCTGGTGGATTTTCTAATGGCTGTGTTGTTTGCACCCGCACGGCTACACGACCCGTGGATAGTGCAACAAACTCGACTTTTTCTATTTTGTTAGGTAAATCACCCTGATCCTCTGCTAGTGCGGCTGTTGCAAAAAATGCAGCTCCTGCAATTAATGCAGCCCCAGAAAGTCGTAATCCCCAATTTTTAATATTCATCATTCCACCCTTATTCTTGCAAATTTATGCTCGAAGAACGTTCAGTCCAATCCCCTGAAACATCATCCTGAACAATCTCTTTAAGCATCACAGCACTTTCGGTAATGTCGGTTACCACCCCAAAATTTTGCCCCATATAGCTACCTATCTTCACCTGCTGCACTCCAGCATCAGGCGGTTGTATTAATGCGTATTTGAGTTTTGGTTTGGATAGCAGACCAACGTATTTCAAGCTCTCCAGCGGAAAAGCCTCCAAGGGTTCTCTTGGCCTGTTTAAATTTGGCTGAATGCCGCCAGTCTGATTGGACTGAGCTTTACGTGGCTTGAAAGGATCATGTAGCGTTCCATCCACGTTATATTCAACGGGGACATAGGGTTTAACTTCAGGAATGGGAGGAATCTTAACGCGCATATCCTTACCGGCATCCGCCATAAACTGGTCCAAGTCATCACCCTGCCCAGAACTACAAGCCCATAGAAAAAAACATAAGCCCACAACAACAAACTGTTGTGCGTTAGCTTGCAACGATATAAAAATATTGGCATTTTTAACCATCTTTTTTTGTACCTCGGACATGCTATTGTGCAACATTCTTTTTTTCTGCATTCTTTCTTGCTGCTACTTCACTTGCATCAAGATATCGATAAGTTTTTGCAATAGCCTCCATGGCCAATTTGCTATCTTTGGCATCCTTATTTGCAGGGCTGATTGAAACGTCATTGATAGTCACGATCCGCGATAGCTTGGAAATCTCTGTCGCAAATGCACCCAGGTCGTGATAAGTACCTATAACCTTAATAGCAATTGGCATTTCAGCATAAAACTCCGACACTACCTCCTGATTCGGCTTGAACAACTCAAAATCCAAGCCCC
>JBAZTJ010000012.1:0-33113 GCA_041662005.1 Candidatus Methylopumilus sp.
CTTTGGCACGCGCATCATCAATAGCATCCAGCACGGCATCAAAGCCTTGCTCCAGCATGGCGGCAGTGTTTTCCACCGTAATGAAATCTTCTATTTCCTGCACGATAGCATCCGGGTTAATGCTACGAATTCGCTCGGCCATGGCGGTCACCTTGGCTTTGCCAAATGCGCCATCCACTGCATGCAATTGCCGATTTACGTTGGATTCAGCGATATTATCAAGGTCTATCAGCGTGATTCTACCAACGGCATTTCTGGCCAAGGCCTCAGCGGCCCATGAGCCGACACCACCAATGCCAAGGACACACACATGCGCTGCCTGAAACTTGGCCAACCCTTGCATCCCATATAAGCGGCTGACGCCACCAAAGCGACGCACCAGGTCATGTGACTCTACTTCACATGCCACTAAAGCCGAATCAACCATGCTACCTAGACCTCCAGCACTACAAATGCTGCCGCCAGCATTTTTTCATCGCTGATAGACAGGTGCTGAAAACGTATGCCTTTGGCCTCGAGGTAAGCTTGCAGCCCCGGCGCTAGATCCAGCACCGGCTTGCCCAGATCATCATGCGCCACACCGATATTCTCAAAGGTCGCAGGGGCGCGTATGCCTGTACCCAAAGCCTTGGCAAAAGCCTCCTTGGCAGCAAAGCGTTTTGCCAGGAACCGCGCCTGGGTATTGGATTGCGTAAAGTCCTGCATCTCGCGCTCACTCAGGATGCGCATGGCAAAGTTATTGCCAAAACGCGCTAATGACTCCTCTATGCGGGAGACTTCAACGATGTCTGTGCCTATACCGTAAATCATGGAATCAGGAAACCGCCTGCACCATCAAGTGCTTCATTTCACGTATGGCGTAATCCCATCCCACAAACACTGCGTGCGCCACGATGGCATGGCCTATGTTGAGTTCTTCGATGCCGGGAATGGCTGCTATCTGATGCACATTGTGGATGTTAAGCCCGTGTCCTGCATTTACTACCAAGCCAAGCTTGATGGCATGTGCTGCCGCCTGCTCAATACGCTCCAACTCATGAAGCTGGACCGAACCTTCCGCATCTGCAAACTTGCCGGTATGCAGCTCAATCACCGGTGCACCTGCTGCTTTGGCCGCGTCTATCTGCGCGATATCCGGAGCAATGAACAGGGAAACGCGAATGCCTGCATCCGCCAGCTGATCGCAAACATCGGTGATCCTGTCCAGGTTGCCCACCACATCCAACCCGCCTTCGGTAGTGCGCTCCTCACGCCGCTCCGGCACCAGGCACACATCCTGAGGCTGTACTTTCAGCGCAATGGCGACCATTTCGTCAGTCACTGCCATTTCCAGGTTCATCTTGGTTTGCAGCAAAGGGCGCAACGCATAGACGTCTGCATCCTGAATATGCCTTCTGTCTTCCCGCAAATGGATAGTGATGCTGTCTGCGCCAGCCTCTTCAGCGCGCAAGGCAGCCTGCACCACGCTAGGATATTGTGTGCCACGCGCCTGACGCAACGTAGCGATATGGTCAACATTGACACCTAATTTAATCATTTTAAAACCTTACAAACAGAAGCGGGGGAACACAAGTAACCGTTGAAACCACAAAGTTAAAACTGCTGCAAATCCATCAGCAATTGCCGCGTATGCAATGGTTTATCCCCAAGATAGTGGGCTAATAGCATGCGCATCATTTGCTTGCTTTGCTGCTGGGTTTGCGCGTCAGAATAATCATCTTTTGCCATATTGAGCAAAGTCTTGCCCAATAATTGTACGCCGTTTTCATGGCCATTTAGCGCCTGCTGATCGCAGGCACCGCGTTCGGGGATATAGGAGTAAATACGGTCGGCCACTATTGCGGCATCGCTTTCATCCAACTCCAGAGGAACGGCGTAGCCCATCTCCTGCAGCATTTTCAACTCAAAACGCCTTAGCGTCGTGGCATGCCCGGTAGATTTCGACAACGTCCGGAGTGTCTCCCCATAATAGTCAAACAGCGACTCATGAGCGTCTTCGCGCGGCAATAGCCGCAGCAACAGTTCATTCAAATAAAAGCCGCACATCAGGGCTTCGCCTTGTAGCAGTAACAAACCGGAACGCCAGTCCAGGGAGTGCAGCGTTTTCAGTTCCAGCTTGCCCGACCAGGCCGCCGACAGGGGCTGAAATGATTGCAGCATGCCACGCATGGCCGAACGCGGACGCCTGGCGCCTTTCGCCACTGCCGCCACACGGCCAAAATCACGCGTTAACAGCTCCACCACCAGACTGGTTTCTTTAAATGCATAGGTATGCAGGACGTATACCGGCTGGTTGGATTTGGTCAGGCTATCTGGACGGGGAGTAGACACATTCAACCATAGTTAAGCTGTAACCCAGTATTTTAACCGAATGGCTAGTGCTACCAAGCAAAACTTAAGGTATCAGCGTTAGGCTTGCGAGTTAAGATTTAATTCTGGATTTAAAAATTGGTTTTAAAATTGGCAAATCAAACTCATTGATTCCAGCCTAATAAATCATGCCAGACTCAATAAAGACTCTTCAGCTAACTGGACTTGCTCTTCCAATTTATGAATCAGTACAGGCATTTGCATTTGTCCATCTTGAAACACCAGCAATGCATATTTGAGATGGGCATTAGCATTGTTGGGAGTGAATTTTGCAAAACCGTATTGAGCATTACGAATCACTTGCCAGGCACCTTTAGGTTCGGCGTATTCAGGTCTGGAGAAATGATAGTTGATCTGCTCAGACCCCATACTTTCGAGTGCGTAATCCGTATTATCTGCCATAAGGTTCCAACTCAGCTGATGTTCCACAGCAGTATCTTCCGCAGCGGTTTTTTGCAGTCGATAGAGATACCACTCATCCGTATACACTAGCTGAAAAACGCTGTGTAACTGCCCGGTTTGATGATTAAGCGTGTAATACACACCCTGGTCATCCAGGCTGATGGCTTTGCCATAACTAGGGATAGTATAGACATTATGTGCGGCAACATTTGTGTGATTGCTTGGCAGACGATTTGGCATGATGTGCACTCCATACTCAGTTGAGTTAGGTTCATGCTAAAACATCATGCGGACAAACCAAAGGTAAAATAAAGGAGGTTTAATAGGCTATTTCGAGCCACTACTTAGCCAATCGACTAAGCTGAGATACTTCGTTGTACCAAAAAATCAATGATTTAGAGGAGAAAATTTTAGTAACCAAGACTTTTCAGTGCTCGTTCGTCGTCCGCCCAGCCACCTTTGACCTTGACCCAGGTTTCCAGCCACACCTTGCCGCCAAACAGTTTTTCCATATCCTGGCGCGCTTCGGTAGAAATCTGCTTGAGCTTTTCGCCACCCTTGCCTATAAGCATGGGCTTCTGGCTTTCCTTGTCGACAATAAAGGCAGCATGGATGCGGCGCAGTTTACCTTCCATCTCAAACTTCTCTATCTCAACTGCAATTCCGTAAGGAACTTCTTCGCCCAAAAAGCGAAATGCCTTTTCACGCAATAGCTCGGCTGCCAAAAATCGTTCGTTCTTATCAGTCAGCTCATCCTCACCATAAATAGCGGCCTGCACTGGCAAGTGCTGGCGTATCGAGAGCAATAGCTCATCAAGATACAGGTTCTTCTTTGCGCTGACAGGCACAATCGCCGCAAACGGAAACTCAGTATCAAAATCCTGGATCAGCGGCAATAAATTACCCTTGTCACCCATTAGATCGGCCTTGTTCACCACCAGCAATACAGGCTTGGTAGTTGGTAACATTTTCAATACCAGTCTATCCGCCTCACCCAGATGCATAGGCTCGATGACGAACAGCACCACATCGACTTCAGTGAGCACCTGCGTCACCGTTTTATTCAGGCTGCGATTAAGTGCGTTCACATGCTTTTGCTGAAAGCCAGGCGTATCTACAAACAAAAACTGCGTATCTTCGGTGGTGTGTATGCCCAGCAGTCGATGCCTGGTGGTCTGCGCCTTGCGTGAGGTGATGCTCAACTTTTGCCCAAGAATATGATTGAGCAAGGTGGATTTTCCTACATTAGGACGACCAACAATGGCGATAGTGCCACAGCGGAAATCACTGCCTGGTGTTTGTTCAGTGCTGTTCATGGTGTATTTTCCTTAACAAGCTGTTTATATGCTGACTCAGCGGCTTGTTGTTCAGCCGCACGGCGACTGGTACCTTCGCCTTGCGTAGTGATTTTTAATTTAGCGATATCGCATTGGACACGAAATGTCTGGCAATGTGCCTCGCCTTCCGTTGCTAACACCTGATATTCGGGGACATCTATCTTGCGACCCTGCAGATATTCCTGCAGCAGAGATTTTGGATCTTTGCCTATCGATTTTGGATCAATCTGATTTAACAAGCCGGCAAACAGACGTACCACCAAGGCTTCAGCAGCATCAAAGCCCGCATCCAGAAAAACCGCACCTATAATGGCTTCCAGTGCGTCAGCCAGCACAGAGGGCCGACGCCAGCCTCCACTTTTGAGTTCGCCCTCGCCCAGCTTGAGTGCATCCCCGATATTTAAGGAAATTGCGATTTCACTGAGGGTCGGCTCTTTCACCAGATGCGCACGCAAGCGGCTCAGGTCACCCTCTGCCAACTTTGGGAAGCGCAGATAAAGTTGATTGGCAATGATGAAATTCAGCACGCCATCACCCAAAAATTCCAATCGCTCATTATTAGTGCTGCTATGACTACGATGGGTAAGGGCCTGCACCAGCAAGGCTTTATTTTTGAAATCGTGGCCGATCAGCCGTGCAAGTCCAGTTTGTGCCATTCGTTAATATTATGAACATGCCCTACTTGGCAGTGGTTGCCTTAAAGTCCATCAGCGCACTCAAATTTCCCGCCAAGGGTTTAACCACCTGATATTCGACAGTCACAACCGTCTTGCCGTTTGTATCTTTGTTAATCTGAAGATCTTGACCGCTGACTACCCGCACATAACCAATATCAGCACCTTTATCAAACTCATCAACAATCTCTTTTTTACTCATGTCATTCAGAGAGGGTTCACTGCCTATTCTTTTAATAATTTTTTTAACTGACATGAATTCTATATATGCTGGAGCAACTTTAATACCTGCCAGCAACACAGATAGCACACCTGCCAGTACGATAACTAGCCCCAAAAAACTCATACCATTTTGTTTATGCATACTGCCCCCTAATTGATTGCCAGTTAATCCCTAATTAATCTTAGTACCGATACGGTGAGGCTCATCAAAATTAAACCAGATAAAAAAGGCTTTGCCAACCAGGTTACCCTCAGGCACAAAACCCCAATAACGGCTATCCTTGCTGTTGTCGCGATTATCACCCATAGCAAAGTAGTGTCCTGGCGGCACCTCCAAGTCTACATCACGGGTCCCGCTGTTTTCATCGATCAAGATATCATGTTTTTTATCTACCAGCTGCTCCTGATAACGCTTGGCGTAGATCATATTGAGGCCTGAAGCCGCATACTCATAATCTGCGGTAAAAGTGTTATTGATCTTTTGACCATTCACATACAGCACCTTGTCGCGATAGACTATTTTGTCGCCAGGCACACCAACCACTCGCTTGATGTAGTCGATTGATGGGTCAGGCGGAAAATGGAAAACAAAGACGTCACCACGTTTGGGGTGGTCAATCTCCATAAACGTATTATTCAAAATCGGCACCCGCAAGCCATAAGTGAATTTGTTTACCAGGATAAAATCACCAGCCAATAAGGTTGGCATCATGGAGCCAGACGGGATCTTGAAGGGCTCGACGATAAATGACCGTATTAAAAACACGACCAGAATGACCGGAAAGAAGCTCTTGGAATACTCCACCAGTATCGGATCAGGGCTACCGGCAGTGCGTTTTTTGCGCAACACGGCAATATCCAGCAACCAGATCGCGCCTGTGATTACCAGCACTACCAACATGAACAATGCGAACATCATATGGACATACCCTTATTTTTCTTCAACATTACTGTGCTTGTTTCAACATTCATCGGCTTAGTGCTATTTATCTTCTACTCTCAGAATCGCCAGGAAGGCTTCTTGCGGAATTTCGACATTGCCCACTTGCTTCATGCGTTTTTTGCCTTCCTTTTGCTTTTCAAGCAATTTCTTCTTACGCGTAATATCGCCACCATAACATTTTGCCAGCACATTCTTACGCATGGCTTTCACCGTTTCACGCGCAATAATATTAGCGCCAATTGAAGCCTGGATCGCCACATCAAACATCTGACGCGGTATCAGCTCACGCATTTTGGAAGCCACTTCGCGTCCACGATAAACGCTATTGGTGCGATGCACAATCAGCGATAAGGCATCTACCCGATCACCATTGACCATAATATCCAGCTTGACCAAATCAGCTGCACGAAACTCAAGAAACTCGTAATCCATGGACGCATAACCGCGCGACACCGACTTGAGCTTATCAAAGAAGTCGAGCACCACTTCATTTAGCGGCATTTCGTAGCTCAACATCACCTGCCGGCCCATATATTGCATATTCTTCTGGATGCCACGCTTGCCGTTGCACAGCGTCATTACCGGGCCAACATAATCCTGCGGCATCAGCAGATTAATGGTAATCACCGGCTCGCGTATTTCTTCAATGCGTGATGGCTCAGGCAAGCGTGAGGGATTTTCAATCTGCACCACTTCCCCGGTTTTGAGCAACAATTCATAGACTACCGTTGGCGCGGTAGTAATCAGGTCCATGTCGTACTCGCGCTCCAGGCGCTCTTGTACGATCTCCATGTGCAGCAAGCCCAGGAATCCGCAACGAAAACCAAAACCCAACGCGGTCGAGTTTTCCGGCTCAAACATCAGCGAGGCATCGTTCAGCTGTAGTTTTTCCAGTGCGCTGCGCAAACCTTCGAACTGGTTGGATTCAACAGGGTACAGCCCAGCAAACACCTGCGGCTTTACCTCCTTAAACCCAGGCAAAGGCTCGGCTACCGGCTTATCAAACAAGGTAACGGTATCGCCCACTTTGGCGCTGGTCAGTTCCTTGATGCCGGCAATAATAAAACCAACCTCACCCGCTGACAGCGATGTCTTTTGTAATGACTTGGGAGTAAATACGCCAACCTGCTCGCACAGATGCACCGCACCGGTCGCCATCATGCGGATTTTATCCTTGGGCTTAAGTACACCATCAACCACGCGCACCAACATAACAACGCCAACGTAATTATCAAACCACGAGTCTATGATCAATGCTTTGAGAGGTTTAGCTACATCGCCCCTAGGTGGCGGCACCCTGGCCACAACGGCTTCCAGCACATCGCGCACACCTTCGCCGGTCTTGGCGGAGCAGCGTACGGCATCGGTGGCCTCTACGCCTATCACATCCTCAATTTCCTGAATCACACGTTCAGGGTCCGCAGATGGCAAGTCTATCTTATTCAACACCGCGGTGACTTCCACACCCAGATCCAGTGCGGTATAGCAGTTGGCAACACTCTGCGCCTCCACACCCTGGCTGGCATCAACCACCAGCAATGCGCCTTCGCAGGCAGATAGCGAGCGACTGACTTCGTAGGAAAAATCCACGTGCCCCGGTGTATCTATCAGGTTCAGTTGATAAACCTGCCCATCAAGTGCCTTGTAAGACAAAGCTGCCGTCTGTGCCTTGATGGTGATGCCGCGCTCACGCTCTAGGTCCATAGAATCCAGCACCTGGGATTCCATTTCACGGTCAGATAGCCCCCCGCATAGCTGAATGATTCGATCTGCCAGGGTAGATTTACCGTGGTCGATGTGGGCAATAATAGAGAAGTTGCGAATGTTTTTCATAGTTGATATCTGTCGTGTAGCCAACAAGAAGGGCGCCGAAGCGCCCTCTTGCAATTTCCTAGCAATGCCTAATTTTACAGCAATTACGCGTCGTTAGCATTAATAGACATTATTTATTACCGTTCACCTTCACCGGCACATACAAGGTATTCTCCCCGCGCAAGACCAGCAGCGCGACAGTCTTACCACTGGCAACTGCAGCCAACTGCTTATTAAACTGATCTACATTTATCGCTTCCGAGTTGTTCATACCTAATACAACGTCGCCACGGCGTAGGCCAGCCTGGGCTGCAGCGCCCTGAGCATCCATCACCAGCAAACCATTTTTTCCATTCAGCTTTTTCTTCTGCTGCGGCGTCAGGTCTTTCAACATCAGCCCGATACGATTGGCCTCAGGCTTAGGCATGCCTTTATTGCTGGCGACCTCATCTTTATCGGCAGGCATTTCACCAATCGTGATAGCCAGCATACGAGTTGTGCCCTTACGCAAAACCTCTACTGGAATTTCCTTGTTGGGCTTGGTTGCAGCCACCGCGCGTGGCAGATCCGAAGAGGTCAGGATAGGTTTACCGTCAAACTTCAGGATGACATCGCCAGCCTCCAACCCGCCCTTGTCAGCCGGGCCACCTTTTTCCACACCAGCTACCAGGGCACCATTGGTATTTTTCATGCCAAACGATTCAGCCAGTTCCTTGGTCAGCTCCTGGATGCCAATACCTAACCAACCACGTGTGATTTTTCCTGACGACTTGAGCTGATTGGAAATCTCCAGCGCCACATCGATTGGAATAGCGAAAGACAAACCCATATAACCACCACTGCGGCTATATATCTGCGAGTTAATGCCGACGACTTCGCCTCTCAGGTTAAATAGCGGCCCACCAGAGTTACCTGGGTTAATCGCCACATCGGTCTGGATAAAAGGCACAAAATTTTCCTGCGGCAAGGCGCGGCCCTTGGCGCTGACTATGCCTGCAGTCACCGTGTTTTCAAGCCCGAATGGTGAGCCAATTGCCGCAACCCACTCCCCCACCTTAAGTTGGCTGGGGTCCCCCGTGGTCACTTTGGGCAAGCCGTTAGCATCGATCTTGATTAGCGCCACATCGGTACGGCGATCAAAACCTATGATTTTTGCCTTGAATTCGCGCTTATCGTAGAGCTTTACTATCACTTCATCCGCATCTTTGACCACATGTGCATTGGTCAGGATATATCCATCCGCACTGATGATAAAACCTGACCCCAGAGACTGGGATTTGAACTCTTGCTGAGGCGCTTGGCCGCCAGGTGCACCTGGCATATTAGGGATGCCGAAACGGCGGAACAGCTCCCCCAGCGCTTCATCATCAGGCATGCCGGGGAAAGCCGACCCATTAGGGTTACCTTGCACCACCTGGGTAACACTGATATTAACCACTGATGCGCCTTGCTTCTCCGCCAATTCAGTGAAGTCCGGTAAATCCTTGGAAAATGCAGTCCCAGCGAATGACACCAACAGAGCTGAAACAGCAATAAGCTTTTTAATCATTTATTCACCTCATTTACACTTCAAGATAATCGCGCTTTTATCACCAGCACGTAATATGACTGGTCGATAACGCGCGTCCAAACCACGACCCGCACTATGGACTTTCACCCAAAGCAGCCCCAACACCAAACCCAGAGCAGCACCTATCATGGCAGTACCGTCCGCATGGAGCTCACTAGGTGCAAGCACACCTGCCAGCAGGGCACCTAGCAGTAAAGCAGCCAGAGGGATGCCGTAGACCAGCATGGAACTGAACAGCAAAGCCTGCTCTTCAATGCCGACTATCACTGCGTCACCCGCTTTGGCATTAATCTGGTTTGCAGCCTTGAATATATTGGAGCGATGGCCGAATAGCCTGCCCCACAGGGAAATGCCGCAACCACGGGTTTGCCCGCACAGTCCACAAGGGGTTTTGCGCACAATCTCGAGCATTGCGGTATCGTTATCGACATCTACGACGATAGCGTGTTCTTCAATCATGGGTATCTACTTCTTAAAACTGACTGCAGTGGCAAACTCGGAAACTGTTGCTTCCGGCACTTCACCCACCACTACAATTTGATGGCCGTCAGTCACGACAGCATAAAAATTAGTAGCCCCCATGGCGGTATGGCCTGCCTTGGGCCTGGCGCCTTTCGCCAGAGGCTCTATAAATACCGAAACAGAAGCGAGCCCATCCGAATAGATGATATGCGTAACCGGTACGGCTTTCCCCGGCACATTGCGCTGCACCTGATCCACCTTGCGATATCCAGCAGGAGTCGAGGCCACCGTCCAGGTTTCGGCCTCAGCAGGTACACTAGCTAACGCAGCATCTTCCATCACATAAGATTTGTGTGGATCAACCTTGGGATGGAACCAATCCATGTTCTGGTTATTCAGCAAGGTAAGTTGATTAAAGGCCATTTGTTCCATGGCCTCGTTATGTTCATTCGTCGTCATCGCCTTCAGCAGCAAGCCGTACTCGCGGTCGGCCCAAAACTTGTAGCCGTATCGATAGCGGTCACGCGGCTCCAGAAAAATGATTTGCCCGTCACGGCCGCCAACGCGCTCCAATCCACCAATCCGTACCTGATAACTGTTTTTGATGGAATCCATATTCGCCGGTAGCAAGGCTGGGAACATATTCTGACCGCGCCGCTTTTCAATAACGACCTTCTCATTCTGCGCATTAAAAATGACAACATCATTACCCTGGCTCAACACCTCTCGCGGCTGGCCATCCAACACCAGCATGCGCGCATATTCGCCTTGCCCATAATTCATATGAGTAATTTGTACCGACTTTGCTACCTTACCGGATTGATATACAAACACGCCTTGATAACTCAATTCCCGAGCCGCTTGCGATGCCTTTTGCAGCACCAGCCATGCTTCATCCTGGCCTGCGTATACTTGAGAAAAGTGGGTTGCTAACAAGCACGCTAGCAATAAGCTTCGCATTACTTAGCGCTTTCTGCATAAGCAGCCGGCTGGATATAGTAAGCCGTGTTGCTTGGGGCGTAGGCCTGATGCGCCAATAAATACTCTGAAGGCACATTCGACTCTGGGGCCGTATTTGCCGCAACCGCTACTGGAGCAACATCAACTGCATTTTGCACTTGCTGATTCAGCACCATCCAGCCCACAAACATCACTGCGGCGAATGATGCCGCTACCGACCACAAAGAGGACGTACGAGTAAAGGACCTTTTGGCGCGTGGCGCAAGAATTGCGGGTTCGCTATCCAACTTCTGCATTAGTCGCTCGTTAAATCCCGGCTTGAATACCGGGCTGCCGCGCATGGCATCCCCGATTAAATGATAAGTTGACCAGCACTCGCTCAACTCACCACCTGATTTCACTGCGATGTAAAGATGCTCTGATCCATCCAGAGACAACTCATTGTCTATCAGCGCTGAAATTTGATCTTTCATTACTATCTCCTAATACTTGCCGACGTTAGCTGCAGCTATCCCGCTACCAACGTTTATCTTGAGGGGTGTCCAGCAAAGGCCGCAGCTTTTGTGCGATGGTTTCCCGTGCCCGGAAAATGCGTGAACGCACCGTTCCGATTGGACAATTCATTAATGTCGCTATCTCCTCGTAACTCAACCCCTCAATTTCACGCAGGGTAATTGCCGTGCGTAGCTCTTCGGGCAGCGATGCGACTGTATCATTGACCGTTTGAGCGATTTCTTTCGTCATCAACTCGGTTTCTGGGGTATCCATGGTGCGCAATTCATCACCGTCCTCGAAGTTTTCTGCATCTTCGATTTCGATATCGTTGCTGACCTGCGGCCTACGCCCCATCGCCACTAAATAATTTTTAGCCGTATTTATACCAATTCGATACAGCCATGTATAGAACGCACTTTCCCCCCTGAAATTTGGGAGTGCGCGGTAAGCCTTGATAAAAGACTCCTGCACCACATCCTCAACTTCAGCCTGGTCACGAATCAACCGCGATAACAAACGGCCCAGCTTGCGCTGGTATTTCTCTACCAGCATGCCAAAAGCCTGCTTATCACCGCGCTGCGCCCGCTCTACTAATTCCTGGTCTATCTCACGGTTGCCCGCAACAGCGCCGCCACCGCCAGAGTTGCCACTTACAGCGTTGCCACTCATAGAGGCTTTGCTCCCTGTTTGCACATTATTTATCATCGGAGTATACCCTTGCATCGTTGTATCCACGAAGGTCAGGCGCGAAAATTCACCGATTTTTTTAGCATTAATCATTACGCTTCCCCCAGCATTAACTTGACTAGCTTAGTGTTGCAGACAGCGCTAAACTGGCTAAAGTTCACGGAATGGATCGTTATGCAGCAATTTGATGTACTTATTATCGGCAGCGGGCTTGCCGGACTGACCGTCGCTTTGAAAGTAGCCACCGATAAAAAAGTTTGCCTCGTCAGCAAACGCTGCATAGACGATAGCTCCAGCAACTGGGCACAAGGTGGCATCGCCGCCGTGCTCACCGATGACGACTCCATAGAAGCGCATATCCAGGACACCTTAGTCGCAGGCGCAGGCCTGTGCGATGGCGAAGTCACCCGCCTGGTCGCTACGCACGCCCGTGAAACTGTCGAATGGCTGATAGCGCAAGGCGTGCCCTTCACCCGTGAAGAAGACGACAGCGGCTACCATCTGACACGCGAAGGCGGCCATAGCCACAGGCGCATCATCCACGCCGCCGATGCCACCGGGCATGCCGTACAAAAGACACTGGCAGAGAAAGTGCGCGAGCACAGCAACATCACCCTGCTTGAAAACCACATCGCGGTAGACCTGATTACCTCACGTAAAGCGGGCATCTCGCTGGAGCAAGACCCTAAAGCCAGCGGCGAATGTCTTGGTGCCTATGTGCTGGATAACACCACTGGCGATGTGCTCACCATAGGCGCGCAACAAACGGTGCTCGCCACAGGCGGCGCCGGCAAGGTTTACCTTTACACCACCAATCCTGATGTCAGCACCGGCGATGGTGTAGCCATGGCCTGGCGTGTAGGCTGCCGCGTAGCCAATATGGAATTCGTGCAATTCCACCCTACCTGTTTGTACCACCCGCTAGCCAAATCATTCCTGATCAGCGAAGCAGTGCGCGGTGAAGGCGGCATACTCAAGCTACCGGACGGCACCAGGTTCATGGCTGAGCATGATGCACGCGGAGAGCTCGCGCCGCGCGATGTAGTAGCCCGCGCCATCGACTTTGAAATGAAAAAACGCGGCCTCGACTGCGTTTACCTGGATATTTCGCATCAACCTGCAGACTTCATCCTGTCGCACTTCCCCACCATATACCGGCGCTGCATGGAGCTGGGCATAGACATAACGCGCGAGCCTATCCCGGTTGTGCCGGCAGCCCACTACACCTGCGGCGGCGTCATGACGGACCACATCGGCCGCACTGACTTGCCGCGCCTGTATGCCATCGGCGAAACCGCCTGCACCGGACTGCACGGCGCCAACCGCCTTGCCAGCAACTCCTTGCTGGAGTGCATGGTATTCGGCCAGGCGGCGGCGCAGGACATACTCGCGCAAGCCCCCAAACCAGAGATCATGCTGCCCTACTGGGACGAAAGCCGGGTGACCGATGCTGATGAAGAAATCATCATCACCCATAACTGGAATGAGCTACGGCGCTTCATGTGGAATTACGTAGGCATAGTGCGCACCAACAAGCGCCTTACCCGCGCCATGCACCGTATTCAGCTGCTAAGAAATGAAGTGCATGAGTTTTACAGCAACTTCCGCATCAGCAACAACCTGATCGAATTGCGTAACCTGCTACAGGTAGCCGAGCTCATCGTACAAAGCGCCATGGAACGCCACGAAAGTCGCGGGTTGCACTACAGCAAAGACTATCCCGACATGCTGGATGATGCCGTGCCCACAGTGCTGGAACCGTCGAACTACTACAGCCTGCTGGACAGGCACCATGGGCAACATCACAACTGAGGGCGCTAACAATCCCCATGGTTATGGGCATATTTCAGTCTCACCCTGAGTTCCGCCATGATAAAATCGCGTTTTGAATACGCCCGACATCATGCCTAAAGACAAACTTCATCGCTTTATTTTCGACAACACCCCCATACGCGGCAACATTGTGCGCCTGAACCAGACCTTTAACACCGCATTGCAACACCAGCACTGCCCTCCCGTTTTGCGCAAGGCACTCGGCGAGTTGATGGCGGCCAGCGCTTTGCTTGCCGCCACCCTTAAACTTGAAGATGGCGCCATCGTGCTGCAGATTCAGGGCAAAGGCGCACTTAAACTGCTGGTGGTGGAATGCACGGCAGGCCTGGGCATGCGCGCAACGGCGAAGTGGTCGGGTGATTTGGAGGAAGCATCACTGGCAGAGTTGGTGGGTGACGGCCACTTTATCATTACGCTGGACCCGAAAGACGGCAACCAGACCTACCAGGGAATTGTGCCACTGGAGGGTGACAGCATCGCTGAAATCCTGCAGAACTACATGCAACGCTCAGAGCAGATAGAAACCAGAATATGGCTGGCCTGCGATGAAGAGTCCTCGGCGGGCATGCTGCTACAGAAGCTGCCGGACCTGCCAGAGCAGGATGCAGATGCCTGGGCCAGAACCGGCTTTCTGGCAGATACGGTGCAGGATGCCGAATTACTGGGCCTGCCGGTAGAAACGCTGCTACAAAGATTATTCAGCGAAGAAGACGTGCGCCTGTTTGAGGCTCAGCATGTGCAGTTTCATTGCAGTTGTTCAAGGCTGAGTGTGAGCAACATGCTGCGCCTGCTTGGCAGCGAAGAGGTGCATGCCATTATCGAAGAGCAGGGCAACATTGAAGTCAACTGCGATTTCTGCAATGCCGGATACCGCTTTGACAAAGTAGATGCCGAACAACTGTTCAGCTCAGAGATCATCATCCCCGCCAGCAAAGCCAGGCATTAAGCACCTGCAAACTCATTTACTTATCTGCAGATAAAAGGCAAGTAGGTATCGGCAACGTTGGTTTTATTTTCACCCTTGATGGTCATTTTCTCCGGGGGCTTGGCATTGCCGCACACCCAGGCCACCGGCACCACTTGTGACTCTTCAATCACCGCCGGCCTGAACGACAATACTTTGCCTTTGAGCTGGGCATGGGCCTTATTGCCAAACGTCATGTGAATCACGCCATCTTTCACTTCCAGGGCGCTGATAAAATTACTGACCACCTTGTCGGGGTCAGGCAAACCGGCCTGCTTATTATCTGCCGGCAACACCTTGAGCGCCGCCCATGATGCCGCAATCGGTGTTTTAGCCACATCGGCCAAAGGCATCGCCGCATTCACCTGCTCTTTGATGATTCGTCCCATGCTGGAAGGTATCGCAATCATCGCCAGAATAGCGATGACGGCGATCACCACCATCATTTCTACTGCAGTAAACCCGGCATGCAGATGTTTCATCGTGAGCCTCATGAATCCTTTTCCCTTCAATATAGTTTGCGTCGCTGTGGTTAACCGTGGTTACTTATGACCGCACGGCGACCTGGCGTACACGTTCAAACAGGCAGATGGAAGCCGCCGCTGCCGCATTAAGCGACTCTACATTTTTACTGATAGGTATGGTCACCTTATGGCTGGCCGCATTGAGCATGGCATCACTCAGGCCTGCGCCTTCATTGCCGATCACGAATGCCACCGGCTGGGTAAGGTCTAAGGAGTACAACGATTCGCCGCGCAGATTAGTCGCCAGGGTCTGGCCATGAAAGCTGCCAGCCACCTCCAACAAATCAGCGCGTTCCACAACTGGCAGTACAAATTGTGCCCCCTGCCCTCCACGCAAGGCCTTAGGTGACCATGCCTCGGTACAGCCTTCAGACAAATACACCACATCCACGCCGGCAGCAGCGGCCGTGCGCAGCATGCTGCCCAGGTTGCCCGGATCCTGAATATCCTCCAGCATCAGCACCAGTTCCGGCTTTTCTGGTGGTTCAATCACTGGCGTTTTCACCAGCGCCAATATGCCTGTGGGGCTTGCCACTGGCGCCAGCTCTGCAAACATCAGGGTGGTGAACATCACGGTGTGGATATCGGCTAGCTGCTGAATCAAGTGTGAGGCTTCCGCGGTACTCTGGCCCTCGGCAATAATCAGCAACTCTGGCATACCGAAACTATCAATATAGGCATTCAGCAGATGTGCGCCATCCAGCAAAGTCTGGTTCAGCTTACGGCGTTCGCGTGATGAATCCGCCAGCTTCTTGAGCTGCTTAAAAAGGCTATTGTCCCGCGAGGTAATGTGTTTGAATGTCATGTACAAGTTCACCAGCTATTAGTTTTACAATCCATCAGGCTACACGCTAGCACCGACTAAAATTTTATTTCAGGAAGATTTTAACTCAGGATGAAAACCGAATTTATTTTATTAGCCGCACAAGCTATCAATCAGGCGATTATTGCCAATGAATCCACACTGGAGTCGCTGGATCGAGACATCGGTGACGGCGATCATTTCATCAATATGAAGCGGGGCTGTGCCAGCATTGTGGCGATGCATGACGAGCTGGCTCCCCTCGCACCAGATGTGGCCCTGCAAAAAATAGGCATGAAGCTGCTATCAAGTATCGGCGGGGCTTCCGGGCCATTGTTTGCCAGCTTTTTCATGACCATGGCAAAAACCCTCAAGGAAAACGGCGCAGATTCGACACCGCATATTGCCGCAGCTTTTGCTGCCGGGGTGCAAGCCGTCAGCGCCCGTGGCAAGGCAGAGACAGGCGAGAAAACAATGCTGGATGTATTAATCCCGGTATCGCGCGCCTTCACCACACTTAGCGTGCAAGGCACTGCCATGCAGGAGTTGACTGACGCACTGAAAGCAGAGGCGGAAAAAGGTATGCTGGCCACCAGGGATATGATCGCCACCAAAGGGCGCGCAGCATCTCTGGGTGAGCGTGCCATTGGCCACATAGACCCGGGCGCAAAAAGTTGTCAGGTGATGATATGGGCAGTTTGCGACCTTGCTCTGACTTGAAACCCCATCAGGATTCAACTATAAAAATACGAAATTAGAAATACAAAATCAAGAGGAGTTACTATGAAGAAATTCATCAATAACGTTGATGATGTGCTGGTAGAAAGTCTTTCCGGTTTTGCCGCCGCCCATCAAGACCTGGTCAGTCTGCACCTTGCACCCAATTTCCTGACCCGTGCAAATAAAGCCACCAACAAAGTAGCCATCATCTCCGGCGGCGGCTCTGGGCATGAGCCTTTGCATAGTGGCTTTATCGGTTATGGCATGCTGGATGCCGCCTGTCCCGGCTATGTATTCACCTCCCCTTCACCAGACCAAATGCTGGCCGCCGCAGAGGCTGTAGATACTGGTAAAGGCGTGCTATTTATCGTCAAGAACTACGCTGGCGACGTGATGAACTTTGAGATGGCGGCCGAGATGCTGCCGGGCGAAAATGCTACCGTCCTCACCAGTGATGACGTCGCCGTGGTCAACTCTACCTACACCACTGGCCGCAGGGGTGTCGCGGGTACAGTCATCGTAGAAAAAACCGTCGGCAGCCTGGCCGAAAGCGGCGCCGACCTCGCCGCCTGCAAAGCACTGGGCGATAAGGTCAACGCCCATTGTGGCAGCATGGGCGTTGCGCTCACCAGCTGTACCGTGCCTGCCAATGGTCGCCCTACTTTCGATATCAATGAAACCGAGTTGGAAATGGGTGTAGGCATCCATGGCGAACCGGGTCGCCGCCGCGAACCCATGCGCGCGGCCGATAGCATCGTCACCGATATGGTCCATGCCATTCTGCATGACTTTGAAACACGCAATATCGCCTTGGGGAATAGCAGCGAAATCCTGCTGTTCGTCAACGGCTTTGGCGCCACGCCACTGATGGAGCTATACCTCATCTACAACACCGCAGCCCGCCTGCTGACCGAGCAAGGCCTCACCATCAGCCGCTCTCTGGTCGGCAACTACACCACCGCGCTGGATATGGCAGGGGCATCGATTACGGTTTGCCTGCTGGATGAGGAAATCAAGCAGCACTGGGATTCACCAGTCCATACGCCGGCCTTGCGCTGGGGAAGATAAGGAGAGAACTCATGAATGATAAAGAACTCGTCGCAATCCACGCATCCAAACTGGTGAAGAACGGCATGGTAGTTGGGCTGGGCACCGGCTCCACCGCCAATTACTTTATTGAGGCGCTGGCGCGTCGCCAGACGGATGAAGGCCTGCAAGTGACCACAGTCGCCAGCTCTACCATCACCGCCATCAAGGCCCAATCCAGCGGGCTTGCCGTGCAATCCATTGCGCAGTTGAGCAAGATCGACCTGTATGTGGATGGTGCTGATGAAATCAACCCTAACCTCACCTTGCTGAAAGGCCGCGGTCAGGACCTAGTGATGGAAAAGCTGCTGGCCAAAGCGGCCGACCAGTTTGTAGTGGTCGCCGATAACAGCAAGCTGGTGAGCCGCATCGGCGAGAAATTCGTCATCCCCATTGAAGTCATCCCAGCGGCCTGGCAACTGGTGAAGCGCAGCCTGGAACAAGCGGGTGCCACCGGCGATATCCGCCTCAACACAGGCAAGGACAATGTTGCCATCAGCGCGCACGGCAGCTATGTGCTGGATATGAAATTCCCTGCCGCTCTAGATGATAAAGCACTGAATGAGTTGCTCAACAACACGCCGGGCGTGGTTGAGCACGGTGTTTTTTACCAGCTCGCCAGCACCATCCTGATTGCCGATAATGGCCAGATTGAAACCCGCCAGTGCTAAGCCGGTCCAACGTTTTTAGCCTCAGGAAAATCCAAACAACTCCATGCCAAATTTAAAAGCAATGACCCTGCTCACGGGTCTGCTCACTGCCCTGCTGGCTGCCACCACCACGCTCGCAGCGGATAAGCTGAAAACTGGCCAGTGGGAAATGACGGGCAATATGCACATGACCAACTTGCCCAACATTCCCCCTGAACAGATAGAGCAACTGCGTGGCCTGGGCATCGATGTCCCCGTCAATGACAAAACCATGACTTTGCAGCAATGCGTGACTGCGGAGCAGGCCTCACTGGATAAGGCATTCGACAACATTCAGAGTATAGAAGGCTGCGCCGTCAAGAATTACAAACGCACAGGCAACAAAGTCATTGCGGATTTATCCTGCACCGGTGATGTCAAGGCCACCGGAAAATTCAACATGACCCTCAATGGCGACACCAGCTACCACGGCACCGTCACCATTACCGGCACTAGCGAGCAAATGGGCATGCTGGATAGCACTACCCATACCAGCGGCAAATGGATCAAAGCCCAATGCGATGAAGGCATCCCCATCTACGGCCAGTAATGTATCAACCCACCCTGCTTTAATCGCAACTCAGCAGCAAAACCAACGGTTGAATTGTTAACTATTGTCAGCTCCGGCTGGCACTGTTTGCGCCAAAAATAATGTGATGTACGATTCTGATGTAGTCATTCCAAAAACAATATCAGGGGAATATATGTCACTTTTTAAACGTTCTATCGCCGAGCTCATCGGCACATTCTGGCTGGTACTAGGTGGTTGCGGCAGCGCCGTTTTGGCGGCGGGCATTCCGGATCTGGGCATCGGTTATCTTGGCGTTTCACTCGCTTTCGGCCTGACAGTGGTCACCATGGCCTATGCCATCGGCCACATCTCCGGTTGCCACCTTAACCCGGCAGTTTCTATCGGCCTCGCAGCAGGCGGCAGGTTCAAGGCGGGCGAGCTCCCTCACTACATCATCGCGCAAGTACTGGGTGCAACTGCTGCTGCTGCCACCATTTACTGTATTGCCAGTGGCAAAGAAGGCTTTGCTCTAGGTGGCTTTGCCTCCAATGGCTATGGCGAACTATCCCCGCACGGCTACGCATTGCATGCCGCCTTTGTTTGCGAAGTGGTCATGACAGCCGTGTTTCTATTCATCATCATGGGCGCCACCGATAAGCGCGCCCCTGCTGGCCTGGCGCCCATTGCTATCGGCTTTACATTGACGCTGATCCACCTGGTGAGCATCCCCGTCACCAATACTTCAGTCAATCCGGCGCGTAGCACAGGCCAGGCGATTTTTGCCGGCGGTGCTTATATCGACCAGCTTTGGCTGTTCTGGGTGGCCCCCATCCTGGGCGGCATCATCGGCGCTTTGATCTATAAGTTTGTCAGCAAGGAATAGTATTTTGTTTTTGCAAACGCCCACGCGATTGATTGCGTGGGCGTTATAATCCGCGCATGACAAAAAAACTCGCTTTAGAACGCATACTCCACTCTCAGGGCTTCGGCTCACGCAAAACCTGCCGCATCATGATTCGCCACGGTGAAGTCGCCGTCAATGGCGAGGTTTGCGAAGACCCTTTCGCAGAGTTCGATACCAACGACCTGCAATTCATGTGGCGCAACGAGCCCTGGCAATATCGCCAGCAGGCTTACCTGATGCTGCACAAACCCGCCAATTACGAGTGCTCGCACAAGCCGCAACACCACCCCAGCATATTCAGCCTGTTGCCGCCGCAATTGCTGGAGCGCGGCGTGCAGTGCATAGGCCGCCTGGATGAAGACACCACCGGGCTGATGCTGCTATCGGACGATGGCCAGTTCATCCACAAGATGAGCTCACCAAAGTGGAAAGTGCCGAAGATATATGAAGTCACCACAAAACATGCAGTCGATGCCGAGCAGATCACCGCACTGATGGAAGGCGTACAACTAGTCGACGAACCCGCGCCGATTGCCGCCCTTGCCGTCAAAAAAATCAGCGACAACATCATCCATATGACGCTGGCCGAAGGCAAATACCATCAGGTCAAACGCATGGTCGCCGCCTCCAGCAACCGCGTAGAAGGTCTCAAGCGCATCCGCATCGGCGAGCTGGATTTACCGGAAACGTTAGCCGTCGGCGAATGGCGCTGGCTGACTGAAAGTGAGATGAGCCAGCTTATCTCGGCAGAAAGAAACGTAAAAGAAGCCTAAGCCAGTGGGCATCGCCAAACAAAGGCATGGCGACGGATTCTGATGGGCTAAGCGTTTAACACTCTTTCCATGTAAGGTTGCCGCCATGAAATTGCTGAACATTTGCTGTGCCCTGCTGATCCTGACCACCATCAACCAAAGCGCTTTTTCCGGCCCCTTGCGCGACCGCATCAAGGAGCGGATTGCAGAGCGCCAGCAGGCGAAGGAAGGCAATGAAGCCGAAGAAGCTGGCATGGCTACCCGCGAGAAATTTGACTTGCCTGCCGGTGCAGTACTGAAAAGCGACATCGCCTACGGCAGTGACGAAGCACAGCGCATGGATGTCTATATCCCGCCCAATGCGCAAAATGCCCCCGTCATTTTCATGGTGCACGGTGGTGGCTGGAAACGCGGCGACAAGGCCATGAACCGCGTGGTAGAAAACAAGGTCAAGCGCTGGTTACCCAAAGGCATCATCTTCGTCTCCACCAACTACCGCATGCTGCCAAAAGCTGATCCGCTAGCTCAAGCCAATGATGTCGCGCTGGCGTTAGCCAAAGCGCAAAGCCTGGCACCAAGCTGGGGTGGCGATAGCAACCGCTTCGTCATCATGGGTCACTCGGCAGGTGCACACCTGGTCGCACTCATTAGCACTACCCACAGCATCGTCAAGCAACAGGGCACCCAGCCATGGCTAGGCACAGTGATGCTCGATAGCGGCGGCTACGACATCGAAAAAACCATGACTGGGCGCCATATGAGCTTATACGACGACGCATTCGGCAAAGACCCCAAATTCTGGCAAAGCGTCTCGCCCAGCTACCAACTCACACAGAAAACCGTGCCCATGCTGGCGGTCTGCTCAACTACAAGAAAAGACAAACCATGCATTCAGGCCAAGGCCTTCGCTGACAAGGCCGTCCTGCTTGGCTCGCAGGCCAGCACCTTGCCAGAGGCTATGTCGCATGGGGAGATTAATGGGGAATTGGGGTTGCAGAGTGAATATACGGATAAAGTGGAAGCGTTTATAAGGCTATTAGGGTTACCACTTTAGAATGCGTAAGGTCATCGATAGCAATTGGCTTCAATCTCCTGAGTTACGTTCATACCTGTCGAAATCCAAGCAAAATATTGCAATTCTGACCGACTACGCAGCAATGGAGGCATACCAAGGTAATACCTTGATTGGCATATATAAATCCATGGAAATTGTTGCCGACTACCCTGACCAAATACTCATTTTAAAAAGTACAGCGCTAGTCTGCGGACTCAGTGGACGGAGTACTTCCCTACAAAAACGTCTTATTGATGATAAGCAAAGTAAGGATTTCAGGATATTTATTCGAAACCTCCGTCTCGCAAAGCACGGAAATCAAACTGTACAACGACAACTTCTTAAGTACAGCAATTATGCATCAGAACATCTGAACAAGATGCTGGAGGATGCAAAAACAACTGGTGCAGCTTTTGACGATTTAACTACAAGCTACTCTAAAGATGAAAAGAAATTGATTAGAAATCAAGGAATTTATACCTATGAAATGATTGATAAAATAGTTAAAGCAGTTTTAAAGGTTGTTGGCGATGTATTAAAAGACCACCCAAATGTACAAAATTTTCCAACCTACGAAGAACTTCCAAATACGTTTATATTTCGGGCCACGCTTTGCACCTATTTACTTGCTCTCAACTGGGGCGCTACTGGAGGCGCGAAGGATGTGCGAACGAAAAAACTTCGTAACGACATGATAGATATGAACTTTGTTGCATATGCAACCTATTTCGATGGAATTTTATCTGAAGATGCAAAAGTAAACCTAATATACAGAGAGGCTTGTTTATTTCTATCCGCCTTATTTGCATGTCAGATATCCGGGAAAATATATAAAACAAAATAATCGCTCCGCATTAATTATCTATTTCTAGCTTTAATCCCATTCTTCCGTATAATCCAATTTCCCTGCGCCAACCAATCAGCGCAGCGGTCATTAACTACCTGATCTTCCTGATTTTCTCAAATCAATCATGAATGATTAAACATTCGCCCGCCTCGATTGGTGTTGCCTCATAAGTAATTGGCTGGTCTAAAGAAGTTTTGATTCTTGAACAGCAGCGCACAACGCGCTACCACTAGTTTCATTGCTTCGCTAAATTCAGGGAAACCCGAAAACCGTAGCGAGCGGTTCAACTGCAAGGCGCCCGGAGCGCAGAACACGAGACAGTACATTAGTACGGCGAGTGGTCGAGCACCGCGCAACGCAGCAGATGAATTGCGCAGTAGGTTTATCAGGTTTGCCTATAGCTGGAGTATTACCTTGTCTACAGAACAAATAACCATCGCTAACTTTAACGAGTTAGGCCTTTCCGAACCCATTTTGCGTGCGATTAACGACGCGGGTTACACCACACCAACCCCTATCCAGGCCAAGGCCATTCCGCAAGTATTGAGCGGTGGCGACCTGCTGGCAGGCGCCCAGACCGGCACCGGCAAGACGGCCGGCTTTACCCTGCCGATTCTGCAATTACTGAGCACCAAACCGAGCGAACCGGCCAAGGGCCGCCCACGTTGCCTGATGCTGACGCCGACGCGCGAGCTGGCAGCGCAGATTGAAGAATCCGTAAAAACCTACGGCAAATACCTGCCGCTGAAATCCATGGTGGTATTTGGCGGTGTGAGCATCAACCCGCAAATCAACCGCCTGGGGCGCCATATTGATATCCTGGTGGCAACACCGGGCCGCCTGCTCGACCTGGCCAACCAGAAGGTGGTTGATCTATCCGGTGTTGAGATTCTGGTACTCGATGAAGCCGACCGCATGCTGGACATGGGCTTTATCCGCGACATCAAGAAAATATTGGCCATGTTGCCCAAGCAACGCCAGAACCTGCTGTTCTCGGCGACTTTCTCGGACGAGATCAAGACTTTGGCCGATGGCCTGCTGCACAACCCGGGCTTTGTGGAAGTGGCACGCCGCAATACCGCATCCGAAATGGTTGAACAAACCGTACACATGGTGAGCCAGGCGCATAAGCGTGACCTGATGAGCCATTTGATCAAGCACCACGACTGGAAACAGGTACTGATTTTTACCCGCACCAAGCATGGCGCGAACCGCCTGACCGAAAAGCTGGTGAAAGACGGCATTGAAGCCGCCGCGATCCACGGCAACAAGAGCCAGGGTGCACGCACCAAGGCGCTTGCCCAGTTCAAGGACGGCAGCATGCGCGTGCTGGTTGCGACTGACATCGCGGCTCGCGGCCTGGATATTGACCAGCTACCGCAAGTGGTGAACTTTGAATTGCCGAATATCCCTGAAGATTATGTACACCGTATTGGCCGTACCGGCCGTGCTGGCGCCAGCGGTGCTGCGATCTCGCTGGTGGATAGCGAAGAAACCAAGTTTCTGCGCGACATCGAGAAGCTGATCAAGCGTGAAATCCCCCGCGTTACTGTGGAAAGCTTTGTGCCGCCCACCAAGATAGAGCCGGAAGCGCCACGCCCTCCTCGCCCCACCAACAACGCGCAACGCCAGAATCGCTCTGAAAAGACGAGAGAGGCCAATGCCCGTAAAACACAACGCAGCAGTGGTGATAATAATGGGCGCGTGAATATGGATGGCCGCAGTAATGAACGCACTGCAGGCGAAGGCCGTGCAAATGCAGGTCCATCAGCTGGCCGAAATAACCCGAATGGCCAACGCAATGGCAGGCCAGGCAACCCACAAGGTGGCCCAGGCCAACGTCCTCGTTCACCTGGCGCAGCCAGCGGCCATGCGCCTAAAGAGCATGTGCATGTGAGGACAGCGACTGAGCGCACACCGGTTGATGGCAATGTCAGCACCAAAATTGACAAGAATATGTCAGAAGCGGCACGTCATCAATCCATGCCACAAGCGGCTTTGTTTTCCCCCAAGAGCACGTATCGTGGTGGCAACAATGGCGGTGGAAATAACGGCGGTGGCAATCGTAGTGGTGGCGGTAACAGAGGCAGGTAACAGTTGAACATCTGGGTAGATGCTGACGCATGCCCCGTCGTCATCAAGGAAATATTGTTCCGTGCGGCGGAGCGCACCAGAATCACAACTACGCTGGTAGCTAACAAGCTATTGCGCGTACCGCCTTCGCCCTATATCAAAGCCTTGCAGGTGCCTGCGGGCTTTGATGTGGCGGACAATAAAATTGTGCAGGACCTGCTGGCAGGGGACTTGGTGATTACCGCCGATATCCCGCTAGCAGCGCAGGTGATTGCCAATGGCGCTCACGCGCTTAACCCGCGTGGTGAGTTTTACTCTACCGCCAACATCAATGAGCACCTTGCCATGCGCAACTTTATGGAAGAGTTACGTGGCAGCGGTGTGGATATCTCGGGCCCTGCCACTTTCAGCCAGGGCGATCGCCAGGCGTTTGCCGCCGAGCTCGACCGGTTTCTGGCACGAAACCTTAGATGAGCACTAATTGATCGTCATTCCCGCCTGCATCGAGCAGCATCTCTAGTGTAAAAATTCAATAAATTCAGCATCCTACAGAATCGCCTCTATATATCTCTGCACTTCGTCTCTTTGCACTTCCGTAATTTCCAGTAAATCTTTACGCAATCTTTACGCCTGCTAGCCAACTCCTTACGACATCTTTACTTTGCCCGGCGTAGCCTTGTCATATGAATTTTTGCGAATAAATTTTCAAATGGAAACGACTGACATGTTTGCGATAGGCATGGTGTGGCTGTATCTGCTGCTCAGCTATTTGCTGATTGTGGCATGTGTTCAACTGGGAGGTAAAAGATGAGTTGGCTATATGGATTGAGTGGTTTGCTGGCAGTGTTTCTGCTCGGGTATTTGTTATATGCGCTTTTTAAACCGGAGAAGTTCTGATGATCTTATTTCCAGCTAACGGGCTTACAGAAACCTATCTTAAGCCTATGAATTTTTCAGAGGTGTTCAAATGATCTCCAATGCCGCAGTCCAGTTTGGACTCTATTTTCTCGTGCTACTTGCACTTACCAAACCGATGGGGTTGCTGATTACCCGCGTGATGGATGGCAGCGCTACTATCAACAAAATCGGCGCTCCATTTGAGCGCTTGCTGTATCGCCTGGCAGTCATTGATGCGTCTGCCGAAATGAACTGGAAGCAATATGCGATTGCGTTATTGCTGTTCAGCTCAGCCGGTATTCTGGCGGTATTTTTACTGCAGGTTTTTCAGGGTTCGCTGCCGCTTAACCCGCAAAGTTTTCCCGGAGTCACTGTCGATTCCGCACTCAATACCGCCATCAGTTTTGTCAGCAATACCAACTGGCAGGGTTACGGCGGTGAAACCACCATGAGTTACCTCACGCAAATGCTGGCGCTGACGGTGCAGAACTTTCTGTCTGCTGCTACCGGCATTGCGGTTGTCATTGCGCTGATACGCGGTTTTGCACGACATGAATCAAAAACCATCGGTAATTTCTGGGTGGATATTACCCGCTGTACCCTCTATATCCTGCTACCGATTTCGCTGTTATTGGCTGTGGTGTTCATGAGCCAGGGCGTGATCCAGAATTTCGATGCCTACAAGGAGGTAACAACTACCCAGGCCACCAGCTACCAGGTGCCCAAACTGGATAGTGAAGGCGTTGCCATGAAGGATAGTGACGGCAATGCAGTAATGGAGAGCATGACCACCAACACACAAACTCTGGCCATGGGTCCGGTCGCTTCGCAGGAAGCCATCAAGATGCTGGGGACTAATGGTGGTGGATTTTTCAATACCAACTCGGCACACCCGTTTGAGAACCCGACGCCGCTGACCAACTTCTTGGAGATGCTGGTGATCTTCCTTATCCCAGCCGGCTTGTGCTATGCCTTTGGTGTAATGGTGGGCGATACGCGCCAGGGCTGGGCGGTGTTTGCTGCCATGGCGCTGGTGTTTGTGGTGATGGCCAGCGGGGCGATCTGGGCTGAGCAGGCTGGTAACCCGGCATTGTCTGCTGCGGGTGCAGGCCAAAACTATAGTGCATTGCAATCCGGCGGCAATATGGAAGGCAAGGAAACGCGCTTTGGCATCGTCAATTCCGCGCTGTTTGCCACCATTACCACCGCAGCATCTTGCGGGGCGGTCAATGCCATGCATGATTCGCTGACCCCATTGGGCGGGCTGGTGCCCATGTGGCTGATGCAGTTGGGCGAGGTGATTTTCGGCGGGGTCGGCTCCGGGCTTTATACCATGCTGATCTATGCGATTCTTGCCGTATTCGTAGCTGGCTTGATGATAGGCCGCACGCCGGAATACCTGGGCAAGAAGATCGAAATCTTCGATATGAAGATGACCGCGCTGATTGTGCTGGTTACCCCACTGCTGGTGCTGGTCGGTACCTCTATCGCCGTCATGGTGCAGCCGGGTATTGTTGGCATTGCCAACCCCGGTGCGCATGGCTTTAGCGAGATACTGTATGCGCTGTCATCAGCTGCCAATAACAACGGTAGCGCCTTTGCCGGGCTCTCGGCTAATACGCCGTTCTACAACACCATACTTGGCATCGCCATGCTGCTCGGGCGTTTTGGCATCATCGTACCGGTGCTTGCGATTGGCGGATCGCTTGCCGCCAAGAAGCGCATCCCTATTGGCTTGGGGACCATGCCTACGCACGGCCCATTATTTGTGATCCTGTTAATTGGGGCGGTGGTATTGGTCGGTGCGCTGACCTATGTACCTGCGCTCGCACTTGGCCCTGTGATCGAACACCTGGTCATGATTTCTGGAGAGATTAAATGAGTAACACTTCAACGATGTCGATGTTCGACCCAAAGCTGGTCAAGCCGGCCATAGGCGATGCTTTCAGGAAGCTCTCGCCACAAACGCAGTGGCGCAACCCGGTCATGTTCGTGGTGTACCTGGGCAGCATCCTCACCACTCTATTGTTTATACAGGCCTTGTTTGGCAGCGGCGAAGCTTCTGCAGGCTTTATCCTGCTGGTAAGTGTGTGGCTGTGGTTCACCGTGCTGTTTTCCAACTTTGCCGAAGCGCTGGCAGAGGGACGTAGCAAGGCACAGGCTGCATCGCTACGCAGCTCCAAGAAAAATGTAGTCGCCAAAAAGCTCGCTGGCACCAGCCGCGATTCAGCAGTCGCGCTGACTGATAGCCTGAGCCTGCGCAAGGGTGATGTGATACTGGTTGAAGCCGGGGACACTATACCTGCCGATGGCGAAGTGATCGACGGTATCGCCTCGGTCAATGAAGCTGCGATTACCGGCGAATCTGCACCGGTAATACGCGAATCGGGTGGTGATTTCAGCGCGGTAACCGGTGGTACGCAAGTGCTGTCAGACTGGATCGTGATGCGTGTCAGCGTTAACCCAGGCGAGGCATTCCTGGACCGCATGATTGCCATGGTAGAAGGCGCCAAGCGCCAGAAAACCCCTAACGAGATTGCGCTGACGATATTGCTGGTTGCACTCACCATTGTGTTCCTGCTGGTGACTGTGACCTTGTTGCCATTCTCCATGTTTGGCGTCAATACGGCAGGTGCTGGCGCGCCAGCTTCTATCACTGTACTGGTGTCGCTGCTGGTATGCCTGATTCCGACCACCATTGCCGGTTTGTTGTCTGCCATCGGCGTTGCGGGCATGAGCCGCATGATGCAGGCCAATGTGATCGCCACCTCTGGTCGCGCAGTCGAAGCTGCTGGCGACGTGGATGTATTGTTATTGGATAAGACCGGCACCATCACGCTGGGCAATCGCCAGGCATCTACATTTATCCCTGCTGCTGGCGTGACCGAACAGGAACTGGCCGACGTCGCCCAACTGGCTTCGCTGGCGGATGAGACGCCGGAGGGACGTAGCATCGTGATCCTCGCCAAGCAGAAATTCAATTTGCGCGAACGTGATATCCAGTCGCTGGGCGCTACCTTTGTCGCCTTTACCGCACAGACCCGCATGAGCGGGGTAAACCTGCAAGATGCTAATCAGCAAGACGCCAGCGGCACGCGCCAGATACGCAAGGGCGCAGCCAGTGCGATTAGCCAGTATGTGCAGAGCCTGGGCGGCGTGTTCCCTGACGCGGTAAACGAGCAAGTCAACGACGTGGCACGTCGCGGTAGCACGCCGCTGGTGGTAGCTGATGGCACCAAAGTCATGGGGGTGGTCGAGCTCAAGGACATCGTCAAAGGCGGTATCAAGGAACGTTTTGCCGAACTGCGCAGCATGGGCATAAAAACCATCATGATTACCGGTGACAACCGCCTGACAGCGGCTTCTATCGCGGCTGAAGCAGGCGTGGACGATTTTCTGGCAGAAGCTACACCGGAAGACAAGCTCAAGCTGATCCGCGATCATCAGGCAGAAGGCAAGCTGGTGGCCATGACCGGCGACGGCACCAATGACGCCCCTGCCCTGGCACAGGCCGATGTGGCAGTCGCCATGAACACGGGCACGCAGGCAGCAAAAGAGGCAGGCAATATGGTGGACCTGGATTCCAACCCCACCAAGCTGATCGAGATTGTGGAAATTGGTAAACAGATGTTGATGACGCGTGGATCGCTGACCACATTCAGTATCGCCAACGACATTGCCAAGTACTTCGCCATTATCCCGGCTGCATTTGCCACCACTTACCCGCAGCTCAACCAGTTGAATGTCATGGGACTGACCAGCCCTAATTCGGCGATTCTTTCTGCGGTGATTTTCAATGCGCTCATCATCATGTTCCTGATACCGCTGGCGCTGAAAGGTATCCCCTACCGTGCCGTGGGCGCTGCCGGCCTGCTCAGACGCAACCTGCTGATATACGGCCTCGGTGGCATTGTAGTGCCCTTTGTCGGCATCAAGATTATTGACGTATTGCTAACTATTGTTGGCCTGGCTTAAGGCTGAATTTAAATAAAGGAACCATCATGAACAAGCAACTTCGCCCTGCTCTCGTATTATTTCTTCTGCTTACGGTAGTGACCGGAATCGCCTATCCGCTGGCAACTACAGCCATAGGCAAGGTCGCTTTTCCTGCCCAGGCAGCTGGCTCCATCATCGAAAAAGATGGCAAGGCCATCGGCTCTGAGCTTATCGGGCAAAACTTTACCGAGCCAAAATACTTTTGGGGCAGGCCATCGGCCACGGGGCCTTATCCCAACAATGCAGCCGCTTCGTCCGGCTCCAACCTTGGCCCGCTTAACCCGGCCTTGTCCGAGGCGGTAAAAGCACGCGTGGAGGCGCTTAAGGCGGCCGATCCTGACAATGCGTTACCGATTCCGGTTGATCTGGTCACCGCTTCGGCCAGCGGGCTGGACCCACACATCAGCCCTGCTGCGGCGCAATATCAGGCCAGCCGTATAGCCAGGGCTCGCCATATCGACATCACCGAAGTAAATGCGCTCATTGCTCAACAGACGCAAGGCCGTCAAATTGGCCTACTGGGTGAAGCACGGGTTAATGTGCTTAAGTTAAACCTGGCGCTGGATGGTTTGGCACAGGCTGCGCTATAAGTAACTACAGATAAAAATGCTAAGCTTCGAGCTATATGAATAGAGCGCTTTATGAACAGACCTAACCCGGACGAGCTACTGGAGAAAATCCAGAAAGATAGCGAGAAAGAGCAGCGTGGCAAACTGAAGATTTTTTTCGGCGCCTGTGCCGGTGTGGGCAAGACATTTGCCATGCTGGCTGCGGCCCATATGTTGCGGGCGCAAGGGCTGGATGTGCTGGTAGGCGTGGTAGAAACCCACGGGCGCGATGGCACAGTCAAGCAGCTGGCAGGGCTGGATTGCCTGCCGCCCAAAGTGATGCAGTACCGCGACCGTGAGTTAACGGAATTTGATATTGATGCTGCGCTGGCGCGTAAACCTGCGCTGATTTTGATGGATGAGCTGGCGCACTCCAACGTAGAAGGTTCGCGTCACCCCAAGCGCTGGCAGGATGTGGAAGAGCTGCTGGCCGCGGGCATTGATGTCTACACCACACTCAACGTACAGCACCTGGAAAGCCTCAATGATGTAGTGGGCCAGATTACCGGCATCCGCGTCATGGAAACCTTGCCGGATAAAGTGTTCGACATGGCGGATGAAGTGACGCTGGTCGACCTTTCGCCGGAGGAGTTGCTACGCAGGTTGCAGGATGGTCAGGTGTATCGACCACATCAGGCGGAACAGGCCGGTAAGAACTTCTTCCGCAAGGGCAACCTCATTGCCCTGCGAGAAATGGCGCTCAGGCGCACTGCTGACCGTGTAGATGTACAAATGCGCGAATACCGCGCTGATCAATCTATCCAGCAGGTATGGCAGGCGCGTGAGCGTATCCTGTTGTGCGTTGGGCCGGGCGCCGGGGCCGAACAATTGGTGCGGGTAGCCGCACGGCTGGCAGCCAGCATGAAAGCCGACTGGCTGGCCGTCTATGTAGAGACGCCAGCCCTGCAAAGGCTGTCGGATGCAGAGCGCGATACCATACTGAAAACCTTACGGCTGGCTCATGAGCTGGGGGCTGAAACCGCAACACTAAGCGGCACTAGCATCGGCAAGGTACTTTTGGGCTATGCGCATAGCCGCAATGCTTCGCGCGTGGTGGTAGGTAAGCCTGGCCACTCGTTTCTGTATCGTTTGTTTCGGCCTAGCGTGGTGGATGAGCTGACCGCTGTGGCGGCGGATGTTGATATCCATATTGTCACGCGCGCTCAAGAGGCTTCAGCCGAAGCCCAACCCCCAAGGCGCGGCAATTTTCCATCCATCCCGGCTGACGCAGACTATCGCGCCTATCTCTGGGCCACTGCCGCCTGCATCGCCAGCTCATTGATCGCAGCGGTCATCGCTCCATTCTTTGAGCTAGTGAATGTAGTCATGCTGTATCTGTTGGCAGTGATCCTGATTTCCGCCAAGTTCGGGCGCTGGCCCGGTATATTTTCTTCCTTCCTCAGTGTCGGTGTGTTCGATTTCTTTTTCGTGCCGCCCAAGCTGTCGTTTACGGTATCCGATACCCAATACTTGCTCACATTTGCAGTGATGTTGATCGTGGCGTTAGTCATCAGCAACCTCACCTCCAGCCTGCGTTACCAGGCTGTCATTGCTACCTTGCGCGAGCGCCGTAGCCGCTCTCTATATGATCTGGGAAAAGAACTGGCCTCTGCGCTTACTGCATCCCATATCGTTGAGATTAGCGTGCATCATCTATCCGGTATTTTTCAGTCAAAAATCGCGGTGCTATTGCCGGATAGTCAGGACAAGATACGTGAACAGGCCACTGATCTGTATACCGGCGTTGCCATGGGTAAAGATATGGCTCTGGACTTGGGTATTGCGCTGGACATTGGCATAGCCCAGTGGGTGTACGATCATCAGGAGGAAGCTGGTTTGGGCACCTACACGCTACCCTCCAGCCCCGCGCTATATTTGCCGCTCAAAGCCCCGATGCGCACACGCGGCGTGCTGGTGATTTGCCCACAAGGTGCGGATAGCAAGTACCCTCCCGGCATGGCCGTATCGGAAAACCGTAGCCTTGAAGCCCAGCGCATGATATTCCTGCCCGAGCAGCGCCAGTTGCTGGATACCTTTGCCACACAGATCGCGCTGGCGATAGAACGCGTGCATTATGTTGAAGTGGCTCAGGATGCCTTGATCTCCATGGAATCAGAACGCTTGCGCAACTCTTTGCTCAGCGCTATTTCACATGATCTGCGTACACCACTGACTACCATCCTGGGTATCGCCAGCAGCCTGAAGGAACAAGATACCGAGCAGGATAATGTGCACAAAGACCTGGTGGAAGCCCTGCATGAACAGGCGTTCCGCATGAATAGTCTGGTGACCAATTTGCTGGATATGGCTCGATTGCAGTCAGGCAAGGTCATGCTCAACAAGCAATGGTATGTGCTGGATGAAGTAGTTGGCACGGCCTTGCGTGCCATGCAGCCACAACTCAAAAGGCACCGGGTGGAAGTGCACCTGCCCGCAGAGCTGCCCTTGTTGCAGTTCGACGCGGTGTTGATAGAACGCGTGCTATGCAACTTGCTGGATAATGCCACGAAGTATGCCCCGGCAGATTCGCTGATTAATATCTCGGCACAAGTCCATGCGCATGAAGTGTTAGTGACCGTCTCTGATAACGGCCCGGGCTTGCCGCCCGGCATGGAGACTCAGGTGTTCGATAAATTCACGCGCGGCGAAAAAGAGTCGGCCAAGCCGGGTGTCGGGCTAGGACTGTCTATCTGCCAGGCGATCATCCAGGCGCACGACGGTAGAATCTGGGCCAGCAATCACAGCCCACACGGTGCCATGTTTGTATTTTCCCTGCCGATAGGTGTGCAACCGACGCTACCATCTCTTGAGTAAAATTTTGTAGTAACCTTGTGCCATGTCAGAAAACCCCATCACCATTATCCTTATCGAAGACGAACAGCAGATACGCCGCTTTGTGACACTGGCAGCTGACGGCGA
>JBAZTJ010000013.1:0-32214 GCA_041662005.1 Candidatus Methylopumilus sp.
CTGGTTGAAATATCCTCGCCAAAGAACAGGCCAGCGACTTCCGGCAATTGGTGCGCTTCATCGAATATCACGGTATTGGCGCTGGGTAGCAACTCGGCGACACCTTCATCACGCAGCATGACATCGGCAAAAAACAGGTGATGGTTGACCACCACCACATCGGCGGCCAGTGCACGTTTTCGCGCCTCCATCACAAAGCAGTCTTTGTAAAACGCACACTCCTGCCCCATGCAGTTATCGCGCGTGGAAGTAACAGCGGGCCAGATAGTGGCGTTTTCCGGCACCTCGATCAGTTCGCTTTTATCCCCGGTGCTGCTGTTTTCTGCAAAATTACGGATAAGGTGCACATACTGCGCGTCTTCGCGCGAGATAAAGCGTCCTTCGTTGGCCGCACGCTCCAGATGGAAATGGCATACGTAGTTAGAGCGCCCCTTGAGCATGGAAACCGTAACAGGCACCTTGAGCGCATCGCGCACCGCTGGCAGATCACGGTTGAAAAGCTGATCCTGCAACGTTTTGGTGCCAGTGGAGACGATCACCTTACCGCCCGAGAGCAGGGCCGGGACAAGATAGGCAAAGGTTTTACCCGTGCCGGTGCCGGCTTCGGCAATCAGCTGCTTGCCGTGCTTGATGGCCTCTTCAATAGCTAACGCCATTTCCAATTGCTGGGTGCGCGTACGATACCCCGGTATGGTTTGGGCGAGCGGGCCATCAACGGCAAAAACTTTGGTCAGATTACTCAACGAAACTTTCGATTATGTTTATACGGCTAACGATCTATCCATCAGACCTTAAGGCTACTGGGCTCCAGATTTAAAACTATCTGAAATTAAGATTGCAGGATAGTTGTATTATATTAACTTGGTGGTGATTAACCTAAACCTTGTTAGGTTTACTTAAAGTTATTTTGCAGCTTGAGACAACGAAGTCTGCAGCTGACAGTCCATCACCTTATGAACCTACAATTTGAATTAAAAATGGAGCATCAGCAGTGAGCGATTTATTGGCCAATGCGGCTATCCAACAACTTAACCTTGGCTACGATGCCGAGCAGGACAGATTACTGCTCAAGGTTGGCTTGTCCGATGACTCTGAAATTAGCGCGTGGCTGACACGCCGCGTGGTGAAAACGCTATGGGCGCTGTTGCAACAGGCCGGCATCTCGACACTGGCAATGACAGGTAACTTTACAGCACCTGCTCTGGCAGAAGCTGAGGATCCGGCTAAACCCTCATTGGCAAAAAATGACACTGCCCCAGTCAACTATACCGATGCCTATCAGGCCAGAGCCGTTTCGCGGCTGGCCGAACCATTTCTAGCCAAAGACTGCCAACTGGTGATGACGCCAGAATCTCCATCCAGCCTGGAGTTCAAGGCCAAAGATGGCGCTACCATTAAAATAGCCCTATCCAGTGAGCTGACCCAGGCACTGGGCCATATGCTGCAACTGGCCACACGTGAAGCGGCATGGGATATCAATTTTGCCACCAACCGCATCATGATGGCCGAATCCAGCACGCGGCCTGTACTTCACTAATCCAGCCCGCATTCACCAATTGCATGCCCAATACTATGAATAACGAAAAGTTATTACAGCGCAGCTTGCAGGCTGTCTGGCACCCATGCACCCAGATGAAAAGTCATGAGACCATGCCCATGGTGCCCATACAACACGGCGATGGGGTGTGGTTGTATGACATGGATGGCAAGCGCTACCTGGATGCAGTGAGCTCGTGGTGGGTGAACCTGTTTGGCCACAACAACCCGCGCATCAAGGATGCCATCAAACTGCAGCTGGATCAGCTGGAGCACGTGATTTTAGCCGGCTTTACCCATGAACCTGTGGTGCAGCTCTCGGAAAAGCTGGCGCAACTCACAGGCCTGGGGCATGCGTTCTACGCCTCTGACGGCGCCTCCGCCACCGAGATTGCGCTGAAGATGAGCTTTCATTACTGGCGCAACAGCGGCTTTACGCAAAAAACCCAATTCATCAGCCTGCAAAACAGCTATCACGGCGAAACGCTGGGTGCGCTATCAGTCACCGATGTTGCCATATTCAAGGACACCTACGCCCCGTTGTTGCGGCAAAGTGCACAGATGCCATCGCCGGATTGGCGGCTGGCCGAGGTGGGCGAAACCGCGGAAGCCTTTGCGCTGCGCTGTGCGGATGCGTTTGAAACTTACGTCGCCACACATCATGAGACGATTGCCGCGTTTATCATTGAGCCGCTGGTGCAATGCGCAGCCGGGATGGGCATGTACCACCCTGTGTATCTGCAACGCGCGCGCCAGATTTGCAACCAGTACCAGGTACACCTGATTGCCGACGAGATCGCCGTAGGCTTCGGCCGTACCGGTACCATGTTTGCCACCGAGCAGGCCGGGATACGGCCGGATTTCATCTGCCTGTCCAAAGGGATTACTGGCGGTTACCTACCACTTTCGGTGGTACTGACCACAGACCATATTTACCAAGCGTTTTACGATGACAGCGTAGCACGCGGCTTTTTGCACTCGCACAGCTACACCGGCAACGCACTGGCCTGTAGCGCGGCACTGGCCACGCTGGCAATATTCGAGCACGACAATATTCTGGCCGCGAACCAGCGCAAAGCAGCCTATATGAACAACAGGCTGCAGGCACTGGCTGACCTGCCTATCCTGCACTTGCGTCAACTTGGCATGATTTCGGCGTTTGACGTCGTCAGCACCAACCCGCAATTCCAGAAAACCTTTTACCTGGCAGCTCTGCAGCGCGGGCTGATAGTCAGGCCTATCGGCAATACGGTGTATTTCATGCCGCCCTATGTGATCGATGAAGCGGAAATGGACTGGCTAGTGGATCAGACGCGGCAAATCCTGATCGAGCTGGATATCACTTAAGCCTGGCAAACCAGCACCGATGACTCGCCATTTCATAACCAGACAATCAATCATCAGACAATTACGGAATGCCCTGGCAGCCTCATTCCTATTGGCTTCTGGAGCACATGCCGCACTGCCAGATAGCGTGGCAATTGCCCTGCAAAAAGAGGGCGTGGCGCCGGACAGCGTTGCCGTGGTGGTACAGCGTGTAGACAGCACCCAGCCACTCATCAGCCATCAGGCCGACAAGCCGTTAAACCCGGCATCCAGCATGAAGGTGCTGACGACATTGGCCGGGCTGGAGATACTTAGTCCGGCCTATCGCTGGCGTACCGAGGTTTATACCGATGGCCCATTGCACAACGGCGTGCTCGCAGGCGACCTGATTATCAAGGGTTATGGCGACCCCAGCCTGATGGCCGAAGACCTGTGGCGCCTGCTGAACAACCTGCGCCAGGCCGGCATCAAGGATATTCGCGGCAACCTGCTACTGGATAGCAGCTACTTCGCGCCCGTCCTCAATGATGCCGGCAGCTTCGATCACGAGCCTTACCGCGCCTACAACGCCACGCCATCCGCATTGGCGGTCAATCTAAAATCAACCAGCTTTCGCCTGTTTGCGGAAAATAGAAACGCAGGCTATCCGCTGGTCAGCATCCGGCCTGAGCCGGATTTACCCGAAATTACTATCAGCAACCAGCTAAAAACTACGCAAACAGAATGCGGCGACTGGAAAAACAAAATACGCTATGACGTTAAACCTGCCAGTCCGGGCACAAACGCAGTAACGGTTGTTTTCACAGGGGAGTTTTCTAGCACGTGTGGTGAGAAATTCCTGGACCTGAGCATATTGAATAACAACGACTACACCTTCAGCCTGTTCCGTAAAATCTGGCTGCAATTGGGCGGCACTATCCACGGCGGCATGCGCCAGCAAGCAATCCCCACCAATGCTACCAAGCTGCTGCAACAAGATTCCCTGCCTTTGTCGGACATCGTCAGGCGCATCAACAAGTACAGCAATAATTTTATGGCACGCCAACTATTGCTAACCATCGCGGCTGAAACCGGCCACCAGCCGGCTACGGAAGCCGATGGTATTAGCGCGATCAACAGCTGGCTAGGCGGCAAAGGCATGCGCTTTCCTGAGCTCACCCTGGAAAACGGCTCCGGCCTGTCACGCATAGAGCGCATCAGCGCACAACACCTGAATGATTTATTAATCAGCGCCTACGCCAGCCCGGTAATGCCCGAGTTCATGTCATCACTACCGATACTGGCAGTGGATGGGACTGCCATGCGGCGCTTGAAGGATAGCCCCATGCAAGGCCGCGTGCACCTTAAAACCGGCTCGCTGGAAGGTGCTCGCTCAATTGCCGGTTATGTGCTGGATCAGCAAGGCAGGCGCTGGTCTGTCGTCTTTATGGCCAACGGCCCGACAGCAGGCGCAACACGAACGGCCCAGGATGCGCTGCTGAACTGGGTGTACTTACAGCCCTGATAGCCACCACTCTGAAAGCCATCGCCTGAAACCAAGGGAACCGAATATATTTTCGGGTATCATATTGGGCTGTGCAGTTATCGTAATTGTTCTTCACCCTTTATCGCTACTGTGGAGCTTTAAATGAAACACGCATCACTTTTCGCAAGCGCCTTGCTGCTGGCCATGTTTGCCACCAGCGGCTGTAGCCAAGATACAAACAGTAAAGACTCTCAATCCCCAAAACAGGAAAAAACCGCTATGAGCGCCAACATTACCGAATTAGTTAAAACCGATACCGTCGAAGGTACTGGCCGTGAAGCCGAACCTGGTTTCAACGTGACCGTGCATTACACCGGCTGGCTGTATGACCCAAGCAAAGCTGATGGCAAAGGCACCAAGTTTGATAGCTCGGTAGATCGCCATGAGCCATTCGTCTTCTTCCTTGGTGGTGGACAGGTCATCCGCGGCTGGGATGAGGGTTTTGCCGGCATGAAAATCGGCGGCAAACGAACCCTGCTTATTCCGCCAGAGTATGGTTATGGTGCACGTGGCGCCGGTGGGGTGATTCCACCCAATGCTACTCTGGTATTTGATGTTGAGTTGCTAGGCATCAAGTAAAAAATCAATTTACGTTGCCATACTGCGTTACTCATAAAAAATTAGACCTTACATATAAAACATATGCGGCGGCCGAATTTTTTAATCGCGCCTTATCTGGCTTAGTAACTTGTTTTTTTAAAGAGAATATGAAAGTAGTGATTCTATGAAAGCACGTATCAAATGGGTTGAAAACGTCTGTTTCATGGGCGAATCCGAGACTGGTCATGCCGTTGTTCTGGATGGCGCCCCTGATGCGGGCGGTCGTAACCTGGGCATGCGCCCCATGGAAATGCTGCTGATCGGCATGGGCGCTTGCACCTCGTTTGATGTGGTGACCATCCTTAAGAAAGCACGCCAGCCGATTACCGATTGTGTGGCTGAGATTGAAGCTGAACGCGCCGATGAAGTGCCCAAGGTATTCACCAGGATACATGTGCATTTTGTGGTCACCGGCAAAGGCCTGAATCCCACACAAGTCGAGCGCGCAGTGAAATTGTCTGCCGAAAAGTATTGTTCTGCTTCCATCATGCTGGGCAAGGCTGCTGAGATTTCGCATGATTTTGAAATCGCCGAACCCGCATTGTGATGGCTGAAAGCCCGTCACGCCCAACCGGCATGATGGGCATGCGCCATGTGGCGCTTTTCGTACAGGATATAGAGGCCTGCCTGGATTTTTATATCAAGGTATTGGGCATGCAGCTGGAATGGCAGCCCGATCCGGATAACTACTACCTGACCTCCGGCACCGACAACTTGGCCTTACACCGAGTATCCGAAACAGAAAAGCCGACAGGCCTGCAGCGTCTAGACCATATCGGCTTTATCATCAAATCACCGCAGGAAGTCGATGACTGGCATGCGCATTTTGTGCAGCATGGAGTGAAGATACTGCAAGCCCCCAAAACCCATCGCGATGGCGCACGCAGTTTTTATTGCGTTGACCCTGCGGGGACGATGGTACAGCTAATTTATCATCCGCCCATCGCCGACAAGTTCTAGCTAGCCTATCAGGCATCCCCCACCGGGATAGTCTCCACTTTAAGTGGCAACCCCAGTGAAATCACTTCGAACAGGCGATCTATATTCGGATGTTTGCCAGGATGCTGTCTGGCATCCTCGGTGTGCTCTGCATACAACTCAAGGCCCTCTTTGGCTGCATCTACCGTGATATCACCATATTTTTCCCACAGGTGATGATAGAGCTTAAGCGAACCCTGGCTGCCGGATTTATTTTCAATAATGGCTGCAATTTCACCATGGTGGCTGTATAGCTCAATCGCCTGCAAATGATCGATATCAGCAAAAGTAGCAAGATTTTCGGCAAAGGTTGTCATAGGTAATAAGCACTCTTGGTCATGATTTGGGATACCAGCTGCATGCCAGCCTTGATTGGGCCTGGTAGCTCGGCAGCGCCATGGTCTACTGCATTTTGGGCATGCTGCGTTTCATCGGTATGCATCTGCTGCAGAATAGCGCGGCTTTTGGCATCCTCGGCAGGCAACACCGATAAATGCTGTTGCAGGTGCTTGGCAACCTGGTTCTCAGTCTCCGCCAGGAAACCCAGGTTCCATTTGTCACCCAATGCCCCCGCCAGCGCACCAAGCGCAAAAGAGCCGGTATACCAGATTGGGTTAAGCAGACTTTTGTGGCCGCCCAATTCGGTAATGCGCTTTTCACACCAGGCCAGATGCTCAGTCTCTTCCTTAGATGCCTGACGCAGTGCAGCAACCACTTCCGGGTTACGTGAAGTGAGCGACTGCCCGTTATAGAGGGCCTGCGCACATACCTCGCCGCAGTGATTAACGCGCATCAGTGCCGCCGCATGGCGCTTTTCTTTCTCCGCCAGGGGCACTTCCAGCTGCCCCTTGTCAGGATGCGGGCGTCCACTGTGCTGCTCGGCAAGTACCGTTCTCAAGCCCTTGTCGAATTCCAAGATCAGGCGATCTAGCATTTCTTGCCTCCAGATACTACAAAGTTGGTTTATACAAACAACAACGCCCAGTCCATGCCCGGGCGTTGTGGTCAGCTTGTTACATTTTAATTGCGTTTCAGAATTTGCAATCCCTTGAGCAGATTCAGGGCCTGATTAAACTGGTAATCATTCTTGCTTCCTGGCTCGAGTGGTGCTGCCGGTTCGCTAGGCTTGTCACCTGGCTTGGCTTTTGGCTCGACAATAGCCGGCGATTTTGCTGGCGGCATGATAACTTCCGGCGCTTCGCCATCCTTGGGATTGGTCAGGTGATGCGTCAGGTCGGCCTCCCGGATGTTACCGCCATTGTCTGCAGTGCTGATGGTGCCGTCTTCCACGATGATATCCGGTACGATGCCCTTGGCCTGGATAGAACGGCCTTTAGGTGTAAAGTAGCGCGCGGTAGTCAGCTTGATTGCAGTACCGTTATTCATAGGCAATATGGTCTGCACTGAACCCTTACCGAAACTTTGCGTGCCCATAATCACGCCGCGTTTATGATCCTGCAATGCCCCGGCCACGATCTCCGAAGCAGAGGCGGAGCCGCCGTTGACGATGACTGCCATCGGCACTGTTTTCAGTTCTTCCGGCATATTGCGCAGGTAGTCGGCGCTGGCGCCGCCTTTCACATAGATTTCGGGGCTGGCTGTCAGGCGCATTTTGGCGTCGGCAGTACGGCCCTCGGTGTAGACAACCAACTCACCTTTAGGAATAAACGCTGCTGTCACGCCCACAGCCGCATTGAGCAAGCCACCCGGGTTGTTACGCAAATCAAGTATCAGGCCCTTGAACGGCTCTTTGTTTTGTTCGCGCATGCTTTTCAGGGCTTTAGCCAGGTCTTCACCTGTATGCTCCTGGAACTGGGTGATACGCACATAAGCATAGCCAGGCTCGCTTAGCTTGAATTTGACACTTTGCGTTTTGATAATCGCGCGCACCAATGTGAAAATCAGTGGCTTATTCTCACCTTTGCGAAATACCGTGAGGGTGATGGGCGTATCCGGTTTGCCACGCATGCGCTTGACTGCATCGTTCAGGGTCATGCCCTTCACCGGTGTTTCATCCAGTTTCATGATCAAGTCGCCACTTTTCAGGCCAGCCTTATAGGCCGGAGTATCTTCAATAGGCGACACCACTTTCACGAAACCATCCTCCATACCGACTTCTATCCCCAAGCCGCCAAACTCGCCCTGCGTTCCGGCCTGCAGATCCTTGAATGCGTCCACATCAAGGTAAGAAGAGTGCGGATCAAGGCCGGATAACATGCCGTTGATTGCTTCATTGATCAGTTTCTTATCTTCTACCGGCTCCACATAGTCGCTCTTCACCTTACCGAACACTTCGGCAAAGCTACGCAGCTCATCCAGCGGCAACTGCTGTTTAGTATCTTTCTCTGCGATGGCCGAGTATGTCAGGCTAAGCATGACCCCCATAATGGCACTGATAATAATTAAGCCAATTTTTTCAAATTTTGAGCGCATGTGATTCCGTTTCATTGAGGGGTACTTAATTTGAAGTAGATCTTGTTACGTTATTTAAACAGCGTGCTTTATTAAGACAGAGGGTTAAACAATAGTTCATTTTCCGCTATTTGGCAGGCGCTTGCAAAGCCGATCAATATTATCATAAGCAATTCTAGCGGATTTTAAAGGAAAATCATGAGCCAGGACGATACCAGGCAGCATCATATTGAGATTGAGTATTGCACACAATGTCGCTGGCTGCTTCGCGCAGCATGGATGGCGCAAGAGTTACTGACTACCTTTGAAGCGGATATTGCAAGTCTCAGCCTGGTGCCTGGCGGTGGGGGTATTTTCGAGGTCAGGCTCAATGGACAGGTCTTGTTTTCGCGCAAACTGGCAGGTCGCTTTCCCGAATCCAAGGAGTTAAAGCAGCTTATCCGGGACAACATAGACCCGGAAAGGCCGCTAGGGCACAGCGACAGGCCGGTGGACCCAAGCAACAAACCATAAGGCAGATCGGGAATAACCAGCCTATCAATACCACGCACAATCAAACATCTTTAAATAATAATGATTCTCATTTACAATGAAATTATAATTTATTGAGGTGCTCGCAAATGAATGCATTTAACCAGCTGGAAACGCTATCTTTACTCCAGGCGCAATACTCTGCAGAACACGAGTTGCAGGCGGAGGATGTACTGGATGTCATCATGTCGCGGCGCTTTGGCGTTGAGTATCACCCCATCGTTGAGGTACAGGCCGGTGAGATAGTCGGCCATCAGGCTTCCGCCTGTTTCTGGAACAACAGGCAAGAGGCCATCAGCGCCGGGAAAATGTTCGCTTGCCTGCACAAAAATCCCTTGCTGCTTTTTCATACAGAACTGGAAATGAAAAAACTGCAAATCACCCATGCACCTAGCAATGGCTTGCTGATGCTGGACCTAGACATAGATAGCTTCTTTGAGGGCGGCGAAAGCAGCAGCAACCCATTTCTATCTCTGTTCAAGGAACATGCCTGGTCGGAGCGCGAGTTGATTATTAACATCGTGGAGAACCATAACCTCACCGACGCCTATCGCGCGCAACGGAAGATATAGGTGTGCGCTGGGGCATGTTCTCATTAAGCGCATTCATGGATGCCCGCCTGATCAAGTTCAATGGTGCCGCTTTACGACAGCTCAATCACAAGGCGGCCCAGGCCATGGTGGATTGGCTGGTCAGCGCAGCGCGCCGCATCGGCGTGAATATCGTCATGAGTGGTGTGGATAGCTGCGAGCAGTTTGAATGGGCAAAACGCATGGGGGTAGACTGCGTGCAAGGCGCCCTATTCGCTCGCAACAACATACAAACCCGCCACTTTTGAGCTACTCTTGACCGGCTTTTAGCTCAACAAAAAAGCGACTCGCATAAACGCCAGTCGCTTTTTGTATTGTGTTGCTTTACTACTCAGGCAATCAGCTAATTAACCTTTTCCGAGATATCGGCTGTTTTTTCCATGCGGCGTGCGCCATTGAAGCGGTCTGCCCAATAGCGATCATTGATATTCACGACACTGATACCGCCACCGGAGCTGGGGGCATGGATAAAACGGTTATTACCAAGATAAATGCCTACATGCGAAAAAGCAGATTTCAGGGTATTGAAGAACACCAGGTCGCCAGGGCGCAAATCACTCACGGCCACAGTCTGCCCCAACTGGCTGATCGCACGCGCACCGTGCGGCAAGGTCAGGTCGGTGGCCTGGCGGAATACATAGCGCACAAAGCCACTACAATCAAAGCCTGTTTCGGGAGAATTACCACCATACTTGTACCTGACACCTGTCAGACTAAGTGCATTGATCAGCACCTCTTCTGCCGCACTTGACCAGGAGCTATCCTGGTCTTGCTGGGCAGGTACGGCTGACTGAGCATTGGCAACGCCCATCATTACGGGCTCCGCGTATGCATGATGCGCGGCAAATAGCGCTACACCCACAATAAACCACTGTTGAAAATATCGCATGCGGCCGATTCTAAAAGGGATTGCCGCGCTTTGCAACCCATTGAGTTTTTTAGGTTAAATTTCTAGACTATCAGAATTGGTTTTCTGACGTTTAGTGTAGAATGAATTTAAACCCTGATTAAGCATCCTAATTGCACTATAAAAGCCACAAGAACCGCCGCCTATGATTCGTCAGACCATCTCTGTTTTTCGTGATTTCAGCCGTATACGTGCCATCGCCGGCATACTCATGCACTACGGCTGGGGTGATGTCGCCAAAAGATTGGGTAAACGCAGCCTCATAGGCTGGGCGGGCAATGCCATCAACTCGGAGGCTTCACGCGAGATCATGAAGCTGCCTTCGGAAGTTAGGGCGCGCTTGGCCATACAGGATCTGGGGCCAACCTTTGTCAAACTGGGGCAAGTGCTAGCCACCCGCCCCGACATCTTCCCTCCCAGCTGGATAGCTGAATTCTCCAAGCTGCAGGATCAAGTGCCGCCTGTACCGTTTGAGGAACTACTACCGGATCTGGAAAAAGCGTTAGGTAAATCGCCGTTTGAGGTCTTCAAAGACTTCGAGACTACGCCTATTGCCGGCGCTTCTATCGCGCAAGTGCACTTCGCCAAATTGCAGGATGGCACTCCTGTGGTAGTGAAAATCCGCCGCCCTAACGTACAGGAAAGAATAGATGCTGACCTCCGGCTACTCTCGCACCTGGGACGCATGGTCGAGGCCGAGATCGAACAGGTAAAACGCTTTCAACCCGGCAAGATCATTGGCCAATTCTCAAAATCGCTCAAACGCGAACTGGATCTTGCGCTAGAAGGCCGTAATACCGAACGCTTTGCCAAAAACTTTGCAGATGATGAAAACATAAAGTTTGCCAAGATTTATTGGGATTACTCCAGCGAAGGTGTACTGGTAATGGAGCACGTCGATGGCATCCCTGGCCACGCTCTGGCAGAAGCACAAGCTGCAGGCTTAAACCTGAAGTTATTGGCCGAACGCGGCGCCAATGCCATTTTGAAAATGGTGTTGATCGATGGTTTTTTCCATGCTGATCCACATCCCGGCAACCTGTTCTACCTGCCTGGAAACCGCCTGGCAATTATCGATTGCGGCATGGTCGGTCGCATTACGCTTAGCCGCCGCGACGAAATTGCCGATTTGCTGGCCGCATTGGTATCACGCGATATTGATATGCTGCGCGACATTCTCATTGCCTGGGCTGGCGACACCACCATCAGTGAAGAAAAACTGAGCGCAGATCTGGATGAGTTCATTTGTAATTACGACAACGCCTCTCTCAAGCAAGTCCGTTTCAGTGCATTGTTAAATGACCTCACCAGCATCATGCGCGAAAACCATTTGGTGGTACCACCCGACCTGACCATGCTGTTCAAGGCACTAATCACGCTGGAAGGCCTGGGCAGGCAACTGGATCCGGATTTCCTCATTGTCAGCCATTTAACACCTTTCGTTAAAAAAGTGATCATGGATCGCTACATGCCGGGCGCCGTATTCAAGCGCAGCCGTAGCGGCTTGGGCCACCTGGCCAAGGCGCTCTCAGGATTGCCGAGTGACGTATCCCAGGTATTGCGCGAGGCGGCACGCGGGCGCCTTAAGATCAATCTGGATTTAAAGCGGCTCGATCATTTCGGGCACCAGCTGGACCATAGCACCAACCGCCTGACTATCGCCATGATCACCGCCGCGCTGATTATTGGCTCTTCTATCGTCATGACCGTCAAGGGGGGCCCTACGCTGTTCGGCTTACCTGCTTTTGGCTTTATCGGTTTCTCGCTCGCATTTTTTATCGGCTTGCTGCTAATGATTTCCATCTGGCGCTCAGGTCGGGACTAAAATAACAACACGATTGAAAGCATCAGAACTCTAGCCCTGTCTCGGGGCGCACCTTTTGTGGGCACGCTCCAATACAGTGCAATTTTGGCTTTAAAAGCAATTCAGACAATATAACCCCATGGTTATATTGGTTTTTAAATATCTGGCATGCGCTTTGCGTATGCCATCACCATGGATACTGCTATCAAAACCCCGTTCGATGAAATGCAACTGGAAACTGGTGAGGTACGCGACATTTATGCCGCTTACGCTGACTGGCTGCGTGATGTTCCGCAAAAACAGCTGGAAAGCAAACGCCAGGAAGCCGAGCTGCTATTCCGTCGCGTAGGCATCACCTTCAACGTATATGGTGAAACCGCAGGCGCCGAACGTCTGATCCCATTTGACGTGATTCCCCGCCTACTGGGCGCAAGTGAGTGGAAGCGGCTGTCAGATGGCGCCATCCAGCGCACGCGCGCACTCAACATGTTCCTGCACGACATCTACCACAAGCAGGAAATCATCCACGCCGGCATCGTTTCTGCGCAAGTGCTCACCAACAACCAATACCGCCCCGAGATGTTCGGGGTTGACGTGCCTGGTGGCATCTATGCCCACATCGCCGGCATCGATATCGTGCGCACCGGCGAAGATCAGTTTTACGTATTGGAAGACAACCTGCGCACGCCTTCCGGGGTGTCCTACATGCTGGAAGACCGCAAGATGATGATGCGGCTGTTCCCTGAGTTGTTCCGCCGTTATCCGATTGCCCCGGTCGAACATTACCCGCAAGTGCTGCTGAACAACCTGCGAGCCGTCGCGCAGGAAGGCATACCTGAACCTACCGTCGTGGTATTGACGCCCGGTGCATATAACAGTGCCTACTTCGAGCACGCCTTCATCGCCCAGCAGATGGGGGTAGAACTGGTAGAAGGCCAGGATCTGTTTGTACGCAACAATGCTGTTTATATGCGTACCACCGAAGGCCCGAAACGCGTCGACGTGATCTACCGCCGCATAGACGACGACTATATTGACCCCTTGGTATTCAAGGCAGATTCCATGCTAGGGGTTCCCGGCCTGCTCTCGGTGTACCGCAATGGCGGGGTAACGCTGGCTAATGCTGTGGGCACCGGCGTGGCGGACGACAAGGCCACATATATCAAAGTGCCGGACATGATCCGCTTCTATCTGGGCGAGGAACCTATCCTCTCCAACGTACCTACCTACGAACTGAGCAAAGCTGATGACTTGAAGTATGTGCTGGAGCACCTGTCAGAACTGGTAGTGAAAGAGGTACAGGGTTCTGGCGGCTATGGCATGCTGGTTGGCCCGGCTGCCACCAAGCAGGAAATTGAAGAGTTCCGCCTGCGCATACTGTCCAGCCCGGCAAACTACATTGCGCAACCAACGCTGGCACTCTCTACCTGCCCCACCTTGGTGGAGCAAGGGATTGCTCCGCGCCATGTGGATTTACGCCCGTTTGTGCTTTCCGGCAAAACTGTCACGCTGGTACCGGGCGCACTATGCCGGGTTGCCATGCGCGAGGGCTCACTAGTCGTCAATTCCTCACAGGGCGGTGGTACTAAAGACACCTGGGTGCTGGAAAGATAGCCAACAAGGGTAAACCGTTGCAGCAAGAAAACGTACGCTAACTAATTTAAGCGGATTGATATGGGGAGTTGTTCTTGTTAAGTCGCACCGCTGATCATTTGTACTGGATGGCCCGATATATTGAGCGGGCAGAAAATATGGCCCGCGTGCTGGATGTCACCCACCACATGTCGCTGGTACCGAATGCCGCCGAAAGTGAGGCCGCGCTATGGACCCCGGCACTGGAGATTTCAGGCAATATCGAATCCTACGAGGAAGAGTATGAGGAGTACACGGCCAGTAACGTGATTCATTACCTGTCCATGGATGAAAAAAATCCATCCAGCATCTACAACTGCCTGCGCAATGCACGCGAGAACGCAAGAGCCGTGCGTGTTGCCATGACCTCCGAAACCTGGGAAAACATCAATGCGCTATGGCTGGAGTTCAGCCAGTTCTTGGGCACAGACCTTGCCACCGGCGACTTGCACGGGTTCTGTGACTGGGTAAAATCGCGCTCTCACCTGTTTCGCGGCGTCAGCTTCGGCACTATGCTGCGGGATGACGCCTTCCGTTTTGTGCGGCTAGGCACATTCATGGAGCGTGCCGACAATACGGCGCGTTTGCTGGACGTAAAATATCACCTGTTGTTACCGGAAGAAGAGGAAGTCGGCGGCGCTGTCGACTACTATGAATGGAGCGCTGTACTGCGTTCGGTATCGGCATTCCAGGCCTACCAGAAAGTATTCAGCGACACCATTGAGCCATGGCGTGTGGCTGAGCTGCTGGTACTACGCGAGGACATGCCGCGCTCGCTGCTGGCGTGTTTTGCCGAGATCATGCCTATTCTGGAACAGCTGGCTGGTCGTCGTAATATAGAATGTAAACGGTTGGCCGGTGAACTGCATGCGCGCTTACGCTACGGCAAGATGGAAGATATTTTCCAGGATGGCTTGCATGAGTTCCTCACTGACTTTATTGTGGCAAACAACAATCTGAGCCTGGAGATACAGCGTACATTCCTCAACGCTCACGGTAATTAATAATATTTGCCTTTAGCTTTGCCTGGTTTTTAGTTACCCTTGCCTTAGCAATCTAGTGCTGCAACTACAGGCTAACCAATATGTTGTTAACGATAGAACACCACACGCACTACACCTACAGCGAGCCCGTCAACTACACCATTCAGCAGTTGCGGCTGACCCCGCAGGAAGGTTACGGCCAGCATGTGGGTCGCTGGGAAATCAGGGTGAATGGCAACCTGCAGGAAAGCGCCGATACCTTCGGCAATGTAACGCATACGCTGGTGGTCGATGGCGAACATGAGGAAATCAGCATCCTCGCTTATGGCGAAGTCGAGACCGGGCTGGTTGCGCCTGTGGTCGATAATGCATTGCCGCTCCCCATCTATTTACGCACGACTCCGCTCACTGCTGCAGACATGCCTTTGCAAAAGTTTGCGGCAAAATTCGCAGACCGGCCTGCCGACACTGAAATGTTGCAGCAACTGATGCAGGCGATTATCGAGCGCGTCCCTTATGTCAAAGGCAGTACCGAGGTTGAAACCACCGCCGCCAAAGCCTTTGAATTAAGCAAAGGGGTTTGCCAGGATCACGCCCATATTTTTATTGCCTGCTGTCGCGAGCTTGGCCTGCCCGCCCGCTATGTGAGTGGCTACCTGTTCACCGGTGACGGCAGCCTTATGGAAAGCCATGCCTGCGTGGATGTCTGGCTGGGCAATGCTGGCTGGCAGACCTTCGATGTATCCAACTGCTGCCCGACCAATGGCAACTATGTACGTTTGGCTGTCGGTCTGGACTACCGCGACGCCTCTCCGGTGAGCGGCATGCGCGTCGGCGGCGGCAAGGAAACCATGAAGGTACGCGTTAAAGTGAACCAGATGCAGCAATCACAGCAATAATCATCATCAATCGTAATCAACCTAGCAGAGCCTTAGACATGAATTCAACCGGCTTCCCCCGCCACGGCGACAAAGAAAATTCCCCATTTTTTGAAGAGTATCTGGTACGCCTGCTGGAAGAGCGCGACAAGCTGGGCCTGACTGCCATGATCCATGAGATTGACGCGCTGATGATCACGGTAGATCCGGACCACTCAATCCAGTACATCGCCGAGCTGGCCCTAATGACTTCGTATCACTACCTAGTCACGCTGGAGAGTGAAAAGCACTGGACGCATATCCTACGTATCGACTTGAATTCGCCTGACCTGATCGTACGCGAGGTGAAGGACCCTAACCTGCGCGGCATCTTCCGCTCACTGAATGAAATCTACCCGGTAGGCTCAAGAAAGCCCAATAGTCGCTACATGGGTGAAATCCTGCGCGTCAGTAATCTGCATGATGTAGTGCGGCTGCAGGAAGAGCGCGAATTCCGCTTCTTCTCGCAGGATGAAGTACGCAAGCTGGAGCTGCCTGGCAATGTTGCCATCAGCAAACCATCGCCCTATACCCACAACATTGTCGGATACCTGAAGCGCGAACCAGAGGAGCTGCGCGTCTATGCACTAGGCATGAGCGTGATTCGCCCCGATGTGCAGGAAGCCTATCTGGGTGCCAAGGAAGCGCAAAGCAAGCTGGGTATCGATAAGCTACTGCTGCCCGTGGACCATCTGGCCACACGCGTCTACAGCCAGAACCGCGAAGTGGCGATTCTGGAATACCTGTCATTATCCAGTTATTTCTTCTGGGGCGCCTACAACATCTGGGACCAGAACTCATCCACCAATGTCACCAAGAGCGTGCATCCTATCCCTGAGTCCAAAAGCCCGGCCAAGGTATTTACTGCCAACAACACGCCTTATTTCGTCAACCACCTGGAGCACCTGCCTTCACCGACAGAGACCTTCGTGCGCAACTACGGGCCGCGCCTGCACCACATCGCTATTGCGGTAAAGGATGGCGAGCAAGCTGGTACTGAAAATATCGACTTTGTCGTCAATGCCATCACCGGGCAAGGCAAAGGCTTTCTGCTGGATGTGATCGGCTCCAAGGAGGAAGGCCTCAAGCAGATATTCTCCAATGCCTCAGATCACTCGTCGCTCATTATTGAGTATGTGCAACGCTTCGGGGATTTCAACGGTTTTTTCACCCGCGAAAACGTAGCTGCCCTGACAGCCGCCGCAGGCGTGGAAGAAGGCGTGCTGGAAGAGCAGGCGCGGCTTGCAAAATAGTCCAGCTTGACCCAGTCGCCACCCTCCAGTAAAGTGCTCGGCCTATGACACACCGCAACCACATCGCCGCCTCAGCGGCCATCATGCCGAAAGTCGCAATGCGTAAAGCAGTGTGGCTACGTGCCATGCTGTGCTGCGGTTGCTGTTTGTCGTAATTTTTAGCAACCGCGGGCTCTCCGCGGTTGACCTGTGTTTTCCCCGTTGAGCCCCTGATAAGGGCACACATGCAACTCCAAACTCCAGAATCCAGGCGCCACGTGCTGATAGGCTCGTTAATGGTGCTGGCTGCTGCCATCACCGTTTCATCCAAGGCTATCATCGTCAAACTGGCTTACGCCTATCCCGTGGACGCAGCAACACTGATCGCATTGCGCATGGCATTCGCCTTGCCGTTTTTTATCGCGTTATTGTTGTGGGGGCACGCCACCAATGGCGACGCCCGCATTAGCAAGCGTGACGCCTGGGCGATTGCCATCCTCGGCGTAGTTGGCGGCTATGGTCCCATGTGGCTGGATTTTGCCGGCCTGGCTTATGTCACTGCCGGGCTGGAGCGCATCATCCTGTTTCTGTACCCCACCATGGTAGTGATACTCTCGGCCGTGCTGTACAAGCAACGTATAGGCAAGCGCGAGATGCTTGCGCTGGCACTGAGTTATGCCGGGGTTGGCCTGGTGGTGGGGCATGACCTGTTTACCTTGAAATCCGCGGTGGGCCATACCATGCTGGGCGCGTCACTGGTGGCGGCCAGCGCATTCGTTTACGCAGCTTACCTGGTAGCAAGCGGGCGTCTGATCCCACGTGTCGGATCCTCATTGTTCACGGCTTACACCATGCTGGCAGCAACCCTTGCCAGTGGCCTGCATTTTGCCAGCTCTACGCATGCCGTCTCCATTTTGCAGTTGCCGGCACCGGTCTACTGGCTGAGCCTGCTCATGGCAGTGGTGGCTACCGTACTGCCTGCCATATTGCTCAATGCCGGCATCCACCGTATCGGCAGCAACCAGGCCTCGCTTGTCAGCTCGATAGGCCCGGTTTCGACCATTTTCCTGGCCTCTATCTTTCTGGGCGAAGGTATCACCTTGCTGCAGCTGGCAGGGACGGGGCTGGTGATTGCGGGCGTGCTCATCATTACCATCAAATCCCGCTAAGTATTGTATGAAGCCGCATGCAAGAAATGCTATAGTCTTACCTCTTTGATTTTGCTAGCTTTGTCATGAATTTATCGCGTCGCCACCTGGAACTGCTGTCCCCTGCCAAGAATGCCGATTTCGGCATTGAGGCCATCAATCATGGGGCGGATGCCGTGTATATCGGCGGCCCTGCGTTTGGTGCACGAGCCAAGGCCGACAACTCGGTGGCGGATATTGCCCGGCTGGTTAGCCATGCACATCGCTACCATGCGGAGGTGTTTGTCGCCTTTAACACTATTTTTCACGATAACGAGCTGGCCGGTGCGCGCCAGGTGGTACAGCAGCTTTACGAAGCGGGTGTGGATGCACTGATCGTGCAGGATATGGGCCTGCTGGAGATGGATCTGCCACCTATCCAGTTGCATGCCAGCACGCAGACCGACATCCGCACCGTAGAAAAAGCGGTGTTCCTCGACCAGGTCGGTTTCTCGCAAATCGTGTTGGCGCGCGAGCTGGATCTCAATACCATCCAGCAAATTGCGCAGGCCACGACCTGCAACCTGGAGTTCTTTGTGCATGGCGCGCTATGCGTGGCCTTCAGTGGCCAGTGCTTTATCAGCCATGCCCATACCGGCCGCAGCGCCAACCGCGGCGAATGCTCGCAGGAGTGCCGCCTGCCTTACACGCTGGAAGATCAAAAAGGCCGCATCCTAGCCAATGACAAGCACCTTCTTTCCATGAAAGACAATGACCAGAGCGCCAACATGCGTGCACTGGTTGCAGCCGGCATCAGCTCATTCAAGATCGAGGGACGCTACAAGGATGTCGCCTACGTCAAAAACGCCACCGCACACTATCGCCAGCTGCTGGATGAAATCCTGCATGACCAGCCGGAATACGCACGCGCTTCCTCTGGGCTATGTACTTACAGCTTCACGCCACAGCCGGAAAAAACCTTTAACCGTAGCGCTACCGACTACTTTGTCAATGGTCGCCAGGCCGATATCGGTGCTTTTGATACCCCTAAATTTGCGGGCGAGGAATTAGGTAAAGTCATCAAGGTGGGCAAGGACTATTTCGAAGTCGATACCACCATCGAACTCAACAATGGCGATGGCGTATGCTTTTTTGACGTACATAAAGAACTGGTCGGCCTGCGCGTGAATACCGTTGAGGGCAAGCGCCTCTACCCCAACGAAATGCCTGTCGACATACGCCGCGGCATGATGGCGTATCGCAACCGTGACCAGGCTTTCATGCGCCTGCTGGAGAAGAAATCCGCCGATCGAAAAGTCCCGGTTTCCATGGTGCTGTATGAAACTCGCGACGGCTTGGCACTGGCCATCACCGACGATATCGGTTGCACGGCCAATGCCGAGTGCGTTGCAGATAAACAAATGGCGGATAACGCCGGGCAGGCATACGCCAGCTTGCGTGAAAACCTGAACAAGCTCGGCAGTACCGACTTCATGGCAAAAGAGATAGCCCTGGAACTCACGCAGCCATGGTTTATCCGCGCTTCCACCATCAATGCCCTGCGCCGTTCAGCGACAGAAAACCTGGAAGCCGAACGTGCCCATGCTTACACCCGGCCGCAACGGCGCGCACCAGCAACGCCGCCGGCCATCTACCCGGAAGACACCCTGAGCTACCTCGCCAATGTGTACAACCAAAAAGCGCGGGCATTTTACGAAAAACACGGCGTGAAAATGATAGCCGCAGCTTATGAGGCAAATGAAGAGCTGGGTGAAGTACCGCTAATGATTACCAAGCACTGCCTGCGCTTCAGCCACGGCTTGTGCCCCAAGGAGGCCAAAGGGGTCATCGGCGTACAAGGCACAGTGACTGCAGAACCCATGACGCTGATTAACGGCAAAGACAAATTCACTTTGAAGTTCGACTGTAAACCCTGCGAAATGCACGTGATGGGCAAAATCCGCAAACCTGTATTGCAGATGTCACCTCCACAACCCGTACAGTTTCATGCCAAGAGGCCATAAACCCAGGGCATTTCACGGCTCCCTGCCTCTCCACACACCTGCCCTCTGAGGCTTATGGATATCGCACTTCCGCTTGGCCCTTTAGCGCTTAGGGAGTGGTGATGCCCTTTACGGGTATTACCTCACAGGGCATCATGGCGCGGGATTCATATACTGCAGCTGCACAGCTTGTATCTCTTGCAACAACTCTGCTGATAAAGGCTTTTGCCAGGCGCCTATGTTCTCCCGCAACTGCGCCATGCTGGTAGCGCCTGTGATGGTGCTGGTGACAAACCAGCGTCTATACACAAACGACAGTGCCATTTCTGCAGGGCTCATGCCGTGCTGATGTGCCAGTTCGGCATACGCCTGGCAGGCAGGCAGGACGCCGGGTTTGGTGTAGCGCTGTGCGTAGCCGGGGAACAGGGTCACGCGGCCAGCGGCAGCAGGGTCGGCGACATATTTGCCTGTTAGATGGCCGAATGCCAGAGGGGAGTAGGCCAGCAGGCCAACTTTCTCGCGGTAGGCAATTTCCGCCATGCCGTACTCAAAGGTGCTGTTGATCAGGTTGTAACCATTCTGGATGCTGGCGATGCGTGGCAAATTGTATTCTTTGGCGATACGCAAAAACTCCATCACGCCCCAGGGGTGCTCATTGGAGACACCGACGTAACGAATTTTGCCTTCCTGCACCAGCTCCGCCAACGTTTCCAGCTGCGTGCGGATGGGCACCCAGTTTTTTTCCTGACCATTCTCGAACTCCTGCGTGGGGTCAAATTGATACTGGCCGAACATGGGCACGTTACGCTCAGGCCAATGCAGCTGATACAGGTCAATGTAGTCGGTTTGCAGTCGTTTGAGTGAGTCCTCAATCGCGGTACGGATATTGGTGCGATCGAGCGATACCGGCCCGCCGCGAATCCAGTCTATCTTGCGGCGCGGGCCAGATACCTTGCCGCCGAGGATGATCTTGTCGCGCGGCTGGCGCTTGAGCCAGTTGCCGACGATGGTCTCGGTGCGGGTGCAGGTTTCGGCCTTGGGCGGCACCGGATACATCTCGGCGGTATCAATACAGTTGATGCCCTGTGCGACGGCGTAATCCAGCTGCTCATGCGCCTCCGCCTGTGAGTTCTGGTCGCCATAGGTCATGGTGCCCAGACAGACAGCAGAAACGTTGAGATCGGTATGGGCTAATTGGCGGTATTCCATGGGCTGACTCGTTTGTAAGAATGCGGTTACGATGAAGGTAAACTATTTTAATGGTTAATTCGCGGTTTATTTCGTGGCTTAAGCGGTTTCTTTAGTTGTGGCCTGCCAAGCGGGTCGGTATGATTAAAGCCTTCAACCTCGTTACTCCAGATCGACCATCATGACTTATTGCGTTGCCCTCCTGCTCGACGAAGGCCTGGTTTTTGCCTCCGATACCCGTACCAATGCCGGCGTAGACCAAGTTGCCATTTTTCCCAAGATGAATACCTTTGAAATCGAGGGGGATCGCGTCATCACCATCCTCACAGCGGGCAATCTGGCCATCACCCAGGCCGTGGTCAATCGGCTTAGGGAGCTGGTCAAAGCCGATGAGGGCACTCATTTGGAGAATGTCAGCTCCATGTTTGAAGCCGCCAAGCTGGTCGGTGACGAAATTCGTGCGGTATTCGAACGCGATGCCGAGCACCTGAAAAACCTCAATACTGATTTCAGTGCCAGCATGCTGATGGGTGGCCAGATTCGTGGTGAAAAGCCACGGCTGTTCCACATTTACGCGGCAGGCAACTTCATTGAAACCTGCGCTGAAACACCCTATTTCCAGATCGGCGAAACCAAATATGGCAAACCGATTATTGACCGCGTAGTGAAATACAACAGCGACATGATGGATGCAGTCAAATGCGTACTGATTTCATTTGATTCGACCATACGCAGCAATATCTCGGTGGCGGCCCCTATCGACCTCATGCTCTACCGCACTGACAGCCTGCACGCCAATGACCGCCAGCGCATCACCGAGAGCGACCCCTACTACACCGCCATCCGCAAAGGCTGGGGCGAAGGCCTGAAAAAAGTCTTTTCTGAATTACCGAATCCCGACTGGTCCTAACCTGTCGAGTTGGCTAAGCCTGCAGCAGCTTAGCCAATCAACCCGGATAATTTAAGCTGGTCAAACACCGGCGTCACGGTAACGCTCACGTCCAGCGTTTGCGCACCACCACCCAGCACGACGCCGCGCATGGGCGATACATCGCTGAAATCCCGGCCCCACGCTACCGTGAGATGTTCGTTATGCACCAGGCAGTTATTGGTCGGGTCAAAATCCACCCAGCCATACGTCGGACAATACACGGAAGCCCAGGCATGCGAGGCATCCGCGCCAATGAGCCGTTCCCGCCCTGCCGGTGCAGTGGTCAGGATATAGCCGCTGACGTAGCGGCAAGCCAGGCCGAGGCTGCGCAAACAGCCTACCATCAGGTGCGCAAAATCCTGACATACACCGCGCCGGCCGGCCAGCACTTGTGTCAGTGGCGTCGCAACATCGGTGGCTTCCGGGTCAAACTCAAAATCGCGATAGATACGCTGGGTCAGGTCTAGCGCTGCTTCCAGCAACGGACGCCCGGAAACAAAACTGGCCGTAGCGTATGTCGCCAGCGCATCGCTGCAATTAACGTTAGGCGAGTCAAACAGGTAGGCCACCGCATCCGCATGCCCGCCATTCTGTTGGCTCAGGCTATGCCTGACGATATCCCAGGGCTGGCTGTTTTGTAATACGTTTAATCCGGGCCTTGGCAACAACTCGATATTCGATTCCGACTCAACCACCAAGGTCTTATGCGGCGTAAAAATGGCCAGGTGATGGATGATATTGCCAAAGTAGTCAAAGTTACTCACCAGTTCATTGGCCACGGGGTTAACGCTGATATGGTGGAAATGACAGTTCTGGTACTGGAAATCGCGCGGCGTCATATGCAGCAACTGCTGCGAGAGCGTCGCGGTTCGCTCGTAGTCGTACTGGGTTTGGTGTAGAACGTGATAACGCATGGTTATGGGTGTCTCTAGAAATTCAAGCTGCGAAGCCAGACCAGGCATGAGTAAAAAATTATGACGCCGCATATGCACGATATGTCAGGAGTAATTTTTTGCGGGCAACGCCGTATGGCAATGCAAATTGGATGTATGGAGATGCCCATCATGTGTACTTGAATTCCTGCTGCATGCCCGAGTAACTGAAAAAGCGCAGGCTCAACTGGTCAGAGATGCTGATACTGGCCTGATATGTCGCATTCAGCCATTTGATCAGTTGCGGGCTGCCGTGATTAAGCACTTCGTCGGGGTCCATCGCCTTAAGTGCTTCCAGCCGCTCCATAAAACGTCACTCACCGCCACCGCCGTTATAGGTGGAAGATATCTGCGACAGGTATTTGATCAGGCCCTTGAGCTGGAACGCCATGGCATTCGGGTTGTTTTCATCCATCAACAGCAGATCCAATACCGGCAACCATTCCGGCTGGGCACTGTAGCGTGCGCGATAGGTAACGATGCTGTCCGTCAGCTCCAGCAGCCAATCCAGGTTGCTTTGCGGCGGCATGGTAAGCGCGCGTAACAGCAAAGTGCATAGAAATTGCAGCCGCTCTATGCGCCGCCCGATGGAGAGGAAGCGCCAGCCCTGATCCCGCGTCATGCCATCCAAGGTAAAGCCGGCTAGCGTCACGAGCGAAGTATTGGTGTCATCCAGGTGTGACAGCGCCTCATTCAGGCTGGGCTTTTTGCTGACTCCATTAAAGCTCTGGGACATCTGGTTGATGATGCGCCAATTATCACTGGATAAACGTTCGCGCAGGTTAAACGCCAACTGGAACAGTTGCTGTACATTGCCGGCCAGGCTTGGTGTCTCGGCAGAGAACACGGCTGCAATCAGCAATGCTTCAATCTCCTCGTCACTTAAGGCTGGTGGCGTGAGTGAGTACTCATCCGCATCTTCGTCATCGTCTGCCGGCATCAGGCCGTACCAGATGCATAAGCCATGAACGGTCGGCCATTCCACTGCCCGATGCTCGGGTGAGAATTCCAGCAGGTAGTGAATTGCCGTGCGCAGCAGGCGCGCGGTATGGTTGTTACGTACGGTATAGCGTCCGAACCAGAACAGGTTTTCCACCATGCGGCTGGAAAGGTGTGTATTGTCGCGCACCAGGTCCTTGCTCGAAGTAGTCCGGCGTACCAGGCTCAGTTTGCTCACGGCAGTTGGTGCCGTCACCCAGGTATCCTTGCTGGTGCCGCCGCGCTGCATGGTAATCACGCGTCCATCCAGCCCACTGGCAACGCGGGTGAGGCCGCCCGGCATCACTACATAGCCTTGCGGCGTGGCACAGGCATACACCCGCAAACCCACTGCCAGCGCCTTGATGCCATGGCTGCTATTGTTATCCCACACCGGGGCCTGCGATATCTGTACCAGCTCCTGCGCCACGTAGTTGTGCGGGTTGGCCTGCAGCTTGGCTATGAGCTCAGTGCGTTCACTGGCACTTAAATCTTCGCCAAAAATCGGGGTTTCATGTATCTGCGGAAATGCCGGCTTAATCACCAGCTTGCTCAGGTTGGCGATCACGGTTTTAAGTGCTGCCGGTTCGCCGCACCACCAGGTTGCCACAGATGGCATCAGTAGCGACTCGCCCAGCATGCGCTTGCACAGGCTGGGCAAAAATCCCAGCAGCGCGCCGGATTGCAACAGGTTGGAGCCCAGGCTATTCGCCACCAGCACATTGCCGCGACGTGCGGCATCGGTCAGCCCGGCCACACCGAGTATGGAATCCGCATTGAGCTCAAGCGGGTCACAGAAATCATCATCCAGACGGCGTAGCACCACATGCACCGGCTTCAGTCCTGACAGCGTCTTCAGCCACACCACGCCGTTACGCACGGTCAGGTCATTGCCTAGCACCAGCGGAAAACCAAGATAGCCCGCCAGGTAAGATTGTTCGTGATAGGTCTCGTTGTACGGGCCGGGGGTAAGGATAACAGTAAGTGGTTGCTCACCATGGCTCAACGGCGGAATCTGCGGATTGGCTTGCGTCTGCTTTTCAGCACACAGACGGCCCCAATGGTTGAGGCTATCGCGCATGGCGGCAAAGAAGCCGCTCAGGCGATGAATATTCAGGTCACGGAAAAGCTCGGGGAACGCACTGGCGATTACCTGCCGGTTTTCTAGGGCATAACCGGCCCCAGATGGCGCCTGGGTGCGGTCAGCAACCACCCACCAGCGACCATTGGGTGAGCGCGCAATATCCACGGCATAGGTATGCAAGGCAATATCGTCGGGATTACGGATGCCATGACAGGGACGCAGAAATCCGGCATGGCCGTGGATCAGCGATGGCGGCAGCAAACCCTCAGTGAGTATGGTTTGCGGGCCATACACATCATTGAGGATGGCGTTAATCAGGGTCGCACGCTGAATCACCGCCGCCTCGATCTGCGCCCACTCTTCATGCGGCAGGATAAACGGCAGCACATCCAGGTCCCATGGGCGTTGCAGGCCCTTGGTATCGGCATACACATTGTAGGTGACGCCGTTTTCACGTACCTGCCGACGTACATCGTCCACGCGTTGGCGCATTTGCGCCGGGGGTTCCTGCGCTAAGGTTGCCATCAGAGCCCGCCAGTGCTGGCGCGGCTCGCCGCTTGGCTCCATCAGCTCGTCATGACGGCTTTTTGAATGCGGATAACGATTTAATAATGAACTCAACATATACCAAGGATATTAGGTGACTGCAATAAATGCAAAGTTTACTTTTATGCAACAAACTTTAGTCGGCTTGCCACCTTAAATCCAGGGTAAACGGAAAACTCGGGTTGCGCGGCTCATCCACCACCGACACCGGGCCCGGGGTATGCCCATGATCCCAGAAGCGCGCGAAACGGCGAGCCTCGGCCTCATTGGCGTTCACCGGGAAGCTGGCATAGTTGCGCCCGCCCGGATGAGACACATGATAAGTACAACCGCCAATGGCGCGGCCACTCCATTTATCGACCAGGTCGAACACCAGCGGCGCATGCACGCCTATGGTCGGATGCAGGGCAGACCACGGGCTCCAGGCGCGGAAACGCACCCCGGCCACATATTCACCGGCATTGCCTGTGGGTTGCAGTGGCAAGGCCCGCCCGTTGCAGGTCACGATATGCCGCCCATCGGTCAGGCCGCGAACGCGTAACTGCATGCGCTCCACCGATGAATCAACATAACGCGCTGTGCCGCCGGTGCTGACTTCTTCACCCAATACATTCCATGGCTCGATGGCCTGGCGCAATTCCAGCTCTACACCGTGATAAGCCACGGTGCCGTAACGCGGAAAACGGAACTCCACAAACGGGTCAAACCAGTGCTTTTCAAACTTGTAGCCCGAGGCGCGCAGGTCTGCCACCACGTCGGCCATATCCTGCGCAACGAAATGCGGCAGCATCCAGCGGTCATGCAGCTGCGTACCCCAATGAATGAGCTTGCCCTGATAAGGCTCGCGCCAGAAACGCGCCACCAGTGCGCGCAACAGCAGCATTTGCAGTAAGCTCATGCGGGCATGCGGCGGCATTTCAAAAGCGCGAAACTCCACCAGCCCCAAACGGCCGGTCGGGCCATCCGGCGAATACAGTTTGTCGATAGAGAACTCGGAGCGATGCGTGTTACCAGTCAGATCCACCAGCAAGTTGCGCAACAACCGGTCTACCAGCCAGGGGCGCTCGCTCTCTTCGGTGTCCGGCAGCACTTTGTCCATTTGCTGGAAAGCAATCGCCAGCTCATACAGGTTGTCGTCACGCGCCTCGTCAACACGCGGCGCCTGGCTGGTCGGGCCGATAAAGGTGCCGGAGAACAGGTACGACAAGGCCGGGTGATTCTGCCAATAAGTAATCAGGCTTTTCAGCACATCGGGGCGGCGCAGCATGGGGCTATCCGCTGCCGTGGCACCCCCCAGCGTGGCGTGATTGCCGCCGCCGGTGCCGGTATGACGGCCATCCAGCATGAATTTTTCCGTGCCCAGCCTTGCCTGCCGCGCTTCTTCGTACAGCGTAGTGACTTTGCTCACCAGCTCTTTCCAGCTAGCTGAAGGATGGATATTGACCTCAATCACACCGGGGTCAGGCGTCACGCTCAATACCTGAATACGCGGGTCACGCGGCGGGGTGTAGCCTTCCAACCATAACTTCAGCTTGAGTGCGGCAGCAGTCGTTTCCACAGCAGTCACCAGCGCCAGGTAATCCTTGAGCATCACCACCGGCGGCATGAATACATGCAGCCTGCCGTCACGCACTTGTACGCAAAGCGCGGTATGCACCACCTCGTGCGCCAGCGGCTTTTTGCCTTTATGTTTGATTTTGACAGCCGCTTTTTCCACACCGTGGCCGCTAGCCAAATCATCCTGCGCAGCAAAAGGATCGGTAGCGAAATCCGGCTCCATGTCTTCTGGCAATACCCATGGCAATGATGCCAGAGGCAGGCGCAAGCCCATCGGCGAATCGCCGGGCAACAGGTAGAGATGTTCACGTTTCAACGGCCATTTGCTGGTCAGCCATGAAGTCGTCCTCTTAGACTCTTTGGGCTTGATAGGCATCACATAGCCCACCACTTCGGCCAGCCCGGTTTCCAGCAGGCGTGCCAGGCGGCGGCGCTCTTCGCTGTCTTTTAAGTTAGCTTTAAGTGGGTCGATATTTTCCGGCAGGCGCTCTTCAAACTGGCTTTGCTGCAACACATCCTCATAAGCCGGGATCAGGCATTCAGTGGGGAAATCCAGCTCAGCAGCCAGCCGCTCGGCAAATTGGGTAGCATGCTCTACGGTGTAATTGTCCGGTGCATGTTCATCAGAAAACAGGCTGGCATCGTTCCAGATGGGCGTGCCATCCACACGCCAATACATATTGAGCGCCCAGCGCGGCAACGGCTCGCCGGGGTACCATTTGCCCTGGCCGTAATGCAGCATGCCGCCCTTGGCGAAATGCTCTTTGAGCCGCAGCGCCAAGTTGCCCGCCAGCTCGCGCTTCTTGTCGCCATGCGCCAGCGTGTTCCATTCCGGGCCATCCATATCGTCTATCGAAACAAATGTCGGCTCGCCGCCCTGCGTCAGCCGCACATCCTGTTTCTTTAGCTCGGCATCCACCTTATTGCCCAGCTTGTCTATCTTCAACCAGTCCTCTTCGGTATAAGGCTTGGTCACGCGCGGATCTTCATGGATGCGCGTAATCGTCATTTCGTGCTGGAAAGTAACTTCGGCGACATCGGTAAAACCGGTCACCGGCGCGGCAGAGGACGGCACAGCGGTACAAGCCAGCGGGATATGGCCTTCGCCCGCCATCAGGCCGGAGGTCGGGTCCAGCCCTATCCAGCCGGCGCCCGGGATATACACTTCAGTCCAGGCGTGCAGGTCGGTGAAATCCACGGTAGTGCCGCTAGGTCCATCCAGCGCCTTGATATCGGCGGTGAGCTGTATCAAATAACCTGATACAAAGCGTGCAGCCAGCCCCATATTGCGCATGATCTGTACCAGCAGCCAGGCGGTATCGCGGCAAGAGCCGGTACGATTGGCCAGCGTTTGCTCCGGCGTTTGCACACCCGGCTCCATGCGCACCAGGTAGCCGATATCGCGCTGCAGACGCTGGTTGACCGCCACCAGGAAGTCGCCGGTAGAAAATGCCTGCTGGCTCATTTCGCTTTTTGCTGCCACCAGCCAGTCTTGTAGCAGATTGCCTACCGGTTCCGGCTTTAAATACGCACCAAGTTCGTACTCCAGCTGTTGCGTATAGTTGAAGGGGTAAGTCTCGGCGTACTTTTCCACAAAGAAATCAAACGGGTTAATGACCGTCATATCCGCCACTAAATCGACCGTAAAGTCGAGCGCACGCACCTTTTCGGGGAATACGAAGCGCGCAATGTAATTGCCGTAAGGGTCTTGCTGCCAGTTGATGAAGTGTTTTTCCGGGTTCACGCTCAGCGAATACGACAAAATGGGCGTACGGGCATGAGCTGCTGGCTTGAGCCTGACTTCATGCGGGGAGAGACTGACTAATCGATCAAACTGGTAGCTGGTTTTGTGGTGTAGCGCAACGCGTATAGCCATCTGACTTCCTTATATATTGCCGTTTTAACATTTCAAGCCAGGATGCAACAAATCTAGAGCAATGTAGTTTTACAGTGTAGAGAGTTAACTGCTTTTTAGCAGCATTATTTGTGCCATGTCCGGCGTGCCGGATATGGAAAGTGAATTTAGCCACCATGCCGCCGCAATCACTGTTTAGCAGTCACGCCAAATACACGCGGGCGGGTTAGAATGACTGCAAAACTGACATTGCAAATTTGATATAGGAACACACTATGAAACAAACTCAACAACACGGCTTTGTCTTGATTATTGCCCTGGGGCTGATAGTCGCCATTGCGCTATTCGTCGCTTACAGCTGGCTGGCGCTGAGTTGGTCTTACTCCACCGGCGAACGCGCGGGCTATGTGCAGAAATTCTCCAACAAGGGCTGGCTGTGCAAAACCTGGGAAGGCGAACTAGCCATTGTCTCCATGCCCGGCACCATGAGCGAAAAATTCTACTTCAGCGTGCGCGAGGATGCGGTAGCCGCCAAAATCAACCAGTCGCTGGGCAAGAAAGTGACGCTATCCTACGCGCAGCATATTGGCGTACCGTCATCCTGCTTTGGCGAGACGCAATATTATGTTGATGATGTGCATGTGATAGTTGAGTAAATCTAGTTGAGTAAATCTGTAAGTTGAGCCAGATTGTGGCTTTCGACCCCCACCCTAACCCTCCCCTTGCCTGAGGGAGGGGAATTATTATTCGACGGTTTCCCAGGCGTTCATCTTTTCATTAAGCGGTTCCTCCGGCGGCAAATGCGCATAGTGGTAACGCCGCCCACCCAGCCACAAACCCAAACCGATCACCGCAAACGCCAGTTGCCCGGCGGCCAGCCACAGTACCGAGTGCACCAGTATTGGCGCGATCAGCCCTGAAACGCCGGCGGCCAGCATGGTCTGCGTAAACGACTGGCACGAAGCCACTGTGCCACGGATATTAGGAAACAAATCCATCACCAGCAAGGTGAGGATAGGCGCCACCAGCGACATGCCCAGCGTGTAAAAAAACAGGGGGATGACCGACCACGGAATAGCCGGCGGGAAAAATAGGTGGTAGCCGACATTAGCTACACCTGAGCCGATCAGCAAAAAATAGCCTATGCACATCATCTTGGGGATGGAGATTTTTCCGGCCAGCCGATTGGCAGCAAATGCCCCCAGAAAAATACCCGCCACAGCGGGGATAAACTGCCAGGCAAACTGATCCGGCCCCAAGCCCAGATGCTGGGTAATAAACACCGGCGCGGCCGCCACATACAAAAACAAACCTGCGAAATTAAAAGCGAGTGCCCCCGCCTTCATCTGGAACACCGGCGAGCGGAATATCTGCCGGTAACTGTGCCACAGAAATTGCGGGTTAAACGGCGTGCGTTGCGCTAGCGGCAGGGTCTCCGGCAGTTTTTTGTAGCAGTACCACAGCAATAGCGAGGTATAGGCAAACAGCGTGAGGAAGATAGTGCGCCAGTCGTAGAACTTCACTATCCAGCCGCCGAGGATGGGCGCAATCGCCGGGGCGATGGCAAATATCATGGTGACCAGCGAAAGTAAACGCGCCGCGGCTACGTCCGCATACACATCGCGGATGATGGCGCGGCCTACCACCACACCCGCACCGGCGGATAAGCCTTGCAGCATCCTGAACGCCCACAGGTATTCGACACTATGCGAGGCTGCGCAACCCAGCGTGGCAATGGCAAATACCGCCAGCGATACCAGTACGATATTGCGCCTGCCGAAAGCATCTGACAGCGAACCGTGCCACAGTATCATGATGGCGAATGAAAACATGTAGGCCGTCAGCGTCTGCTGCACTTGTAGCAGGCTGGCGCCAAGGGAAACTTCAATATTGGGGAAAGCCGGCAGATAGGTATCTACCGAGAACGGCCCCAGCATGGCAAGCCCGGCCAGCATCAGCGCCAGCATGTTGCTGGTTGGCATGGGGACTACACCCGTGGCCGGGGTGGTTATTTTGTCAGGGCTAGGCTCTGAATTTTGCGTTGGGTTTTTGTCGGGGCGGACGGGCATTATTATTTATACTTCAAAATCACGCTTAAAAACACAGCCGCACTAACAATTTAACTCCCCAACTGGCAACTTACGCCCAATCGGGGTCTTGTTCCGGGTCAGGCTCCTTGTCAGCATTCTCTTTATCAAGGCTGGCCTGCAGGTCAGCATACGCCGCATCCCAAGCCTCGACTGCCGTTGCAAAAGGCTCGCTCACCAGCAGCTGCGGCGAAATGAACACGTACAATATAGCCGTATCATACTGCCTCAGCTCCACTTTGTAGCCCGCATCCAGGGCCTCAATACGTACTCCAGGATCACCGCTCATCAAAACCGCCTTTGCAGGTACGCTTGCCGGTAAATTGAGATCGCATTCCTCTTGCCCCCTCATTACGGATTCATTCGAGTATTAAGGATACGCGCGCCAAACAGATGTTGCTTCAACGCAGGCTGATTTTTCCGGGCAAAATTCCTGATCTCCACATCGTCAGCTTCTTCAGCCGCATCGGTAAAATATTCCACCTGGTTGGCATGCGCCTCTTCCGCAATGGCAGAAGCATACTGTGCATCAAACTCCGCGCCCTCCTTGCCTGCCAGCAATTGCAGGTTTTCCTGCTGCACGGGGTTAAGCTCACCGCTCACATCCAGCGCCTTGGTTTTGGCCAGCTTATCCAGCTCAATACTCAGCTTGCTGTAATCCTGCACCGTCCTGCGTGCAAAGCGCACCACTACCGGGTTGGTGGATTTTGTAATCGCCAACTTGCTACCCTCAAGCTCGTAATGCCCGGTCTGCACCGCATTTTGCAAAAAATCGCGGTCTTTCTCCGAAAGTTCATCCGCCAGGGCAGAAACAGAGCCAAACAAGAGGCCTAGTGCGAGTGCCATACCGGATATCGGTGCCAGGCTAAATGGTGTTTTCATTGAAAGCTCCTTGAGGTGTAATTATCTTGAGGTGTAATTATCTTGAGGTGTAATTATCTTGAGGTGTAATT
>JBAZTJ010000014.1:0-12550 GCA_041662005.1 Candidatus Methylopumilus sp.
TCGTCGCGCATGTCGATTTCGAGCGAGCGCGAATTCGACCCGCTCGAGTTCGACCGCTTTACCCGCCTGCAGGAACTGACCCGCATGATGGCGGAAAGCGTGAATGACGTGGCCACTATCCAGCATGGTTTGCTCATGAACCTGGACGAGACTGAGTCTGCACTGCAACAACAAAACCGGATGAATCGCGAGCTGCAACACGGCTTGATGAACGTACGTATGGTGCCGTTCTCCATGGTCTCGGAACGGCTGCAGCGTATTGTTCGCCAGACTTCACGTGAGTTGAGCAAGCCGGTAGAAATGCTTATTGACGGGGAAGCTGTCAATATCGATCGTAGCGTGCTGGATAAGATAGGGGCGCCGCTAGAGCATCTGTTACGCAATGCGGTGGCTCATGGTATGGAAACGCCTGCGGAGCGTAAAAAGTCCAAGAAAAATGCTATGGGTAATGTCACCCTCAAAGTCCGTCGTGAAAACGATGAAATCGTGATTATCGTGACTGACGATGGTGCCGGCATCAATTTGGAAAAAGTGCGTAAAAAAGCAGTGGAAAAAGGCTTGTTTGCTGCAAACCAGGAAGTGAGCGAGCAGGCGTTGATGCAGGTCATTTTTGAGTCCGGCTTCTCCACTGCGACAACCGTGACACAGATTGCAGGTCGCGGAGTTGGCCTCGATTCCGTGCGCAGTGATATTACCGCCCTGGGTGGGCGTATTGATGTAAACAACTCGCCTGGGCATGGGGCTGTATTCAGTATTTACCTGCCAGTGACCCTGTCAGTGGCGCAGGTGGTGGTGGTGCGCGTTGGTAGCCGTACCTTTGCTTTGCCATCGGTGATGGTGGAGCAGGTGCAAAAGCTCAAGCCCGCAGCGATTGCCGAAGGGTATGACGCGCGTGGCATCACATGGAATAACCGTCAGTATCCGCTACATTTCTTGAGCAAACTGGTCGGCGATGTGGAGCATACCCCAGAGCAGCAACTCTATACGCCATTACTGTTATTACGCAGCGGTACTTACCAGATAGCACTGCATGTAGATGAAATCGTCGGCAACCAGGAAGTGGTGATGAAACCTATCGGGCCACAGCTTGCCCGCGTGCCGGGCATGATGGGCGCCACGGTGATGGGTGACGGAAATATCGTACTGATCCTGAATGCAGTGCAACTGGCCAATCGCGAAGATCTGGCAATAGGCACAGTCAAGGTCAGCTCTACACCAGCAACGCCAATTGTTGTCGAAGAGGAAATGCCCACGATACTGGTGGTCGATGACTCGTTGACTATGCGAAAAGTGTTAGGGCGCCTGCTTGAGCGTGAAGGCTACCGAGTGGTCATCGCCAAGGACGGCATGGATGCGCTGCAGGTATTGCAGGATATCTCACCGGATATCATCCTCACCGATATTGAAATGCCGCGCATGGATGGATTCGAGTTGACCCGGAATATCCGTGGTGATGCGCGCTTTGCCGAGACGCCACTGGTGATTATCAGCTCACGTACGGCTGAGAAGCACCGCAACCTGGCGCAAGAGTTGGGCGTGAATGCCTTCCTTGGTAAGCCGGTGCAGGATGATGAGCTACTCACCCAGGTTTCCATGTTGCTGGGCAGGGCGGCCCCTATCCCTGCTGTGCACGCTTAATCCAGTTCCCGGGCTATATTTTTGTCTGCCAGCGTCGTTTCTGCCGACGCTAATCAGGTAAAATATAGCCCATGTCAGAGCCGTCTTTTATCCAGCCATCGTTTATTCACTTGCGGTGCCACAGTGAGTACTCCATCGTGGATGGCACTGTGCGTATCGATGATTATGTTGGTCATGCAGCAGCAGATCAGATGCCAGCATTGGCGCTTACCGACCTCACTAATCTATTCGGCGCAGTCAAATTCTACAAGGCAGCGCGCGGCAAGGGTATCAAGCCGCTATTGGGTTGCGATATCTGGCTTGAAAACGAGACCAAGCGCGACCAGCCATACCGATGCCTGTTGCTCTGCCAATCTCAGCCCGGCTACTTGCGTCTGTGCGAGCTCATCACTAAAGCCTATCTACAGAATCAGTATCGAGGGCGGGCTGAAATCAAGCGGCAATGGCTGGTTGAGGCGGGTACCGAAGGCCTGATTATGTTGTCCGGTGCAAAGGCTGGCGATGTTGGTCTGGCCTTGCTGCAAAACAATCTGGTATTGGCGCAGCAACTGGCACAAGACTGGAGTGCGCTGTTTCCGAATCGCTACTATATCGAGTTGCAACGTGCCGGCCACGCCCAGCAAGAGGCTTATATTTCGCGAGCGCTGGTTTTAGCCGGCAATCTGGGTTTGCCGGTGGTTGCCACACACCCGGTACAGTTTATTGCCACGGATGACTTTAAGGCGCACGAAGCCAGAGTCTGTATCGCAGAAGGCTATGTGCTGGCGGATAACAGGCGCCCCAAGCACTTTACTGCAGACCAGTATTTCAAGACCCAGGTTGAAATGTCGGCGCTATTTGCCGATATTCCAGAGGCGCTGACCAATAGCGTAGAGATTGCCAAACGCTGCAATCTTACTCTGACGCTGGGCAAGAACTATCTACCACAATTCCCTACACCCAATGGCGAAAGCCTGGATGAGTTTTTGATTGATCAAGCCAGGAAAGGGCTTTCCAAGCGCCTGGAAATTTTATACCCGGATGCTGAGAAACGCGAAGCCAAGCGACCTGTGTATGAAGCAAGGCTGGACTTTGAAACCAGTATCATCATCCAGATGGGTTTCCCTGGATATTTCCTGATCGTGGCTGACTTCATTAACTGGGCCAAGAATAATGGGGTACCGGTTGGGCCTGGCCGCGGCTCTGGTGCTGGCTCCGTAGTAGCATATAGCCTGGGTATTACTGATCTGGATCCGTTGCAGTATGCCTTGCTGTTCGAGCGCTTCCTGAACCCGGATCGGGTATCCATGCCCGACTTCGATATCGATTTCTGCCAGGAGGGCAGGGATCGCGTCATCGATTACGTCAAGAATAAATATGGGCTGGATGCAGTTTCACAAATCTCCACTTTCGGTACCATGGCCGCCAAGGCCGTGATTCGCGATGTAGGCCGGGTACTGGATTTGCCGTTCAATTTCGTGGATGGCATTGCCAAACTGATTCCGCTGGAGCTGGGGATCACCCTGGCTGACGCCCTGGAAAAAGAGCCCCAGCTCAAGGAGCGTCGCGAGCAGGAGGAAGAAGTCAAAGAATTGCTGGAGTTAGCGTTGCGCCTGGAAGGCCTGACGCGTAACGTCGGTATGCATGCCGGGGGCGTGCTGATTTCACCCGGAAAAATCTCGGATTTCTCGCCTATATACTGCCAGGCGAGCGGTGAGAGCGTGGTTAGCCAATACGACAAGGATGATGTGGAAGCGGTCGGCCTGGTCAAGTTCGACTTTTTGGGCTTGCGTACACTCACCATCCTCAATATGGCGATGGAAAATGCCAATGCGCAGCGTGCTGCCTTGGGCCAGCCGGCACTGGTGCTGGAAACCCTGCCACTGGACGACAAACCGACTTACAACCTGTTGAAGTCAGCAAATACTACCGCTGTGTTCCAACTGGAATCGCGCGGTATGAAAGACATGCTGAAGCAAGCCAAGCCGGATTGCTTCGAAGACATTATCGCTCTGGTGGCATTGTATCGCCCCGGCCCTATGGACCTTATCCCTGATTTCTGCCGCCGCAAGCATGGCCTGCAGCGCGTTGAGTATCCACACCCAGCTGTAGAGCCCATCCTCAAGGAAACTTACGGCATCATGGTGTACCAGGAGCAGGTGATGCAGATCGCCCAGGTGGTGGGTGGTTACAGCCTGGGTGGCGCCGATTTACTACGGCGCGCCATGGGTAAGAAGAAAAAAGAGGAAATGGACGCGCAGCGCGCGGTCTTTGTTGAAGGCGCTATGAAAGGCGGCACGCCAGAACGCCAGGCCGCTGACCTGTTCGACCTGATGGAGAAGTTTGCCAGCTACGGCTTTAACAAATCGCACGCGGCAGCTTATGCCCTGGTGGCGTACCAGACTGCCTATCTGAAGGCGCATTACCCGGCCGCTTTCCTGGCCGCTACCATGTCTGCGGACATGAACAATACCGACAGCGTACATATTTTTTATGATGATTGTGCCGGTAACGGGGTCGAAGTGATGGCGCCAGACATCAACCAGAGTGAATACCGATTTAAGCCTGTCAGTGAAAAGCAGGTGTTGTACGGCCTGGGCGCGTTGAAGGGGTCGGGCTGGGCCGCGATAGAAGTGATACTGGCTGCACGCAAACAGGACGGGCCATTCAAGGATTTGTTCGACTTCTGTCGTCGCCTGGATTTACGCAAGGTGAATCGTCGCGTGATCGAATCGCTGATACGTGCCGGTGCTTTCGACAAGCTGGAACCTAACAGGGCAGCCCTGCTAGCCGGTGTCGGCCTGGCTATCAGTGCCGCCGAACAAAGTGGCGCAGCAGCCGGTCAGGACAGCCTGTTTGGTGAGATGTCGGACAGCGTTGCACACACCTTGCCCAAAGTAGCACCCTGGTCTGAGCAGGATAAGCTGCGCGAAGAAAAAGTCGCACTTGGTTTTTACCTGAGCGGGCATCCGTTCATGGGCTACAAAGCCGAACTGGCCTCGTTTGTACGCGGTAGCCTGGCGACGCTCAAGCCTCAGGATCAGCCGCAATTGTTGGCTGGCGTGGTGATGGGGGTGCGTATCCGCATGACTGCCCGCGGCAAGATGGCGATCGTGACGTTGGATGATGCGCAATCCCGTATCGAGATCGTGGTGGGCAATGAGCTGCTTAACCAGAACTCGCAATTGGTGAAAGACGATCAATTGCTGATAGTGGAAGGCCGCGTAAGCAATGATGACTTCTCCGGTGGTTTGCGCGTGAATGCACGTAAGCTTTACGATTTGGCCGCAGCGCGCAGTGCCTACGCCAATATGCTGAAAATCTCATGCAATGGCCAAGCAGATGCAGTCAAGCTGCGTGAGCTATTGGCACCTTATTGCCGCACTAATGGCTTTAATAGCGGCAGCGATGAAAAGCGTGGATGTATAGTCAAAGTGGAGTACCACAACCAGAATGCCAAGGTGGACCTGATGCTGGGCGACCAGTGGCGGGTAGAGCTGCATGATGAATTGCTGGCGGGTTTAAAAACCTGGCTTTCTGATGACAACGTAAAAATCCTCTATAATTGAGTCTATAAGTTTCAAGGGCGATAAGCATGAAAACAAGTTTTCTGGAATTTGAACAACCGATAGCTGAACTCGAGGCTAAGATTGAAGAGTTACGCTTTGTGCAGGATGATTCGGCGCTCGATATTTCCGAGGAAATAGACAGGCTGCAGAAAAAGAATCAGACTATGACCAAGGATATCTACAGCAAGCTCACGGCTTGGCAGATATCCCAAGTGGCGCGCCATCCACAGCGTCCTTACACGCTTGATTACATAGAAGGCCTGTTTACTGACTTCCAGGAGCTGCATGGTGACCGTGCTTTTGCAGACGACCCTGCCATTGTCGGTGGCCTGGCGCGCTTCGAGGACCAACCGGTCATGGTGATCGGCCACCAAAAGGGCCGCGATGTAAAAGAACGGCAGTATCGTAACTTCGGTATGCCGCGTCCTGAAGGTTATCGCAAAGCTTTGCGCCTGTTCCGCATGGCTGAGAAATTTGGCTTACCTATCATCACCTTGATCGACACCCCGGGCGCTTACCCTGGTATCGGGGCTGAAGAGCGCGGCCAGTCTGAGGCGATCGCACGTAATCTGTATGTTATGGCAGAACTCAAGACCCCTATCATCGGCGTCATCATCGGCGAGGGCGGCTCAGGTGGCGCATTGGCACTGGGCGTGGTTGATCAACTGCTGATGCTGCAGTACTCGACTTACTCCGTGATTTCGCCGGAAGGCTGCGCCTCTATCCTGTGGAAGAGCGCGGATAAAGCTTCTGAAGCTGCAGAAACACTGGCCATCACCTCTACACGACTCAAAGCTATGGGCCTGATAGACCGTATTGTTCCCGAACCTATGGGCGGGGCGCATCGTGACCCTGAACTCATCATGCAGACTTTACGTCGCGTGCTGAAGGACGAGCTTGGTCGCTTGCAAGCCAAGTCGACAGATCATCTGCTGACTGAGCGGTATGAGCGTTTGATGAGCTATGGCAAATACAAAGAAGTTGCTATCAAATAGCGTGCACGGTGCCGTTTGTAATGACCACCCATGACACATGCCAGGGTGGTTGATTCCACTCCACCGTCGCTGCTCTCGTGCAAAAATCTATACCCACCCAATCGACTATCTCAATCAATCCGCCTGCCAAAAAACTGCAAAGCTCCGTCAAACATTCGGCAAGAGATGTGCTTGCTAACCTGACCCAGCATGTCGAGGCCTTTTTAAAAGTATCGACAGCCCCAGGGCAGACTTTGTTACTGGCCTTTAGCGGTGGCATGGATTCATGTGTACTGCTGGATATTCTGGTACTTGCCAGAGATGCGCTGGCTAAGCAGTCGCTGGATATCAACTTGCAAGCCATGCATGTCCACCATGGCCTGAGCCCTAATGCCGATGCCTGGGCTGAGTTCTGTACGAGTATCTGCGCCCGACACCATATTCCCTTGCATATCGTACGCGTTGCCATTCCCGCGGATAGTGGTCTCGGTATTGAGGCTGCGGCAAGGCAGGCACGCTATGCGGCTTTACTGGATTACCCGTCTGATTACGTGCTGCTCGCGCATCATGAGGACGATCAGGCCGAAACGCTGTTACTGCAATTGCTGCGGGGAGCAGGCGTCAAGGGCCTTTCTGCGATGGCGCAGTGCGATGATGGCAGGCGCCTGTTGCGGCCGTTACTTAATGTTTCGCATGCCGAACTTGCTGCCTATGCAAAAAAGCGCAAACTTCAATGGATAGATGATGAGAGCAACCAGAATGTACGCTTTGACCGTAATTTTTGCCGCCATCATGTCATACCAGTGCTCGAACAGCGTTTCCCTGCGGCGAAGGCCACGCTAGCAAGGTCTGCAGGCCATCTCGCTGAGGCAGCGGCATTGCTGGATGAACTGGCACAGCTGGATGCAGTGCGCTGCGTGCAAGAACAGCACTTGAATATTGAAAGTCTTGCCAGCCTATCGGCGGCGCGTGCCAGAAATCTGTTGCGCTGGTGGTTATCTTCTCATCAGCAAGCTTTACCAAGCACACTGCGTTTACAAGAGATGTTGAGTCAGCTATTAGGTGCGAAATCTGATGCCATGATCAAGGTAGCTATCGATAGTGCGCGGGGAGTCTGGCTCCGACGCTACAAAAACCTGGTCTATATCGAACTCAATAAGCCGGATACGCCACTAGCCATGGTTTGGCAGGGTGAGGCGGAGCTATCCCTACCTGACCAGAGCCGCCTGGTGTTCGATAAGCAAATGGGGGCGGGGCTGGCAATCGAGCGCTTGGGCATTAACAAGTTGCGTATCTCCAGCCGCATCGGTGGAGAACGCTTCAAACCGGATGTTGCCAAGCCCACCCGCACTTTGAAACATCTGCTGCAGGAGGCCAATATTCCACCCTGGCAGCGCGAACGGTTACCGCTGGTGTATTGCGATGACACCTTGGCCGTGGTACCTAGTATCGGCGTGGCCAGCCATCTGCAAGCCAGTGGGCGCGAGCTGGGCCTGGTGATATCCTGGGTGTGCGAATAAAGCGTTTTTATTTTAAGTGTCAAGCAATTACCGGGCTTTTTGGCTGACAAGCACGGGTTGCAGAATGCTCCACACATTGCCCAATACCTGTGGTTGCGCCTGGGCCGTCGGGTGTAAACCGTCATCCTGATTCAGCGCTGGCTTGCCGGCGACGTCAGCGAGTAAAAACGGCACCAGTGCCAGCCGGTATTCTTTCGCAAGATTTGTGTAGGTTTGATTGAACTCACGCGCATATCTCGGGCCATAGTTAGGCGGGAGCATCATACCGACCAGTACAACCCGGGCTTTAGCCTGCTGACAAGCCTCAATCATCTGCTTCAGGTTATTCTGCATGTCTGTCAGTGGTAGCCCGCGCAGGCCGTCATTGGCACCCAGCTCAATCAGTACGATATCAGGCTGATGTGCTTTGAGTGTTGCCGCAATACGGCTGCTTCCTCCTGTGGTGGTTTCACCGCTGATACTGGTATTGACCACCTGATGCGTGAGACCTTCATCCTTCAGGCGTTGCTGCAACAGGGCCACCCAGCCTTGTTCGCGGGGAATGCCGTAGGCTGCGGACAAGCTGTCCCCATAGACTAGTATGGTCGGAGGTGCCGCGTATGCCGATGTTGTGTTGAAAATATTGAATAAAAAACCGCAAACAAATAACAATCGTAAGCTGAATAAAAATCGGAAAATCATTGATGCATAAACCTTTCGCAGTAGAAGCTATCGCCCTTAACAAGCATGTTATCAGCAGTGATAGCCGATTGGATATTCTTACAAACCTCAGCCTCGAAGTGCCGCAGGGTGAGCGTCTGGCTATTGTAGGCAGTTCCGGCTCGGGGAAGTCCACCTTGTTGAGCCTGCTCGCAGGGTTGGACACTCCGGGTAGCGGAAAAGTGCTTATCAATGGTGAAAACATAAGCAACCAGGATGAGGATGGCCGCGCTGCAGTTCGCGGCAAGCACATGGGCTTCGTGTTTCAGTCCTTTCAACTGCTGCCGGCCCTTACTGCCCTGGAAAATGTAATGCTGCCCTTGCAACTCGCGGGTCGCCGTGATGCGCCAGCACTGGCGCTGGCAGCCTTAACCAAAGTCGGGCTGGCGCAACGCCTGGCGCATTACCCCAAGCAGTTGTCTGGTGGTGAACAGCAACGGGTGGCGATTGCCCGTGCATTTGCCCCCAACCCGGCGATACTTTTCGCAGATGAACCGACAGGCAACCTGGATGCGGTGACTGGGCACAATATCATCGAGTTGTTATTTGCATTGAATGCCGAAGCCGGTACTACGTTAATACTGGTGACGCATGACATGGCGCTGGCCCAGCGCTGCCAGCGCATTTTAAAGTTACAGGATGGGCAGCTGGTCAATGATGAACAAAGCGGATTGATCTCATTATGATGGCGTTTTCGCTGGCCTGGCGTCAGCTTCGCAGCCAATGGGCCGCTGGCGAGGTCAGAGTTCTGCTGGTGGCGCTGATTCTGGCGGTCACGGCAACAACGTCTGTCGGTTTCTTTACTGACCGCATCCAGTCCAGCCTGCAAAGCCAGGGTAACCTGTTACTGGGCGCTGATCTGGTGATTTCGGCTGACCATGCCCTGGCTGCGAAATATCGCACTGAGGCCATGCGCCGGCAGCTCAAGACCATACAGACCCTGGAATTTCCAAGCATGGTTGTTAATGGAGATAGCAGCCAGCTAGCGGAAATCAAAGCTGTGGAAGCGGGGTTTCCATTGCGTGGCGACCTGACCGTCAGCCAGCAATTACATGGGGCTGGCAGCATCGCCAAGGGCATTCCAGCAGCCGGCAAGGTATGGATTGAACCACGTCTGGCAAATCTGTTGAGCCTTAAGCCTGGAGATACCATTGAGGTTGGGGAAGCCAACTTTACAGTCGATGCAATATTGCAGCGTGAGCCTTCACGCGGTGGTGATATGTTTAGCATTGCACCGCGCTTGATGATGAATGTCGCTGATGTACCAGCTACCAAGCTGATCCAGTTCGGTAGCCGTGTCAGGTATCAGTTGCTGGTTGCTGCCGACAGAGAGTCTATCGCCGACTTTTCAGCATGGGCTAAACCGCAGTTGGCTCGTGGCGAGCGCCTCGAAGATATTTCTTCCGCCAGGCCTGAGATGAAAAGTGCTTTGGAAAAAGCACAGCAGTTCCTTGGTTTGTCCGCCATGGTAGGTGTCATTCTGGCGATGGTCGCCATGTTCCTGGCAAGTTTGCCTTACGTGCAGAAAAGCCTGGATACCTATGCGCTTATGCGTTGTTTCGGTGCCCCTAAACAATTGATCGTGCGTATCCTGCTTTGGCAAACGCTGCTGTTGGCGCTGGTAGGGAGTGTGATTGGCTGCTTGCTGGGATTTTTTGCACAGCAAGGATTAGCCGTGTTGGCTGGTAAGCTGTTTCTTGAAAAATTACCTGAACCCAGCCTGGTGCCTGCCGTAGCAGGGCTACTGGCGGGCTTTGCAACCATGCTGGCAGTGGTATGGCCGCACCTGCTGCGCTTGAGTGAAGTACCGGCGCTACGCATATTACGTCGTGACCTTGGGGATAGCGATACAGCAAACTGGACCAGTTTCATTCCAGCGGTGGTTGTGCTGGCTGCACTGGTGCTGTGGCAAGCGGGGAATATTAAACTGGCAGGCGCTGCATTGCTGACATTGTCAGTGCTGATTCTGGTGACAGGGCTGCTCGCATTGTATGCCGGCAAACTGCTGAGCAGACTACCGACAGGCAGCATCGGAGCCTGGAAACTAGGGCTAGCCGGGCTGAAGCGTCGGCCCTTGATGGCAACAGCGCAGGTGGTTGGCATCAGCTTGGGGCTAATGGCCTTGATATTGCTGGCGCTTGTGCGCGGCGACCTGCTGCAGAACTGGCAATCTTCATTACCAGCGGACGCACCTAACCGCTTTGTCATCAATATTCAGCCAACACAAATCCAGGGTGTTAAGGAATTTTTCACCGAGGTTGGGATTACCAATGCTGAAGTGTTTCCCATGGTGCGTGGCCGACTGGTTGCGGTGAACCATCAGCCACTCAATACCAAACAGTATCAGGATGAGCGTTCGCAACGCCTTGCCGAACGCGAGTTTAATCTTTCCTGGGCGGCCGATATGCAAAGCGATAATCAGCTGGAGTCCGGAAAGTGGTGGCAGCCCGGTGAGCATGGCAAACCCATGCTTTCGCTGGAAAAAGGACTGGCGGAAAGCTTGCAATTAAAGCTTGGCGATACGCTTACCTATGACATCGCCGGTACCCGGCTGGACTTACCCATTACCAGTTTGCGCAAGGTGGAGTGGGATACCATGCGCGCGAATTTCTTTGCCGTGACACCACCAGGGGTTCTGGATGAGTTTGCAGCAAGTTATATCACCAGTTTTCACTTGCCTCTAGGCAAGGAGGAAACACTGAATCAGCTGATTCGTCGTTTTTCCAACCTGACAGTCATTGATGTAGCTGCCCTGATGCAGCAGGTGCGTGGCATTATGACGAAAATGACCTATGCGGTTGAGTACGTGTTCGGGTTCAGCCTGCTGGCCGGTTTGGCCGTGTTGTATGCAGCACTGGTCGCCACGCGTGAAGAGCGTGTGCGTGAAGCAACCTTGCTGCGTGTATTAGGCGCCTCACGCCTGCAAGTGACCTTGGCGATACTGGCAGAGTTCTTTTGCATAGGCCTGATAGCGGCCGTGGTAGCCAGTCTGGCAGCCAATGCAATGGCATATTATGTCAGCGTCCATCTGCTAAGCATTCCATACCGGTTCAATGTTCAGCTTAGTCTGCTGGCATTGCTGTTATCAGTACTGATGGTGCCGCTTGCCGCGTGGCTTGGCATACGCGGTTTTTTAAACCAGTCGCCGCGGGCCTTGCTGCAAAGTATTTAGCCAGTAGTTAGTTTCTAGTTGGTTGTGATGCGGTTGTATATAGCCAATATATGGTTGTATACAACCACCATCTGCGACTAAACTATACGTATTAACTCGTCACTTCCTGCTTGCCCAATGATTTATATCGATATTCCCAGCCATGAATGTGGTGGCATAAAACTTGAGTACAGATTGTCAGTTATATCTATTCATTTGTACTGGGGAGCTTAATATGCAGCACATAACAAGATGGCAACGTAAAATTGTAGCCACAGCAGTCATTGGTTTATTCGCATCTTCATGGGCTGTGCATGCAGAGGATGCCGTAAAGACGAAAAAAATCGAGGTGATCAGCACCACACCATTACCTTCATTGGGTTTGCCATTGCAACAGATTCCTTACAGTGTGCAGGCTGTGAAAGGCGAGGAGTTGCAAAAACAGAACAGCCTAAGTATTGCTGACTTTATGGGGCAGAATTTAAATGGCGTTAGTGTCAACGATACGCAGAATAACCCGTATCAACCTGATGTCAGCTTTCGCGGTTTTTCCGCCTCCCCACTGCTAGGTACTCCACAAGGTCTTTCAGTGTTTGTTGATGGCGTGCGCGTAAACGAGCCTTTTGGTGATGTGGTGAACTGGGACCTGATTCCGGTTAACGCGATTAACAGCATCAATCTGATTCCGGGTTCCAACCCTTTATTCGGCCTCAATACACTGGGCGGCGCATTATCTGTGCAGACCAAGAGTGGCCGTACCAACCAGGGCGGGGCAGTAGAAGCCTATACCGGCTCCTGGGGACGTAAAGCAGCATCGGCTGAATACGGTGGCGTATCCAAGGACGGTTCAGTTGATTACTTTTTTTCAGCTAACTCTTTCCGGGAAGATGGCTGGCGTGACCATTCGCCTACCGATGTACGCCAGATATTCGGTAAGGTGGGCTGGCAAAATGAAACTACTGCAATCAATCTGAGCTATACCGGTGCTGATAACGACATGATAGGTAACGGACTGACGCC
>JBAZTJ010000014.1:12560-32004 GCA_041662005.1 Candidatus Methylopumilus sp.
TGACGCCTACCGATATGTTGCGTACTTTGGGCCGCAAGTCCATATTGACACGTCCCGACCAGACCAAGAACACCTTGTCGTTCCTCAACCTCAATGGTAGCCATTGGTTCAGTGATGATGTGATGTACAGCGCGAATGTGTATTACAGAGGCGCCAGGACTAAGACGCTAAATGGCGATGGTAATGACGATCAGGCGATTCAGGATGCAATCCTTGCGGGAGATGCCGCGGATGTCAATGATGCGCTAGCACAATGTGCTGCCGGATCAGCCGACTCAGATGAGCTATGTAATGGCGCGATTAACCGCACTAAGTCCAAACGCGTCAGCATGGGCTTTACCAACCAGTTAGCCTTTAACCAGGACTTTCTGGGCAAGAAAAATCAATTTACCGCTGGTTTTGGCTATGATTATGGTAGAACAAAATTCAGGCAAAGCACTGAATACGGACTGCTGGATGCTTCGCGAGGCATAGTGGGAAATGGTGTCGCTAACGCGCTGGATGAACAAGTGCGTTTGCGTGGGGTAAGCAAGACCTGGAGCCTGTTTGCTACCGATACCATGTCATTATCTGAACTGTGGCATCTCACCCTGTCTGCACGCTACAACCATACTAAAGTGGAAAACCGTGACGGCTTTGACAACCAGCTTGATGCCGGTGGCAACCCGGTATACACAGACCCGGCAAACCAGACGTTGACAGCTAACCATAACTTCCATCGTATTAACCCAGCTATCGGACTGAACTTCACTCCGACTGAAAATCTCACGGTGTATGGTGCATACAATGAAGGCAGTCGTGCGCCAACAGCAATCGAGTTGGGATGTGCTAACCCGGCGCAACCTTGCAAATTACCTAACGCGTTTGCCGGTGATCCTCCATTGAAGCAGGTGGTAGCCAAGACCTACGAGGCTGGCTTGCGTGGCAATTTGACGCAAACAGTACGCTGGTCTTTTAGTACTTATCGTACGCAGAATACAGATGACATTCAGTTTATCTCCAGCGCCTTGTCAACAAGCGGTGCCGGGTATTTTGATAACGTTGGCAAGACACGCCGTCAGGGTCTAGATGCATCGTTGAGTGGGGTAGTTGATCGTTTTGGCTGGGCTGTTGGTTATAGCTTGGTAGATGCAACTTATCAGAGTGAGTTTGATATCGCCAACGATGTTAACAGTGCTTCAGTGGTGAATGCCAACGGTGATAACGTAATCAATGTGAAAAAGGGCGACCGTATTCCAGGGATCCCCAAACATCAGTTCAAGCTACGGACTACTTTTGCTATTACCCCGTCCTGGACAGTCGGCAGCAATATCATTGCTTTCTCTGATCAGTATGCACGTGGCAATGAAAACAACGCGCATGATGGTCCCGGGGCCAAAGTGGGTGGCTACGCAATAGTCAATCTGGATACGCGTTACACCATTGGTAAAGGCTGGCAGGTATTCGCCAAGGCTAATAACGTTTTCGATCGTGAGTACAACAATGGTGGCCTGCTGGGTGAAAGCCTGTTTACTGCCAATGGCCAGTTCAACGATGGTAATCAAACCAGTGCATTCCTGGTAGCCCCAGGTGCACCACGTGCCGGCTGGGTTGGTGTACGCTACGAATTTGGTGGTAAAACCGCAGTTGCCGATTCTAATTAAACAATAAAGCATGCAAAAACAGGCACTTATGGAATCAAGCAAACCGATATCCAATAACGATATACCGGAACTGCTGAAGCAGAAAGTGCGTGTGTTGCTGGTCGAAGATGAAGTGCTGTTTGCACGCGCTGTAGCAAAACGTTTGCAAAAGGCGGGCTATGAGTGCGAGCATGCCGAGAACATTGCAGATGGCCGCGCGCTGGGGCGTCAGTTCGCCCCGGACATGGTTTTGTTGGATATGCGTTTGCCTGATGGTAATGGACTGGATATGCTGCCGGAGTTGGTTGCTAAAGGCGCTTCCGTCATTGTGATGACAGCGCATGGTGAGTTGTCCGATGCTGTCAATGCGATGAAATTGGGTGCGGTTGATTACCTGAAAAAGCCGATCGATCTTGAAGAGCTGTTATTGGTGATCCAGAAAGCGGAAAACTCGATCAAGCTTAAGCACCATTTGGATTACTCACGCCAGCGCAATGCACACCAGACAGACGGTGTGGAGATGCTGGGGCAGAGCTTAGCCATGCAGAGTGTGCGGGAGCAGATTGCACGTATTGCGCAACTGGTAGCAATAGGCGATGCCATACCACCTACCGTATTGATCAATGGCGAAACAGGTACCGGTAAAGATGTGGCAGCGCGCTTGCTACACCACTCCTGCGCGCAAAGTGATCGGCCATTTGTGCACGTTGACTGTGCCTCCTTGCCAGGCGAGTTGATAGAAAGTGAGTTGTTCGGCCATGAAAAAGGGGCATTCACCAGTGCACAAGGTTCGCGTGCCGGCCTGATAGAGGCTGCGGAAGACGGTACTTTATTTCTGGATGAAATCGGAGAGCTTCCATTAACTTTACAGGCTAAGTTATTGAATGTACTAGAGCGGCGTATGGTGAGGCGTGTCGGCTCAACTAAAGAACGCCCGGTTCCTGCGCGGTTTGTGGCAGCAACCAACCGTGATTTGCATCAGATGGTGCTTGAAGGCCGCTTTCGTTCAGATTTGTATTACCGGCTTAATGTGTTGACGATGATGATGCCACCGCTGCGCGAGCGGGGCGAAGATATCTTGCTGCTGGCTCGTCATTTTGCAGCGCAAACTGAACGACGCTATGGCCTGAGTCGACATTCTTTCTCTGCCGATGCCATCGATATGCTCAGACACTATATCTGGCCTGGCAATGTACGCGAATTACGCCACCAAATCAGTCGCGCGGTATTGTTGAGCAAAGACAATGATATTACGGCTTTTGACCTGGCTTTACCCATGCAGATCAATCAGCTGCATGCAACTCCAGCCCCTGTTCTTCAGCAGTCAAATCTACAGATGTCAACGTGGATGGATAGCAATCATCAATCCAGTCAGGTCACGCTGGATTCTGCAGAAAAAATGCTGATTGAGAGCGCTCTCAAGCAAGCCAATAGAAATGTATCCGAGGCCGCTCGCCAATTGGGTATCACCCGCATGGCCATGCGGTACCGCATGGAAAAGCACGGCATTCACCTCTGATCAGCCTGGGCTTCGTGGTATGATTTCGGTCTTTATTGATGACTGAATACCCGGAGTTTTTATGAAGATCGGAACCCCCCTGAGCCCCAATGCTACTCGTGTCATGCTGCTAGGCAGCGGCGAATTGGGTAAGGAGGTCATCATCGCCCTGCAGCGGCTCGGCGTGGAAGTTATCGCGGTAGACCGTTACGCCAATGCGCCTGGCCAGCAGGTTGCCCATCGTGCCTACGTCATTGATATGACAGATGCAGCAGCGCTTAAAGCGCTGGTAGAAAAAGAACGCCCCCATCTTATTGTCCCCGAGATCGAAGCACTTAACACCAATGCCCTGGCTGACATCGAACAGGCAGGGGTGAGCCGCGTTATCCCTACGGTACGCGCCGTACAATTGACCATGAACCGTGAAGGCATACGCCGTCTGGCTGCCGAAGAGCTTGGCTTGCCTACTTCACCTTATGCGTTTGCTGATAGCCAGCAAGCCTTACAGGATGCGATAGATGGCGGCATCGGCTACCCATGTTTTATCAAACCCACCATGTCATCTTCCGGTAAGGGCCAGTCACGTATTACCGATGCGTCGCAAGTGACACAAGCCTGGGAGTATGCAGCGACTGGCGGGCGTGTGAACCAGGGCATGGTGATTGTAGAGGGCCAGATAGACTTCGATTATGAAATCACCATGCTCACCGTGCGCGCGAAAAATGCTGATGGCGATATCGAAACCTACTTCTGTGAGCCGATAGGGCATGTGCAGGAAAAGGGCGATTACGTGGAAAGCTGGCAACCGCAAGCCATGACTAAAAATGCCTTGGCAGAGGCGCAACGCATCGCCAAGGCCGTAACCGACAACCTCAGTGGATTGGGGTTGTTTGGTGTTGAATTATTCGTTAATGGCGATAAGGTTTGGTTTTCGGAAGTAAGTCCACGACCCCACGATACCGGTATGGTGACCATGGCAAGCCAGCGCTTTAATGAGTTTGAGCTGCATGCGCGAGCTATTCTCGGCTTGCCTGTCAATGTGGTTCTGCGTAATCCCGGGGCCAGTGCTGTAATTTATGGCGGCGTAGAAAGTACCAGCCTGGCATTTGACGGCCTGGAACAAGCACTGGCAGTACCTGAGTCCGATATACGCCTGTTCGGTAAGCCAGAATCCTTCGTGCGCCGACGTATGGGGGTTGCCTTGGCCAATGGTAAGGATGTCAATGAGGCGCGCCAGCGCGCCAAATTGGCAGCCAGCCTGGTAAAGCCGACGGAGGATTGAGCCATGCTGAACAAGGTCGAAGAAGTTGGTAGCAGCACCAAAACATTTTTTGAAGTGTTGGGTGGGGTAGAGCAAATACGGGCTTTGGTAGAACGCTTTTATGATGTGATGGATAGCGACCCGAAAGCGACAGGCTTACGTGCTATGCATGCTGCGGACTTGACCGAGGCACGCGAAAAGTTATTCATGTTCCTCACCGGCTGGACTGGTGGGCCGCAACTGTATATTGAACGTTATGGGCACCCCATGCTGCGGGCGCGGCATATGCCGTTTGCCATAGGTGAGTCAGAACGTGATCAGTGGATGTATTGCATGGTGCGTGCCATGAATGATATCGGCATTGAAGAACCAGTGATGGTGAAGCTGGCGCAGGCTTTATGGGGTGTTGCTGACTTCATGAGAAACCAGCAACCCGTTGCCTGATACCTCAGCTGCATTAGCAGCTGAGACTTAATCCCTGCGTATTAAACCACCTAACAAAGCCGCCACTTCACCTTTGGGTTTTTTCGACCGGCTCTGGTTCATGGGGTTATCAATAGCATTGGTGTTAGATGGTACGTAGGGCTTATCAAACCAATCGTCGCCACTTTTGCGTTTAGGCGCTGCCGGCCTGCTGGCAGGGCGCTGAAAATCACTCTCTTTTTTGTCAGCACGAGGCTCACGCGCAGCGCGAGGTGCCGACTTTTCTAATCCTTGTGCCACTTCCTTGGGAATCTCGCGCTTGATCAGCTTCTCGATTTCTTTCAGGTATTTTTCTTCGTCTGGTGAAACCAGCGAGATGGCAATGCCAGATGCGCCAGCACGTCCGGTACGGCCGATGCGGTGTACATAATCTTCAGGTGCACTTGGAATTTCATAATTGATGACCATAGGCAACTGGTCAATATCCAGTCCGCGGGCGGCAACATCAGTGGCTATTAACGCGGCAATCTTGCCTTGTTTGAAAGCTTCCAGTGCCTGCATGCGCTCCAGCTGGCTCTTGTCTCCATGGATGGCATCGGCAGATATGCCTTCGCGTGCCAGTTGCTTGGCCAGACGGCTGGCCGTCAGTTTGGTCTTGGTGAATACAATCACCTGGTTGGCATCGCTACCGCGCAGTAATTGCGCGAGCAGGGCATGCTTATCTGCCTGAGCCACGTGATACACTTTTTGCGTCACGTTCTCAGCAGCTGCATTGCTGCGAGCGACTTCTATCAATATCGGGTTGGTCAAAAAATCTTCTGACAACTTTTTGATGTCATTGGAGAAAGTAGCAGAGAACATCAGATTTTGCCGCTGTTTTGGCAGTAAAGCCAGAATGCGCTTTAGATCGGGCATGAAGCCCATGTCCAGCATGCGATCCGCTTCATCCAGCACCAACATCTGTACCTGGCCCAGTTGCACGGTGCGCTGCTCAATATGGTCGAGCAGGCGTCCCGGCGTAGCAACCAGCACTTCAACGCCGCGCATCAGGCTCGGCGTCTGGGTTTTGATGTCGACACCACCGAATACCACCAGTGAGCGCAGCGGTGTATGTTTTGCATATACTTTTACGCTTTCTTCTACCTGGATTGCCAGCTCGCGAGTTGGCGTCAGGATCAACGCTCTCACAGGGTGGCGGGCAGGCGAAGCACTAGTGCTGGCAAGTGGAAGCAGCTTCTGCAGCATAGGCAACGCAAAGGCTGCGGTTTTACCCGTACCCGTTTGCGCACCAGCCATCAGATCACGCCCCTCAAGCGCTACAGGAATCGCCTGCGCCTGGATTGGGGTGGGGGTGCTGTAACCAAATTCAGTTAGCGCCTGAAGAATCTCGGGTGCTAACCCCAAATCGGAAAAACTGATGTTTTCTGTACTCATTAATAACGATTAAGCAAAGTTACGTGGACGACGTGCTGCACCATCATGGCGGGCACCTTCAGGACGGCCGCTATCAGGCCTTCTTGCTGCGCCAAACTTGCTGTCACGCGGAGCGGCACTTCTGTTTGAGTCATTACGATTTGCATCATTGCGGTTGCCGTCGGTACGAGCGCCACCAGCATTGCTGCTGTTGCCACGGTAACCACCCTCACCACGTGGCTTGAAGCCAGAGTTGTTGCCTGGGCGGCCATGTGATGGACGTCCACCTGCTGGGCCGTCGGTACGCGGAGCTGGGCGCTTAGGCTCGAAACCTTCAATGACTGATGGCTCAAGGCGTTGGCCTGTGAACTGCTCAATCTTGCGAACTTGATGCCTGTCCATGTGTGAAGCAAAAGATACCGCAACGCCAGTGTTGCCGGCACGGCCAGTACGGCCAATACGGTGCACGTAATCTTCAGCAAACTTAGGCAAGTCATAATTGATGACATGGGTGATGCCTGCAACGTCAATACCACGAGCCGCAACGTCAGTGGCAACCAGCACCTTGACATCGCCATGGCGAAGTTTAGTCAGCGTGCGGTTACGCGCGCCCTGAGTCATGTCGCCATGCAGTGCTGCAGTCTTGTGACCGGCTGCGTACAAGTCTTCAGCCAGCAAGTCAGCATGGCGCTTGGTTGAAGTGAATACGATCACCTGGTTGACATCCGGAGCAATCAACAGATGCTCAAGCAGCTTGTTTTTGTGTGACATGTCATCAACGAAATGCAGGCGTTGTTCGATGTTAGCGTGTTTTTCTTTCTGGGCAGCAACCTGGATAGTCTTAGGGCTGCGCAGGATTTGCTGGGCGATACGGCCGATATTGCCGTCCAGTGTTGCTGAGAACAGCAATGTCTGGCGAGTTGCCGGTAATGCATTACAGATGCGTTCTACATCAGGCATAAAGCCCATGTCCAGCATACGGTCAGCTTCATCCAAGATCAGCATTTGCAGACGGGACATATCGATACGGCCGCGCTCCATGTGGTCCAGCAGACGGCCAGGCGTTGCAACCAAGATATCCAATGGTTGTGACAGCAGTTTGTTTTGCAGTGGGTAAGGCATACCGCCGACGATACTTACAGTACGGGCACGGATGAATTTACCGTATTTACGTGCAGCTTCATTCACTTGTGCAGCCAATTCGCGGGTCGGTACTAATACCAGAACGCGTGGACCACGGCTGTTGCCTGGGTGTGGAGTCGCCAGAAGATTCAGTGCTGGCAGCATGAAAGCTGCGGTTTTGCCGGTACCGGTTTGTGCAGAGGCCATCAGATCGTGGCCAGCCATGACTTCAGGAATCGCCTGAGCCTGGATAGGTGTGGAGGTGGTGTAACCTGATTCTTCAATAGCACGAAGGATGGCAGGATTTAAATTCAGATTTTCAAAAGACATGGTCTTCCCTTATAAAACAAGCTAAAAGGGCGCAAGCAGACGCTGTCATATCAACAATATGTTAAGTAACATAACTAGTTAAACAAACAGCGCAATACACTAACTAAGGAGTTTAGTATGCATTTTTACCGGCGCACGGGCATAGCCACTAACCGGTAACAAATACAAGAAAGCCGCAAATTAACAACGGGCTTCGAGGGGCTAGGGCGATGAATATTCGGTTTGTTGCCTAAAGTGAAATTTGACAATTTCAGGCTCTTCAACAAATCCACCGAAGGCCGCAGTATATAGAATGTTTCACATAAGTCAAAGGTTTTATGTGGAGTTTGGCTTTTTATATCGGTGTTATAGGGGAGTATGTGGTAAAATCGCGCACTTTTTAGCAATTGAGAAATTTATTCATGTCCCGCAAACTTCGAAATGTCGCCATCATCGCCCACGTTGACCATGGCAAAACCACTATGGTGGATAAACTGCTGCAACAGGCTGGTATGTATGCTTCCCACCAACAAGTCACCGAACGCGTTATGGATTCTGGCGATATTGAAAAAGAGCGTGGTATTACCATTCTTGCCAAGAATACCGCTGTTACCTATGAAGGCACTCACATCAACATCGTTGATACTCCGGGCCACGCCGACTTCGGTGGAGAAGTTGAACGCGTATTAGGTATGGTTGATGGTGTCGTGCTGCTGGTTGATGCCGTTGAAGGGCCGATGCCGCAAACCCGTTTCGTTACCAAAAAGGCGCTTGCGCTTGGTTTGAAGCCTATCGTAGTTATCAACAAGGTAGACCGTCCAGGCGCGCGCTGTGACTGGGTGATCAACCAGACATTCGACTTGTTTGACAAGCTGGGCGCTACTGAGGAGCAATTGGACTTCCCGGTGGTGTATGCATCCGCATTGAATGGCTATGCCAAGCTGGACATGAAAACAGAGTCTGACAATATGCGTCCTCTGTTTGACACTATTTTGAGTCATGTTTCCCCACCGGCTGGCGACAGCAATGCGCCACTGCAATTGCAGATTTCCGCTCTTGACTACTCTACCTACACTGGTCGCCTGGGTGTTGGCCGTGTGCGTAATGGCCGTGTCAAGCCAGGTCAGAGCGTTGTAGTAATGAATGGTGATGTGCAAACTGCACAAGGTCGTATCAACCAGGTGCTGGGTTTCAGCGGCCTGGATCGTGTGCCGGTAGAAGAGGCTGAAGCTGGCGATATCGTGATTATTTCCGGTATTGAAGAAATCGGTATTGGCGTTACTATCGCTGACCGTGAAAACCCGGTTGGCCTGCCTATCCTGGGGGTGGATGAACCAACCCTGACTATGGACTTTATGGTCAACTCCTCACCTTTGGCAGGTACTGAAGGTAAGTTTATTACCAGCCGCCAGATTCGTGATCGTTTGACCAAAGAGCTGCTGGTTAACGTGGCGTTGCGCGTAGAAGATACCCAGGATGCCGACGTGTTCCGCGTATCCGGTCGTGGCGAATTGCACTTGACCATTTTGCTGGAAAATATGCGTCGTGAAGGTTTTGAAATTGCAGTCGGCAAGCCGCGTGTGGTGTACCGTGAAATCGACGGTCAGAAGTGCGAGCCTTATGAAATCCTGACGGTGGACCTGGAAGACGAAAGTCAGGGCGCGGTGATGGAAGAGTTGGGTCGTCGTCGTGGTGAACTGCAAAATATGGAATCTGATGGTAATGGCCGTACCCGCCTGGAATACAAGATCCCGGCACGTGGCCTGATCGGTTTCCAGACTGAGTTCCTGACCATGACCCGTGGTTCCGGCCTGATGGCGCACATCTTTGATGAGTACGCACCAGTTAAGCCTGACATGCCAGGCCGTCGTAACGGTGTGCTGATTTCATCTGAAAAGGGTGAGGCAGTGGCTTATGCATTATGGAAGCTGCAAGACCGTGGTCGTATGTTCTCTGTGCCAGGTGACAAGTTGTACGAAGGTATGGTGATTGGTATCCATAGCCGCGACAACGATTTGATCGTGAATCCGGTTAAAGGTAAGCAACTCACAAACGTGCGTGCTTCCGGTACTGATGAAGCGGTGCGTCTGGTTCCAGCCGTATTGCTGACATTAGAATCTGCTGTGGAGTTTATTGATGATGACGAACTGGTGGAATTGACACCTAAGTCTATTCGTATCCGCAAGCGTTATCTGCTTGAGCATGAGCGTAAGCGCGCTTCAAAAGACTAATGCATGAAGTAGCAATGCAAAAGTAGCTTAATAAAAAACCCGACATCAGTCGGGTTTTTTATTGGCCCCGATTCTTGCTGGGGTAATTTCTCTAAGGTAGCTTACTTAGGCGGCTTTGAGTTTGCGCCCAAATAGTTGCAATGCCATTTGCAAGCCAAGCATGGCAAGTTGCGGATCATAACGCTCACCTTCGTCACGCATGAAAGCGTGCTGGCCATTGAATTCGCTCCAGCTGAAGGTGATATTGGTTTCGCTGAGCTTCTGGTGTACCAGTGCGCGTCCAGCTGCGGGAATATGTGGATCCTGCTTGCCCCAGATCATTAATAATTCACCCTTGATATCGGCCAGTCTTTCCATGCTGTGCTGCCCTGGTTTGTTAGGCATGACGTTGTTGTGCAGGTCGGTAGCATAGAAGCAGGCAGTGGCTTTAACTTCTGGCTGTAAGGCAGCACGAAATGCCAGATGGCCACCGATGCAGACCCCCATGGCACCAATGTCGCCCGAGCACCATGGCTGTTGTTTGGCATAGGCAATCATGGCTGCGTTATCGCTGTCGTAATCCTGCACATCCTTGGCGGCCTTGTCGGCGTTGCCTTTGTCACGGCCTGCATCATCATAGGCTAATACGGTGCCAATCGGATTCAGCTCGTGAAACACCTCGGATACCATCACGGCATAACCGTGGCCTGCAATCAGGCGCGCGGTACGCTCTATAGGGCCGGTCTGCTGGAATATCTCCGAGTAAAACAATACCGCAGGAAAGCGACCTTCACCGGCTGGGCGATGTATATACGTGCGCATGATGCCGGTGGGGGTGGGTAGGTCGACTATTTCACTTTTAATGATCATGCTTGGCTCCTCTTGGGTTCTTAATGCCGGACTATTATCGTGTTGTGCATTTGTATGCGGGGCTACCCGCAATATAGATCAAATTTGTTTGTGGGCATGATTTTACAATGCTTCGGCGTTTGCTGCATTAGCTAAAATTGGGGATAGCCCGCGATAGCCTTTGCTTGCACCAAATGACTACCTGGGTTTGAAAAACGGCGACCCAATATTTCTCCATTTAACTTATTCCTGCCGGGTATGCCGAAGCGATGCGTAGCGGCTGCATGGGGTATAATTCAGTTCATATGATCATGCTCCTAAATCTTACGCTAGCGTTTTTTACGCTCATACTTCTGATTTGGCTGGCATTGCGCATTAAGCGCCAGCCCAATGAATCAGCCGCCTTGTTAATGCACCTTGAAGACAAGCATCGCGCCATGTTGCTTGACCTGAATGACGGCCTGAACAAGCTGGGTGACAGGCTTAATTCCATCTCGAATGAAGGCAATGAGCGCCTGCGTCTGGTGGTGGCACAAGAGCTGAAAGAGACGCGCGATGCCATGCAGGCTTTGCAACATCAGCAGACTGCCAGCCTGGCGCAGACCCGCGAAACGGTGCTTGAGAAATTGCACACCACATTGTCAGAGCAGGGAAAGGCTGAGCAGGCCTTGATCCATGACACCATGCTCAAGGCTACAGCCCAGTTGACTAACAGCATAGAAGCCCTGGCAAAAGTGGTGGATGGCCGCTTGGAGCAAATCGGCGGCAAGGTGTCCGAACGCCTGGATGAAGGTTTCAAGAAGACCAACGATACCTTTGTACGCGTGATGGAACGTCTGGCGACGATAGATGAAGCACAGAAGAAAATAGATGGCCTGACCATGACTGTTGTCAGCCTGCAGGAGTTGCTGGGGGATAAACGTTCGCGTGGCGCGTTTGGCGAGGTACAGTTAGAGGGCCTGGTGCGTAACGTGTTGCCGGTGTCGTCTTTTGCCATGCAGCATGTACTGCCCAACGGCACGCGCGTAGATTGCGCCTTGTTCCTACCTGAACCTACCGGCATGGTGGCGGTGGATTCCAAGTTCCCGCTGGAAAACTATCATCGCATGCTAGAAAAAGGCTTGAGCGAAGCCGAGCGTGCCATCGCACAGCGCCAGTTCAAGGTGGATGTAAAGAAACACGTGGATGACATCGCCAGCAAATACATCATCCCTGATGTGACTTCGGATGGTGCCGTGATGTTTATTCCTGCCGAAGCGGTGTTTGCCGAGATCCATGCCTATCATCAGGACATCATCGAGTATGCCATGATACGCAGGGTGTGGGTGGTCTCTCCAACCACGCTGATGGCGGTATTGAATACCGCGCGCGCAGTATTGAAGGATGTGGAGACGCGCAAGCAGGTGCATATCATCAAGGAAGAGCTGGGCAAGCTGGGTAAGGAATTTGGCCGTTTTGACACACGCATGAAAAAGCTGGCAGACCACATTCGCCAGGCACACGAAGATGCGCTGGATGTGCAGACGACCAGCCAGAAGATATCGCGCCGGTTTGCACAAATTGAACGCGTCGAGCTGGCAGGCGATGCCGAGGCAGGGCTTGCGCTCCCGGATTTGGAATCGGCTGATACGGACGAGTTATAAAAAGACATATTTTAAAGGATACGATAAATGGCCAATATAGAAGCGGATGAAGATGAAACGGGCTTGATTATGCTGGTACAGCATTACGCCGGTAAATTCGGCATTACTTTCAGCTCGGGCTTGCTGGAAAACCCGGAGCATAAAGCCAAGCTGATGATACTGATGATGGAGGCTATCAGCGGCAAACGTGGCGCGGTAACCGATTCAGATGTGCTGCATGATGACCAGGTAGATTGAGCAGGATAGATCCGTGATTAAAGTACTTTATTTTGCAAGGCTGAAAGAATCCTTGAATTATTCAACTGAGGACATTGCACTGCCTGCGGGAGTGAGTACGGTTGCCCAGTTGATGGCATATCTGGCCCAGCGCGGCGAGGTGTGGGCGCCCCTGTTCTCTGGCAAGCAGGCTGTACGTGCTGCCATTAACCATGAGTTGGTGCCCAATACCGCCGTGATCAAGGATGGTGACGAGGTGGCCTTTTTTCCACCCGTCACTGGTGGTTAAGCTTAGGCCTGGTTCAGGTTGGCTAATATGAGTGTCCGTGTCCAAACCGAAGATTTTGATGCCGGTGCCGAGATCGGCAAGTTACGTCTTGCCCGGGCCGACACAGGCGCTATTGCGGCCTTTGTTGGTCAGGTGCGGGACCTGAACGATGGCGCGTATGTTTCTACCATGACGCTGGAGCATTACCCGGGCATGACTGAAAAATCGCTGGAAGCTATTGTCGGGCAAGCAAAAAACCGTTGGGATATTTATGATGCATTGATTGTGCATCGCATCGGTGAGCTCAAGCCGACAGACCAGATTGTCCTGGTCGTGGTGAGCGGCGCGCATCGCAAAGAGGCATTTTCCGCCTGTGAGTTCATCATGGATTATCTTAAAACGGAAGCGCCATTCTGGAAAAAAGAACGTACTCCGGCAGGTGAGCGCTGGGTAGAGGCGAAAAGCACAGATGATGATGCACGGGACCGCTGGAAACAGTAGTGGTAACGATGCTAACTAAATAAGTAATTTGCAAACATTTACGATACATTCACAAAGCTGTCATTACCAAAAAACTACCCCACTAATAACTATCCTAGACTGAATCCTTAACTTAATGCTACGTACCTTATCCCCCCAGCAACTCACTATCCACATTAGCCCGCAAGACATCGGGTTTAACGATACTAGCGAGCTGGCTGTGCGCCAGCCAACCGCATGGATAGGGCAGGCTGAGGCTGAGAAAGCAGCCCGTTTCGGGTTGAGCATGCAGCAGCCAGGGTTTCATTTAATAGTACTGGGGGAGCAGGGCAGCGGACGCACTTCACTGATGCTGGAGGCGATGCATACCGCGGCCAGGCAGTTGCCAAAGTCACCTGACCTAGTATTGCTGCATCATTTCCCTGCCCCGGAAAAACCGTTACCAGTCTATGTGAAGACAGGGCAGGGTGCGGAGTTGCGCGCGGAGATGGATCGCTATATACGACAATTAGTCAAAATATTGCCAGGGCTGTTGAGTGAAGGCGCACCCAGCATACCGCCAGTTGATATTCCGGTTGAGAAAGAGATCAGCCCGGCAGTCAGGGAGAGCATCAGCCAGATGCTGGACAGCCTGCTAGCCAAGCTGAAGCTGGCAGGGGATGCCCTGGTGCTTGAGCCTGAAAAATTCAATCACTACATCACTGCACTCAAGCAGGATACCTTGGACAACATAGAGCTGTTTCAGCCTGCCCAGGATAACGAGGGTGTCCTGGAAAGCTTTTTGGGCCGTTACCGCGTTAATCTTCTGGTGGATAACCGCGGTATTGAGGCCGCGCCTGTTATTTATGACGATGACCCATCTTTTCAGTCGCTGTTCGGCGGCTATGAGAGCAGCAACGACAATAACAGCCCGTCGGCAGACTTCATGCGGCTGCGCGCAGGCAATTTGCTGCGCGCTCATGGTGGCATGCTCATGCTGCACCTGCGCGATATCCATGCAGATCAGCAGAGCGGTAGCCAGATACTGGAAAAATTCCATCGCGTATTACGCAATCGTCGCGTACAGATCGAAGAATCGGCAGGCACATCAGGGCAAAGTTCTGCTAGTCACTTCGCGCCGGAAGCTTTGCCAGTGGATGTGAAGGTGGTGTTGATCGCCTCTCGCGAAGAGTTTCACGAGTTGCAGGATGAACTCCCCGGCTTTGCACAGTACTTTCGTATCAAGGTGGATTTTGCCGAGCGGCTGACAGCCAATACAGAAAATTATCGTGCCATCGGTGAATATATCGCAGCGCAATGTGCGAAGCACGGGATTAAGCATTTCAGTGCAGAGGCTGTGGCCAGGCTGATACGAGAGATGCAGCGCAAGATCGACGACCAAATGCGGATCAGTGCCAATTTCTCCTATTTGCAGGGCCTTGTTCTGGAGTGTGCTGCATTTTCCGCACAACACCAGTCAAATCTGGTTACGCTCGCAGACGTCGAGACTGCGCTTGCAGCGCGTCGAGCACGCCACCAATACTCGGAGCAACAGTTACGCGAATCCATCGTGGATGGCGAGCTTATGATCAGTGTGCAAGGCCGGGAAATCGGGCAGATCAACGGCCTGACGCATATTGATATGGGAGACGCCTGCTTTGGCTCGCCTGTGCGCATCTCCGCGCGTTGTTACGCAGGGGATGAGGGTGTGATCAATATAGACCGTGAGGTTGAGATGACAGGCCCCAATCATGACAAGGGCCTGTTTATCCTGCGTAGTTGGTTATCGGCTAATTTTGCGGCGTTAACGCCACTTTCGCTCACTGCATCCCTAGTGTTCGAGCAGGAGTATCATGGTGTAGAAGGTGATTCCGCCTCCTGTGCAGAGCTCTATGCCTTGCTGTCTGCGCTCTCTGCGCTTGGTTTGCCGCAGGGTATAGCGGTCACCGGTGCTGTGAACCAGCATGGGGACGTGATGCCTATAGGTGGCGTCAACGAGAAAATTGAAGGTTATTTCCGTGTTTGCCAGCGTATCGGCCTGGACGGTACCCAGGGGGTAGTGATTCCCAGCCTTAATCAGTCTCACCTACTGTTGGACGATGAGGTGATTAATGCCATTGAACAGGGCCAGTTTCATATTTACACCATGGAGCACGTGCTCGAAGGCATGACCTTACTGACAGGTATTTCCGTGGAGGCCACAGATAGCGATGGCACCTACCTGTCTGAGACCTTAATGGGGCGCGTGCAACAAACGTTGGAGCAGTTTCGCAAAGCCTATGCAACAAACCGAACCGGCCATGTCAGGCCTTAACTACTAAGAGTAGCCGGGGAGTTATATGGAGAAAAGTGTAGAAAGCAAATGCCGCCTGGATAAATGGCTGTGGGCTGCACGGTTCTTTAAAACTCGCAGTCTTGCCTCTGATGCCATAGATGGTGGCAAGGTGCATATGGATGGAGATCGGGTGAAACCTGCCAAGGAAGTAAAACTCGGCACCATCATCCGTATTCGCAATAAAGATTTTGAAATTGAAGTTGAGGTCAAAGCATTATCCATACAGCGCAAAGGCGCGCCGGAGGCCGCCTTGCTGTATCAGGAAACTGCTGCGAGTGTAGCAAAAAGACAAGAGGCCGCTATTACGCGCGAGGGTGATCATGCCCAGCGCGACCGTGGGCTGGGGCGGCCAACCAAGCGTCAGTTGAGGGACATTAAGAAGTTTACGGGTGCCTGGTAGCTTCTGCTTGCATAGCAAAGTCCTTTGTTGATACACTTCGTTCAACCTATGAACGCATGGCTGTATTAACTGGGAATTAGTCTGCCAACTTAATGCTTACTGACGAGTATCGATACAAAATACTAAAGCTTGTTGAAGCTAACCCAGAGGTTAGCCAGCGAGAGCTTGCCAGCCAGCTGGGCATCAGTTTGGGTAAAGCTAATTTTTGCTTAAAGGCGCTGATTGATGTCGGTCTATTAAAGGCAACTAATTTTCGTAATAGTAAAAATAAACTGGCCTACATGTACCTGCTTACAGCTCGCGGGATTGAAGAAAAAGCCAGCATCACTATGCGATTTTTGAAATATAAAGTTCAGGAATATGAAAACTTACAAGGTGAGATCGAAGAGTTGCGTCGCGAAGCTTCGATACTTTCAACCGGGGAGAAAAAGTGACTGAGCGCTATGCAGTTATCTTATGCGGTGGCTCAGGTACCAGATTATGGCCTTTATCACGTGCATTGCACCCCAAGCAGCTGTTGGCGCTGAATGGCGATAAAACGCTTTTACAGCAAACAGCCTTGCGGTTATCCCAGCATATAGCATCTGCCAACTTAGTCACGGTGACTCACGAAAATCATCGTTTTGAGGTTAAGGGGCAATTGGCTGAGGTATTGCCGGAGGCTGTACCTGGAGTTTTGACTGAGCCGTGCTCAAGAAATACATTGCCTGCCATCGCCTGGGCGATATACGAGATATATTGTAAAAGTCCTGAAGCCATCATCGGTGTGTTTCCTTCAGACCATGCTATTGATAAGGAACTTGAATTCATCAAGGCATGGAATACTGCGGAAGATATTGCACAGCAAGGATATCTGGCGCTTTTGGGGATTACCCCAACAGAAGCAGCAACAGGCTATGGGTATATCCAGCCATCCGACAAGTCAATCACTACTGATGGGCCGGGGGAGGCTTACCAGGTTGCGAGGTTTGTAGAAAAGCCGAATCAGGGCAATGCTGAAAAATTTGTAGCGGCAGGCTATTTATGGAATAGCGGTATGTTCGTATTCCGTGCAGATACCTTCATGCAGATGCTTGCTGAATATCAGCCTGAAATTGCATCTGTAATCACTCAGCTAACCTCTGCCAACCTGGCTAACCAGTATGCGAACTTGCCCAATATATCCATAGATTATGGTTTAGTAGAAAAAGCCCAAAAAGTTGCTGTTGTGCCGGTCGATATGGCGTGGAGCGATTTAGGTAATTGGGATTCCATTTATCAGCACAATAAAAAGAACCAGCATAACAATGTGACTCATGGCGATGTGATTACACTGGACACTGCAGATAGCTTGTTGTGGAACACACACGGCTTACTAGCGACCTTAGGCGTGAGTAATTTAGCCATCATTCAAACAGCAGATGCGACCATGATATGCGACCGTAGCCGAACCGAAGACATCAAAAAGTTAGTAGCTGAAGTCCAGGCATACAAGCCTAGTTTGACTGAGCTTCACTGCACCGTACAAAGGCCATGGGGCACCTATACGGTACTTGAAGAAAGCCGGAATTTTAAAATTAAACGCATCATGGTGAATCCGGGCGCAAAGCTCTCCATGCAAATGCATGAGCACCGTTCGGAGCACTGGGTTGTGGTTTCCGGTATTGCTAAAATTACCAATGGTGAGCAAGAAATTACGCTACATGAAAATGAATCAACCTATATTCCCAAAACACATCGCCATCGTCTGGAAAATGCCAGCAAATCACCTTTGAGCATTATTGAGGTGCAGTGTGGAGAGTATGTAGGTGAGGACGATATCGTCCGTTTTGACGACAATTATGGAAGGCCTATTGCGCAATGAGTCAAGAGCCAGCAAAGAAAATTGCCTTAGTAACAGGCATTACCGGACAGGATGGGGCATATCTTGCAGAGCTTCTGCTTGCCAAGGGCTATATCGTCCATGGCGTGAAACGTCGAGCATCTTTATTTAATACCGACCGCATAGATCATTTGTATCAAGACCCGCATATCGATAATAAGAACTTTATTTTACATTATGGTGATTTGACTGACTCTACAAACTTAATACGCATAATTCAGCAAGTTCAACCGGATGAAATATATAACCTTGCGGCAATGAGTCATGTTGCCGTATCGTTTGAAACGCCTGAGTACACAGCAAATGCTGATGGCATAGGTACTTTGAGGATACTAGAAGCGATTCGTATCCTTGGCCTTGAAAAGAAAACACGTTTTTATCAAGCATCCACTTCAGAGTTGTATGGCTTGGTGCAAGAAACTCCTCAAAAGGAGACAACGCCATTTTATCCGCGTAGCCCTTATGCGGTGGCTAAGCTTTATGCATACTGGATAACTGTAAATTATCGTGAGGCTTATGGTATCTATGCGTGCAATGGCATCTTGTTTAATCATGAGTCTCCAGTGCGTGGAGAAACTTTCGTTACCCGTAAAATCACCCGTGCGTTAGCACGCATCAAACTCGGCCTGCAAGATTGCCTTTACCTTGGTAATTTGGATGCATTGAGGGATTGGGGACATGCAAAAGATTATGTTGAAATGCAATGGCTTATGTTGCAGCAAGAGCAACCCGAGGACTTCGTTATTGCCACTGGCGTGCAGTATAGCGTGCGTGACTTTGTCAACCTTGCCGCCAGAGAGTTGAACATGGTTATTACCTGGCAAGGGCAGGGTGTCGATGAAAAAGGCTATGACGCTGATGGCAAATGTATTGTTCAAGTTGACCCACGTTATTTCCGACCAACTGAGGTGGAAACATTGCTGGGTGACCCAACTAAGGCCAGGGTGAAGTTAGGCTGGACGCCAAAAATTACTTTCAATGAGCTGGTTTCTGAAATGGTAAGTGAAGATTACAAATCAGCTCAAAGGGATGAGCTGGTTAAAAAGCATGGCTATAGTGCATTTGATTATCATGAATAAAACCGCAAAAATATATGTAGCAGGGCATAGGGGTCTTGTTGGTTCTGCGCTCATGCGCCAGCTTGAAGCTCAAGGCTACATGAATATAGTTACACGCACGCATGCCGAACTGGATCTCACCAATCAAGTGGCGGTGAAAGCCTTCTTTGAGAGTGAAAAGCCAGAGTATGTGATACTTGCTGCAGCTAAGGTTGGAGGCATACATGCAAACAATACTTACCCGGCAGAATTCATACATGAAAACTTGGCAATTCAGACTAATGTTATCCACAACGCCTACATTTCCGGTGTTAAACGACTGCTGTTCCTGGGGTCGAGCTGTATTTATCCCAAAGATTGCCCGCAACCTATCAAGGAAGAATACCTGTTGACTGGTCCGCTGGAGCCAACCAATCGCCCCTATGCATTAGCCAAAATTGCTGGCATTGAGATGTGTTGGAGTTATAACCGCCAATACGGTACGCAGTATCTGGCCG
>JBAZTJ010000015.1:0-432 GCA_041662005.1 Candidatus Methylopumilus sp.
CTCAAATCGCCTAAGAAAAAACCAGCGCGTTTCAGTCAATATTATTGTGTCACTGTTGAACAAGTCGCAGCCTGCAAGCGAAAACTCCAAGACAGCAGGGCGACTGGTGGACCTCAGTCTTGGCGGCTCACTGATTGAAGCGTACAAAACGGGAGGGTACGCCGGAGATTTAGTGGAGTGTACATTCAAGATCAATATGGACGGTGGTGAGGCACTTTTTGTGATTCCAGGCGTCTTACGCGCCGTAACCAATACTGTACAAGCAGACGGACGCAAACTGTTCCGCCATGGTGTGCAGTTTAATGAAATTGCCTTCCAGGACAAAATCATCCTGCAAAGCTACATTTTCCAGGCACTTACTGGCGAAAAGCTGGATGACCTATAATAATTACAGAAGATTTGAATGAAAAAAACTGCAGTATTCAACCATCA
>JBAZTJ010000015.1:442-6358 GCA_041662005.1 Candidatus Methylopumilus sp.
CCTGACGCTCCCGAAGCCCCGGCATTAAGGCGCTACCTCGAACAGTTCCTGAGTGATCGTCGTGTGGTTGAAATTCCGCGCGCGATCTGGTGGCTGATCCTGAATGGCGTAATTTTGAATATTCGCCCTAAAAAGTCGGCCGAGAAATATGCCCAGGTGTGGACCAAAGAAGGTTCGCCTCTGCTGGCACACGCCAGAAAACAAGCCCAACTGCTGCAAGGCTTTCTGAGCCAGCGCATTGCATCCCCTTTTGCTGTCGAGCTAGGAATGAGCTACGGCAACCCTTCCATGGCATCGGCCATCGAAAAGCTGGTAGCACAACAATGTGATCGCATCTTGGTGTTCCCGCTATATCCCCAATATGCGGCCAGCAGCACGGCCTCAGCCCTGGATGCAGTGTGGCGAGTGCTGCTAAATACCCGTAACGTACCTGCCATCCGTACCATCCGCCACTATCACGACCACCCAGCGTATATTGAAGCACTGGCGAATAGCGTACGCGAACACTGGATGATCAATGGCCGGCCCGAAAAACTGGTCATGAGCTTTCATGGTGTACCGCGCTACACGTTGGATAAAGGTGATCCCTACCATTGCGAGTGCCATAAAACCGGCCGCCTGCTGGCAGAGACACTGGAGCTGTCCAAGGAGCAGTACCTGGTGTGTTTCCAGTCGCGCTTCGGCAAGGCTGAATGGCTCAAGCCTTACCTTGCCACCACACTTGAGGACCTCGGTAAGCAAAGAATCAAGCGTATTGATGTCATTTGCCCGGGCTTCTCCAGCGATTGCCTGGAAACCCTAGAGGAAATTGCCATGGAAGGCAAAGAAATCTTCAAGCAGAGTGGTGGCGGTGAGTTTTATTACATACCGGCTTTGAATGAGCGTGAGCCATGGATACACGCCATGTGTGACATCGCCCTGGAAAACCTGTCAGGGTGGGTAAGCACTGAATGGGATAACGCTGCCGCCAGAAAAGAAACCGAACTCACGGCGTTACGCGCGGTTGCAATGCAAGCGCAATGACAATATCAAGCTAGGCTCAGTTATCCAAGCCGCGTCAGAAACTGCATAAGCTTTGTTATAATCTGCCATGCATTACATTTACCAATCCCACTTTTTGGAAACGCAGACATGATAGTCATCACTGGCGGTGCTGGCATGATAGGCAGCATGATCGCCTGGCACCTGAACACTGTGCTGGGTCGTGACGATATTGTCATCGTCGATCACGTCCACCATCAGGACCAATGGCAGAATCTGGTCAAGCGTCGTTATGCCAACTACCTGGACAAAGACGAGCTCATGGCATGGCTGGAAACCAGTAGTGCCAAGATAGATGCGGTCATCCACATGGGGGCGATCAGCGCTACCACCGAGCGCGATTTCAATAAACTGGTGCAGGACAATATCCGCTACAGCCAGAAACTATGGGCCTGGTGTGCCATACATGAAGTACCATTTTTATATGCCAGCTCTGCAGCCACCTATGGTGCAGGTGAACATGGCTACACTGATAATGAGGCGATGGTCGACACCCTGCGGCCGCTCAATGGCTATGGTTACTCCAAGCAGTTCTTTGATCAATGGGCATTGCGCCAGGCAAAAGAAAAGCTAGCTGCACCGCCTCAGTGGTGCAGCTTCAAGTTTTTCAACGTCTACGGCCCTAACGAATACCATAAAGAGCGCATGGCCAGCGTTGCCTTGCATAGCTTTAACCAATATCGAGAGCTAGGCACCGTCAAGTTATTCAAAAGCCATAAAGAAGGCTATGAGGATGGCATGCAATTGAGGGACTTTGTATATGTGAAAGATGCTGCAGCTGTGGTTGCGCATTTCCTGACACATCCCGAGCACTCGGGTATCTATAACGTTGGTACAGGTAAAGCACGCGCCTTCAAGGACCTAGCCACGGCGGTAATGACCAGCCAGGAAAAGAAGGCCTCCATCACCTTCATTGATATGCCGCAAGACTTGCATGGCAAGTATCAGTACTTTACCGAAGCCAATATGGCCAAGGTACACGCTGCAGGCTACAACCAGCCGTTTTATACACTGGAAGAAGGTGTACGCGACTATGTACAGAACTATCTCAGTCAGCCAGATCCGTATTGCTAAGGTCTGCCTTGAATAGCGCCACACTTGCACCTATAAACCTCGGCTACGCCGCCGATAATGGCCTGGGGCCAGCACACATGCATGTCTCCTGTAGCAGCGAGCATGCAATGAGGGTGAATTAGAAATGAAACCGCAATTACTTGACGTGGTTCGCAATCAATTCGGGATGACCGATGCCTGGGCGCTGGTCATTGGCGATTTAATGCTTGATCGCTACCTGATAGGCGATGTGCAGCGCATCTCACCCGAAGCCCCAGTTCCCATTGTGCTGCTGAAACAACAGCACGAACGCGCTGGAGGTGCCGCCAACGTTGCGGTTAACCTGGCACTGCTTGGATTAAAAACCAGGATAGCCGGTTGTGTCGGCAAGGACTCCGATGCAGGCGCGCTGCTCAAGATGATCAATGAGGCAGGCATTGATACCAGCGGCGTGCTGGAGTCTGCTGAGCGCCCCACTATCACCAAAACCAGAATCCTTGGCGGTCATCAGCAAATGATGCGGCTGGATCAGGAAAGCCAGCAAACCTTCAGTGCCGAGGAGAACGCACAGCTACAGGCACTGGTCGCTACACAGCTGGCCGACAACCCGTCTATCGTCATTCTCTCGGATTATGCCAAAGGCGTATTGAGCTCAGAGTTGTGCGCCGAGGTCATCCGGCAAGCGCAGCAATTGAATATTTCAGTACTCGTTGACCCTAAAGGCCGCGACTACAGTAAATACAAAGGTGCCACAGCGCTCACCCCTAACAAGCGCGAAGCTGCTGAAGCTTGCAGCGTGAGCGTCAGCAACAATGCCGCTCTGCTGAGTGCAGCCAGCATATTAAGAAAGTCCCTCGGGCTGCAGTTCCTGGCAGTTACGCGCGGAGAAGAAGGCATTACCGTCACCGACGAAAATGCAACCCTGCATATCCCCGCCACCGCCAAGCAGGTGTTTGACGTATCAGGCGCCGGTGATACCGTCATTGCAACGCTGGCAGCTGGTATGGTACATGGGCTGGGCCATCAGGAATCATTGCAGCTAGCTAACATTGCTGCCGGCATCGTCGTTGGTAAGGTAGGGACGGTTCCAATTACCAAACAAGAGCTCATCAATGAACTGGTGTCCCAGAACTCTGCCTTGCAGGCCGACAAGGTCTGCTCGATTGCTGACCTGGTCGATCGCGTTGCCAATTGGCGCAGTAGCGATCAAAAAATTGTATTTACCAATGGCTGCTTTGACCTGTTACATGCAGGCCATGTTACCTATCTGGAGGCTGCCCGTAAAAAAGGTGATCGGCTGGTACTCGGCCTGAATACCGATCGTTCGGTCAGCGCACTCAAAGGGCCGTCTCGCCCTGTTATTCATGAGCAGGATAGGGCGCGCGTACTCGCTGCCCTTGAAGCTGTGGATGCGGTCATCCTGTTCGACGAAGATACACCGCTGAACCTGATTGCCGCCATAAAGCCGGACGTGATTGTGAAAGGCAGTGACTACACCGAGGATCAAGTAGTTGGCGGCGCTGAAGTGAAGTCATGGGGAGGCCAAGTAGCGTTGATTGATATTGTTCCAGGCCGCAGCACCAGTAAGATCATTGAAAAACTTGCGTCCTAGGCTGAAGCTCATCGTATGACGTTAGCTCCAAAAATCCTGGTGATGGGCCCAGCCTGGGTGGGTGACATGGTGCTGGCACAAAGCCTGTTCAAAATCCTCAAACTCCATTATCCAGGCTGCGTGATTGATGTAGCAGCCCCAGCCTGGACCTTACCCTTGCTTGAGCGTATGCCTGAGGTTAACCAGGCAATCGCCCTGCCCTTCAAGCATGGGCAGCTTGCCCTGCGTGAACGCTTCCAGTTTGGCAGAGGCCTGAGGGGCAAAGGTTACGCTCAAACAATCACCCTCACGAACTCCCTAAAGTCAGCCATCTTACCCTTTGCTGCAGGCATACCCCGCCGCACTGGCTTCCTGGGGGAGTTTCGTTATGGCCTGCTTAATGACATTCGCCCACTGGATAAAAATAAACTGCCGCGCACTGTGGACAGATTTGTAGCCTTAGGCTTGCCAGCTGATGCGCCATTACCGCAAGCCATCCCTGAGCCCCAACTCATCGCTAATGCCGAAAATGCATTGCAAACGCTGCATAGACTTGAGCTAGAGCGCCCAATCAACAAGGTTCTGGGGTTATGCCCAGGAGCGGAGTACGGTGAAGCCAAACGCTGGCCTGCAGAATATTATGCCGAGGTAGCCAAGAATGCTTTAGAGCAAGGCTGGCAAGTCTGGCTGTTCGGCTCGGACAAAGACATTCCCGTCACCAGCCAGATTAACCAGCTTGCACAAAACCGTTGCCTGGATTTAGGCGGAAAAACAAAACTGGGCGAAGCCATAGACCTGATGTCGCTATGCGATACCGTCATTAGCAATGACTCTGGCCTGATGCATGTGGCGGCAGCACTGGGGAAAAGGCTGATTGCCATTTTTGGTTCATCAGATCCTTACCACACCCCGCCTATGAGTCCGCGTGCCGTGATTCAATATCTGGGATTAGAATGCAGCCCGTGTTTTGAAAGGGTATGCCCTCTTCAGGATCCTGAAAAGCATCTAAACTGCCTCAAAAACATCACCCCCGAGTCGGTTATTCAATTGAGGCTGTTGAATGAGCAATGACTTACTTCCCAAGTTTAATGTGTATTTCTGACTATGGCCTCACAAAAACTTGAGTCTCACGACATCTGTGCCGTCATTGTTACCTACCATCCGGACACACAGTTTCAGCAGCGGCTGGCAGCGATAACAAGGCAAGTTGGCAAAGTCATTATTGTTGATAATGGATCAAGCCAGCGTGCAATAACCATGCTACAAGAGATTTGCCAGAATTCCGCAGTCGAACTTATTTTAAATGAAGCAAATTTTGGTATAGCTAAGGCTTTAAATATTGGCATTTCCCATGCAAAGCAGCAGGGCTACCTATGGGCGATTTTATTTGATCAAGACAGTACAGCCCATAATGATCTGGCTATTAGCTTGTGCCATATCTATTCAGTCCATCCAAGCCCAGATCAGATTGCCTTAATCGGAGCAAATTACAAAAATATTCTGAAAAATATGCAGAATAAGTCTACCTGCCAGTCTGAATCAGCTGACGAATGGAGTGAAGTAAAACGTGTAATTACCTCGGGGTCCCTACTTTCATTGCCCATATACGACAAAATAGGTCGTTTTAGAGATGACTTTTTTATTGACTTGGTAGATATAGAATATTGTATGCGGGCAAGACGAATGGGCTATCAAGTGATTAAAAGCTCAAAATTCCTGATGAGTCATTCCATAGGGTTTCCCAGTCAACATCGACTCTTGGGCAGGATCATTTGGACGACGAATCATGCTCCTATTCGGCGCTACTATTACGCTAGAAACTATGTTGCCATACAGCGGGAATACGGCAATTACATCTTCGCTTGGTGGGCAATAAAATCTCTAAAGAAATCTATCCGGCTTTCCACCATCATTCTACTGTTCGAACAGAACAAACTAGCCAAGATATCTGCCATTGCAAAAGGCTGGTGGCATGGCATGAGTAATCAAATGGGAAAGTACGAGCTTTAACTACTTAATTGCCTTTAGCTCCCAGATAAGATGTGAGTTCTTCCGTTGTTTAAAGTGCTTTCGGTACCACCTTCTGAAACTTTCAATCCAGTTCACTTCCCTGAAAGCTTCGTCACCCCGAACCCACTCAACCCTGATGGCCTTGAAGTTTCCTTTAAAGCCATAATCAGCGGCATATGCTTCCAAGCCACAGAAATACTTATGCGTGCGATCTGTAATGA
>JBAZTJ010000015.1:6368-18770 GCA_041662005.1 Candidatus Methylopumilus sp.
TGCAGCTCCATTCGGGAATGCCGGCGTAAGCGCATAGAACATACCGTTGGGCTTGAGTACACGCCATATTTCACTCATTAGGTCGACAAATGGAAGTTTCGTTGAGTCTTGATTGATCGCCAATATACGTGGTATGTGTTCTATAAAATCAAATGCTGATATCGAGTCAAAAGTGTTGTCTGGGTATGGTATCGGCTGTAATGATAAGTTTGCTTTTGCAAAAGTAATATGACTTGCCAAATCCGCAGGCTCATAAATATCCACTGCGTGCAGACTCTTACACTGATAAGGATTACGCGGTATTTTACCCGCCCCTAAATCAAGATGTACCCCATCCTTTTCCTTCATTTTCTATCCTAGTGATATCGATATGGTTGCAAAAAAAGTATTACTTAATTTGATCTAACACATTGCTTAATGAAAGTTTCTGGCTAAGCCGCAACTCATTACGGGCCTGCATCACTTCTGGTATTTTCAATACCGCTAAACCAAAACCTTTTAAATTAACAATATCGAAAAGCAGCAACTCACCCAGTAACTGCAATATTGACCAGGGAATCGCACTAAAAAATATCTGGGCAGAAGAAAGGTGTATCCACTCCAGCAAATATCGATTTCTACGGCGAATGCACTTGATGTATTTGAACTTCACATTGGAGCGAATGGACCCTACGCTTTGATGGACAATGTGCACCTTGGGCTCGAAGTAGCTTCCCCACCCCCTGCGCCATGCCCTCAACCCTAAATCATAATCTTCGCTATAAAAGGGCTTGTAGATTGGGTGAAATCCGTTAAGTGCTAAAAACATGGATTTTCTGACCATGAAAGAGCCACCGTGCGCATATGCCTGAGGGAGCTTATCTCCTTTATTGCGTCGACTTATAGCATCTGCCAAGTCCCATTCTAGAAGTTTTAACCGACCGCTTTCAAACTGCCGTAAATTCCATGAGTGCCTTTTAACTTTGCCCTGCTCATCGTAAATAAGAGGATTCACCGAAAAAGTATTGGCATCATCAAAGTATTCAACTAAAGGAGAAAAAATATTTTCTTGCACTTCTACGTCAGAGTTCAGTAAAAAAAGTAACTCAGTTTTGGCGGCATCGACTCCGGAATGAATGGCCTCGGCAAATCCTTTGTTTTTTTCATGTATTACAATTTCAACGTCAGGAAACTCTTGTTTCAGGATAGCTAAGCTATTATCGACGGAGCCATCATCAACTACGATGATGGCTCCTGAGCCGCCATAAGCTTGCACAGCCGCCATCACTGAGGGGATATTCTTACGTAACAAATGCGCCCCGTTATAATTGGGGATCACGACAGTAATAGGTTTTTTCATTGTGTTTGCTTAGCCGACATTTCTTTTAAAAACAGCATAGTACCCGCTACAACTGCTATGACGTTTAAGTTATAGCTCGTGAAGAAAGGCAATGTAATGCTAACAAAAATAAAATTAGACGTAATAATAGCCATTAATGTCAGATAGATATTTTTATATTGAATTTGATTGCGCATCCCGCTGCGTAGATTTTTATAGAGAAGGAATAGCATCCAACCGAATAAACTTATGCCGGCAAGGCCTGATATATAAAGTAACTCTAAAACAAAGTTGTGTGGGCTATTAAAATCCACGTTAATCAAATGGTATTGAGAGTAAGGCTTGAAATCCTCTTCAAATGAATCCAGGCCATGACCTGTTATCCATTGGCTCACAGAACTTTCCTTTTGCATCTTCCACGCATCATGCCAAATGACTACGCGTTCTTCAGTGCTAAGATTAGTCAATAACTCATCAAATCGGTTAGTAAAGTTAGCGACGTTAGTGAAACTAAGCCCTATCAAAACAATAGCCAATGCAAAAGCTGACAGTATTCTTGTGCGGCGCTTTAAAAATAGTACTGTTAGAAAACTAGCAAAGATAAGTCCTATCCATGCTGGTCTTGACGAAGTACAAAGTATAAATGCCCCCAGCAGCAGCATAGAGATGGCAATTAGCAACTTGAGTGCTTGCGATGCCCGAAAAAAATAATATACGGAGACTATAAGTGCTATCGCGCTATATAGCGCTAAGTAGTGTGGGTTCTTAGTTGTCCCGTAAGGCATATCAAACCACCACAAGGCAATTGCCTGGATTACAACATAGACTAATATAAGCCCCAGGATGAACCCATATGCGCTCTTTCTAATGACATCGGGGTTTCTTTTTGCCAGCATCCAGACACCTAAAGCTAAACAAGTAGCTAAAACGATATGCCGGATTTCTTTGATCAGTACCAAGTTGCCTACCGCAAGGAAATGAAATGCGATAAACCCTAGCGGAATTAGCAGCACAAAACACTTCACTATGCTGTTAGTTAGTCCATTATTTATGCTTAATTGCCTGAGGCCATAAACTATGACAATGATTAAATTAATATAGGCAAAGATCCGGTAGGAATGACCCCAATTAAACATTTGCATTAACAAACAACTCAGAATGACAACAAAGTGCAAATGCTCATGCTTAAGTACGTCGGAAATCGTTTTTTTTATTTGAATCAAACTCAACTTAACTCAACCTTATTCAGTGTTCATTTGTAAAAAGATAAGTACCAATTTACAAATCTTGCGACTCCATTCTGCAATGACATGCTAGGTTTGAATCCCACCCAAGCTTCTAGTGCAGTAGTGTCTGCATATGTCTCTTTGACATCTCCAGGCTGCATGGGCAGAAATTCTTTTTGTGCCACTTTACCAATTGTCGCCTCTAACAATGCAATAAAATCCAAGAGTTTTTCCGGTTGGCTATTGCCTATGTTAAATATGCGGTAAGGCACTTTGCTTACCGCAGATCCAGGGTATTCATCAGAAGATTCCATAAGTGATGTCGCTGGTTTATCCAGCACACGAACCACGCCTTCAACAATGTCATCGATATAAGTAAAATCGCGCATCATATCGCCATGGTTAAACACCTTGATAGGTCTGCCATTGAGTATGGCATCCGCAAACAGGAATGGTGACATATCGGGCCTTCCCCATGGGCCATAGACTGTAAAGAATCTTAATCCAGTCGTTGGCAATCCATATAAGTGGCTATAGGTGTGTGCCATCAACTCGTTGGCCTTCTTGGTGGCCGCGTACAGGCTGACAGGATGATCTACATTATCTTGCTCGCTGAATGGGAGTTTGGTATTGCCACCATATACGCTGGAGGAACTGGCATAGACTAAATGCTCGATATCGCCATGGCGGCATGCCTCTAGCACATTGGTGAAGGCAACAATATTGCTGCTGATATAAGCGTGCGGATTGACCAGTGAATAGCGCACGCCGGCTTGGGCAGCAAGATGGACAACGTGTGATGGCTTTTCAATAGTAAATAGTTCGGCCGTGGCCTCGCGTTCAGCCAGATCCAATTTCACGAACTTAAAATTATGTGCTTTGGGGTGGGCTTGAATAGCCGCCAACCGCGCCTCTTTAAGCCTTACGTCGTAATAATCATTAAGATTATCGATGCCAATCACGATGTCGCCACGTTCAAGCAACTTGATTGCTACGTGATACCCAATAAACCCTGCAGCTCCGGTAACAAAGACTTTCATCGCCATATGTTTACTTAGTCCAATGCACTCAATAGATATTATTTAAATCATGGCTGCACGCTTTACCGAAGCCAAATACTTGCAATGATTTATGCTTTTTCAAGTAGGGCTTGAATTCCCTCACCCGGCAATCGGCCAATGGTGCAATTTTGTTAATGTATTCATCTTCTACCAATAAAAGAAATGGCTGCTTCGATGTCTGCATTTGCGTAAATTTTGCCTGATCAAGTTCGAGCACAGGCTTATTTGAGTAATAAATCAAGCGGCTATCAATCTCGCGATAGGCATACAACTCCGCTGGCTGGATTTCTGTACTCCATTTCTGGAACTGAGGAAATGCCGTGACCCGGTAATCAAAAAAACGTGCTTCGACAAATACGTAGTAAATGGCAAAAATCAAAGGTAATAATGCACCCAGACTTAAAATCAGTATCCTGCCAACTTTACCCGCATGGTTGAAAATAAGCCCCAGTTGTACTGCCAATATGACGGCGATAAATGGATAGATAGGCAGCAAATATTTTGCATGCTTATTGCCAAACAGGGAGAAAACCACCACCGGCACCAAGATGGCTAACATTGGGATCAGGAATTTCTGCTGGCTGCCATAGGCGTTGAGTAAAGCTTTGGGCCGTATCGCCAGCAAGCCTATCAGCAAGAGAAAATCAACCGCGATCCAGGCAACATAACTCAACAAAGGTTTTGCAGCCTCTGACTGCATTTTTCCCAGCATATCGCGTTTGGCGATAGAGGCCCATAGATCAGGCCCTAGCTGCCAGGTGACGGCTGCATACCAGGATAAACCCACCAACAGGAATAAGGCCCAGCCTTGCCAACTAAGCAGCACCTGCTTTACCCGGGCATCCTTCGTCCAGATAGCGACAACGAGCAACGGCAAGGTAACAAACAGCAAGACTACAGGGCCTTTTGTGAGCAGGGCGAAACCTAGCAATGCATAGCTCAGGTATATCCAGAACTTGCCAGCCTGCCCTTGAATGTAGTGTATGGCGGAGAATAGAGCCCCTGCGCACAGCGCAGTAAGCAGCATTTCGATTTCCACTCGGCGTGCAAGCATGGCAAAACCTGCGTTGGCTATCAGCAGTTGCATGCTGAATAGTGCTGGCCATTGTCCAAAATTCTTAAGCACATATCGGTAAACCATCCACAACACAGCCAGGGCTGCTATTGCCGAGGGTAACCGCAACGTCCATTCATTCACGCCGCCAGATATGCTGGAAAACACGTTCGATATCCAGTAAAGCAACGGGGGTTTGGTGAGGTATAGCTCACCATTGAGATGCGGCAGCAACCAATCACCACTGAGATACATTTCCTTGATTGCGAGCGCCCTGCGACCCTCGTTCAAGGATAGCAACTGGGTAGTCCCGAGCGCCCAGAACAGGATTACCAAGCTTAATGCCAGCGTAAAAAAGAGGAGCCTTGGGTAGGTTTTAGTTGATGCGCTATGCACAAGGAGCCTGATAGTAATGCACTATAATAGCGTTCGCCGGAGAGGGTATGGGCAACATCCCCTTATACATCCTGCGCATTGGATTGCCCGGATGTTCGCTGTAGCAGCATCAGATTTCTTGTGTACACAATAGTGCCTGGCAACTGACCAAGGATAATCACAGGGTCAGCACGGTGAAAACCATAAGCCAACACGATCAAGCCGCCAGAAAGACTCAGGTACCAGAAACTCACAGGGATCAGGCTTTGCTGGTGACGCTCGCTATGTATCCATTGCACGATAAAGCGCATCATAAACAGGCATTGCCCGACCAAGCCTATGCCCAGCCAGATTAAATCTGTCGTGGGCATGCCTGTTACGTAACTACGCAAGGCCTCAATCAAGTGAGCCAAAAAATAACCTATGCCGTGATCCATGTTTACTCTTCTGTAGTAGTGGGTATCTTTGCACGCCGTTGCAGCCATGCGACACCAAATAAATCCACAATGCCAACCATCAACCTGTCCAGGGTGCCATAGTTGGATTTGCCATGCTCGCGGTTCCGGTGACCCACCGGCACAGACAGTATCTTGCCGCCGCGCCTCTTAATCAGGGCAGGCAAAAACCTGTGCATATGGTCGAAATAGGGTAAATCCAGAAATGCCGCACGTGAAAACAGTTTTAATCCGCAACCGGTATCTGGCGTGTCATCCCGTAACATGCGTGATCTTACGCCGTTAGCAATCACTGATGAGAGCCGCTTCACCCAGGTGTCGCGACGACTCTCGCGCCTATTTCCGCCAACCAGTTCTACACCATCAACCAGCGCTGCCAATAGCTTGGGAATGTCTGCCGGGTCATTCTGGCCATCCCCATCCAGCGTCGCCACCCAATCATACCTGGAGGCTTTAACACCTGTTCTGACCGCTGTACTCTGCCCGCAACTTTTTGCATGACGGATTATGCGCAGTTCATACTTATTTTGCAGTTGCTTAAGTCGGCTAAATGTTGCATCCGTACTGCCATCATCTACATAAATAATTTCATAGCTTAGGTGTTTTAATGCGGCATCAATTTCTGCAATCAACGTGGCCACGTTATCCTGCTCATTGCGAACAGGCACCACCACTGATAACTGAGTGGGTAGAGTGAAATGGGAGGACATTAAATGGGGAAACCTTTCAAAATTTCTAATTATTATTGTGTATCAAATCACCAATACTTGTTAACACCACAATTTTGTTACTTGAGCAATATTCTTGCCAGCCTTCAAAATCGGTCCATCCACTTAAAAAAATGAAGTCCAGACCTGCTGCGGTAGAAGCCACATGGTCATATTTACTATCCCCTAAAAATAATGCGGGTTTGACGATTTTACCATGCGTCAACTCGCGCGCTAAAATTTCATCCTTATTGTCCGGGCTACCAAAGATACCGGCGTCAAAGAAGTGAGATATTCCTCTTTGCATAAATATCTTACCCAGCTCAATTTGGTCGCCCCCTGAAACAACCAGCCACCTGCCCATCGGGGTAGCCTGCCTCAACTCATCAAGGCCAGGAGCAATTTCACAATCGCTCAGCAAGCGTTCAACCTCGCGGCCGAAGTCATCAAACAGCTGTTGCATAGCCGATTCGGTGGCAGGTTGCCCCAAAATTTCAAGAAGGAAATACTCAAACTTGGTATACCGAGAAATACCACCAAGCAACACATGATAATCAACTAGTGCCTTGGCTTGCTTTTCAGTCGCGCCGAATTTAATCGCAGTATCGAAATACGCCTGGATCTTCAGCTGGTTTGAATCCAGTACGACTCCATCGCAATCAAAAATGATGGTTTTGTATTGGGATACATCAATTTGTGGCATTTCGCGCACCTATAAAATTCAAAAACCTATATTCAGCAGAGTATGCCAAATATAGGTTTTTAATAAGCCTAACGGCCTAACATCAATGGTTCAACTTCAAGCCTTGATAGCACTTGCCTCGCGTGCCAGCTTGGTAATTTGCGCCCAGTTACCGGCAGCGACAGCATCCGCCGGAGTCAGCCAGGTACCGCCGCACACAATCACGTTAGGCAGTGCCAGGAATTGTGGAGCAGTTTCAACGGTAACACCGCCAGTTGGGCAGAATTTAACATCAGTAAACGGGCCGGCAAAACCTTTCAGCAGATTGATACCGCCCACAGCAACCGCGGGGAAGAGCTTGAGAAAGTAATAGTCATCAGCGTTAGCCATCATGATTTCAGACCCAGTGGAAACGCCAGGCAACAGCGACAAGCCAATATCCCGACAAGCCAAACCGACCTGGCTGGTATAACCAGGGCTTACCGCAAAGGTACAGCCGGCATCCTTGGCTGCCTTTGCATCGGCAACACTGCGTACGGTTCCTGCACCGAGAATTGCATCAGGCACGGCCTTGGCAATCGCTTCCATGGCCTGGAGAGCGCATGCAGTTCTCAAAGTCACTTCCAATACCTTGATACCACCTTCAAGCAAGGCTTCTGCCATAGGTACGGCATCCTCAACACGGTTGATCACGATTACGGGTATCACTGGGCCGTGGGTAGCTAGTTCTAATGTATTCATATTTCTCTCTACTATGATATTGAATTTAAATTTTCAGGCACTTCATGCTGCATATGCAATCCGGCAAGCTGTTTCAAAATTAATTTAGGCAAGGCACTTGAGCGAAGACCCTACGGATAGTACGGCGAGCGAAAGTAACGCAGGATAAATTATATTTTCAAACAGCTTAAAGCCAGGTGACGGCGCCTTCTTCGGCTGAGTGCACATTCTTGCGCATACCGCCAAATAACTCACGCCCAATACCGTGGCCATTATTGTTGCGTTGCGCCTCCGTCATGGTGGCGTTAGTACGAGATTGCCACTCATCCTCATCCACCAGTGCGTTCAGCGTACCGACGATGGCATTGAGGCGAATGATATCGCCATCCCTGACTTTGCCAATAGCACCGCCAGCCAGCGCTTCCGGACTGACATGAATTGCAGCCGGGACTTTGCCAGACGCGCCACTCATACGGCCATCGGTCACAATCGCTACTTTGAATCCCATGTTTTGCAACACGGATAGCGGCGGGGTCAATTTATGCAGTTCAGGCATGCCATTAGCACGCGGGCCCTGGAAACGTACGACAGCGATAAAGTCTTTTTCCAGTTCGCCGCGTTCAAATGCGGCCAGCAACTCTTCCTGTCCATTGAATACAATCGCTGGCGCTTCAATGATCTGGCGATCTTCCGGCACGGATGAGCTCTTGATCACTGACCGGCCAAGATTACCTGTCAACAGGCGTAAACCGCCTGAAGCACTGAACGGTTTGCTGGTGGTACGCAGAATAGTTTCATCTGGAGACTCTTCCGGCAGATCAACCCACACCAAGTTGTCATCGCTCTTGATCGGTTTCTTGCAGAAATCGCGCAAGCCACCTATCACTACCGAGGAAACGTCATCGTGCATGTAACCGCCATTGATCAACTCGCGTATCACAAAGCTTGGGCCACCAGCCTCCTGGAATTGGTTTACATCGGCAGAACCATTCGGGTAAACGCGTGACAGCAATGGTGTCGCCTGTGATAGTTTGGAGAAGTCTGACCAGTCAATCAGGATGCCTGCAGCACGCGCCACGGCAACCCAGTGGATACAATGGTTGGTACTACCGCCAGTCGCCAGCAAGGCTACGATGGCATTGACGATCACACGCTCATCCACCAGTCGGCCGATAGGCGTAAAGCGTTGGCCCTGAGTGTTAGACAACACAGTACGCACAGCTTCACGCGTCAGCATCTCGCGCATGCCGTCATGTGGATGCACAAAGGCAGAGCCCGGCACATGCAGGCCCATGGCTTCCAGCAGCATCTGGTTACTGTTGGCCGTACCATAGAAAGTACAGGTACCCGGGCCATGGTATGCCGCTGACTCTGAAGCCAGCAACTCTTCACGACCAACCAGGCCTTGCGCGTATTTTTCACGTACCTTGGATTTGCTGGTGTTATCCAGCCCGGTACTCATAGGACCAGCCGGCACGAACACGCAGGGCAAGTGACCGAATTGCAGCGCACCGATCAACAACCCCGGGACGATCTTGTCACACACGCCCAGCAATAGAGCCGCATCGAATACATCGTGAGATAAGGCAATTGCCGTGCTCATCGCAATGGTATCGCGCGAGAACAGGCTAAGCTCCATGCCGGGTTCACCCTGGGTGATCCCATCGCACATGGCAGGTACACCACCAGCCACTTGTGCCGTGGCACCTTGCTTGTGTGCTTCATCCTTGATGATGTCTGGATAAGTCTGGTATGGCTGGTGCGCAGACAACATATCGTTATAGGCAGTCACAATGCCTATATTGATGGCCTTCTCCGCAACAATACGGAATTTGTCATTGGCGGGCATAGCAGCAAACGCATGCGCCACATTGGCACAGCCCATGCGGTCACTGCCGCGTGGACGGTTAATAATCTGATCTATACGTTGCAGATAGGCTTTACGTGTAGGTGTGCTGCGCTCACGGATACGCTCGGTAACTTCATTCAGGATTTGTTTCATGTATACAGGTTCACATCTACGCTAAAAAATAGGTTTGGTCTTTGATTATCCCCAAAGCAGGGGGTATCGTCAAATCAAGAAGTTGATGGCAATTATCTCTTTAACAATCAAATTACTAACGAAAATCTCAACACCTGGTTACACCTTGCTGACCAAGACATCTTCCATTAAAAGATACTCTAAATCACAGCCATAAAACATATTTAGGGCATCAGTAGGGCTGCATATCATGGGCTCACCGCGGCGATTGAGTGAGGTATTCAGCACCACTGGCACGCCACGCAAGCGCTCCAGCTCTTCGATCAACGCATAATAGCGCGGGTTGGTGGCTTGGGTGACTACCTGCGCACGCGCAGTGCCATCCTCATGCACAACCTCAGGAATTCGCGGCTTCCAATGTTCTGCAACATCAAAAGTGAAGGTCATATAAGGGGCTGGATGGCTGGTTTGCAGGATGTCTTCTGCCACCCTATCCAGCATGGATGGGCAGAATGGACGCCAGCGTTCGCGATATTTGATCTGCGCATTAATGCGATCGGCTACGCCCGGATGACTAGGGTCTCCCAGAATGCTGCGGCAACCCAGGGAGCGCGGACCAAATTCCATGCGTCCCTGAAACCAGGCCAGCGGATTACCGGCAGCCAGCAACTCAGCGCCTTTCACCGGGGCATTTTCTACGCGTGTAAATTTTGGCTTGGCAGGATGCGCCTCGCAGGCCGCAATGCACTCTTCCGTGGTAAACGATGGGCCAAGATAGGCATGTTGCATGGCCTCGACTTGCTCACCCATTTCTGCCGCAACAAAGCTTGCTGCGCCCAATGCAGTACCCGCATCACCCGATGCCGGTTGCACAAACAGCTCCTTCACTCCCGGCATGGCAATGATGCGCTGGTTCAACTTGACGTTAAGTGCGACCCCGCCAGCCATGGCAATACGCCCTGTTTCGCGAATGATATCGCCGACATAGTAGTCAATCATCTTCAGCGCGACATCTTCCAGCAAAGCCTGCACCGATGCGGCATAGTGAATGTAAGGATCGTCGATTTCATCGCCCTCGCGCTTAGGTCCAAGCCATTCGATCAGCTCCGGCGTAAAGTAATACCCTTTGCCATTCTCCTTGTAGCGACGCAAGCCCACCACATTCACCAACTCAGTGTTCACACGCAAGTCGCCATCTTCAAAGGTGACCAGGCGCGACAAGTCATATTTGCTGGCATCACCGTAAGGCGCCATGCCCATCACCTTGAACTCGCCATCCAGCATCTCGAAGCCAAGATATTCTGTAATGGCCCCATACATGCCGCCCAGCGAATCAGGGTCGTAGAATTCCTTGATCTTGTGTATCTTGCCGTTTTCGCCATAACCAAAGAAGGTGGTGGCATATTCGCCTTTGCCGTCAATGCCGACAATCGCCGTTTTTTCCTTGAAACCGCTCAAATGATAGGCACTACTGGCGTGCGATAAATGATGCTCTACCGGCACATATTTGGCATTGCTCAGTCCCAACTCCGCCATTAACGCCAGCGCCTTGTCGCGGTTGCGGCGGTAGCGACGATTACCATTGAAAATGGCATCCAGCGCACGGTCCGGTGCATACCAGTGGCGCTTGGCGTAATGCCAGCGCGCAGTCGAAGTTAAAGGAATTTCACCATAAGGAAATGCCACAATATCGACCTGCTCAGGCCGGATACCGGCTTCTTTCAGGCAATATTTGGCAGCCTCAAGCGGGAACTTGTTCTTGGCGTGCTTATCGCGGATAAAGCGCTCCTCTTCTGCTGCTGCGACAATCTTGCCATCCACCAGAATAGCGGCAGAAGGGTCATGCCCCAAGGCACCGGATAAACCTAAAATAATCATACTTTTTTCGCTTTACTCAAATTCGCGTTACTTAATCATCATGCCAGCTTGCTCAAGCAGGCTGGTATCTTCATATACTTGGCTAAAAGCGGCTAGCAACAACTGCTGTGTTGCTGAGCATTGCGGCCAGTTTCTTAAAAACCTTTTCAGGTCACGCACATGGCCTTGCTCAAAAAACCACAGGCAACGATGTTGCCTGAGACTGTCCAGATCGATCAGCACAGGCCTGTTTTCAACCATCTTGATATTACTGGCCTTGAAATCACCATGTGAAATCATCAGCAACTTCAGTTGGTAAAACAGCCGGGCGATGCTTGCTGCTGCGATTTCCTTTTGTGCTAAAGTAATGTCCGTGTCTGCAAAAAACTGTGCGACATCCGGGGCATCCACATACTCTGCGAGAAAATAGGATTGCCGCCTGATAATGCCTATGCGCTTTTCATACAAAGCGACTGGCGCAGCTGTCGCTATCCCAAGAATCATCAGCCTATGTGCATTTGCCCATGAAGCGGCAGCACGCGTCTGGCGAAATGCCCGGCTCAAACCATGCCCTATACTTTTGATATTGTACCGCTTGACGACCACTTTTCGCGCATCGACTTGCGCAAGGCTGACAGTACAGGTGTTACCGCTCTTTATTCGCTGGGCTGTATCAGCGTTTAACAATGCATCCGGTTTTTGTAGCGCCTGCACCAAACCTGTGGAAAGAAATGGTCGGGCAATCGCCACAAAATCCCCATGTACTTTCTCAATATGTACATCAGAGCAGCGACGAAACACCTTTTCATCGGCGTATTTTTTTGCCATAACAAGACGATGGCTCGCTACCAGGCGATGCATCTTGTCCAGGCCGGGAGTGTTCTGCCAGCCTCTCACAGCGGCATACTCCGCAAGCAGTTGCGGTAACCAGGCAACTACGTCGACCACATCAAACTTGGATATCAG
>JBAZTJ010000015.1:18780-22170 GCA_041662005.1 Candidatus Methylopumilus sp.
GCGCCAGATTCAGTAATGCCTGACGCTGTTTGAATATCACCAGAGCTGGCTGAATGCCATCCCCATCCAGCGTGTAAATCTGGTTATCCTGCAGCAGAAAATTCTTGAGGTACAAATCCCCCTGGATCAACCCTGAGCGATGATGTGCTGCAACTTCTGCAACCAGCTGACAGGCTAGGTGCAAGCGCGCGGCCTGATCTGAGTCCAGCAACTGCATGGATTGTTCTGCATTCACCGCGCCCACAACTTCTGCAAACAGCAAGACCTGCGCATGGCTATCCTGGCTAGTGCCATGAAAGAGCAGTGACGGTGTACGTATGCCTGCCTGAACTAACATCTGCACGCCAGCCATATCGCGCCTGGCATATCGTGCTGACTGCGCCCCGATAAATAATTTCGCATAGACGGCCTGGCCGTTCCATAAACCTCTGCACACCAGGCGCTTATTGGGGACTCGCCGCACAATCTCTATGCAATCGAATACCGAGCCACCACTCAACTGCAAACTGAAGGTGCCACTCTCGCCGCACGTAAGTTGCTGCAAGCTTGCACTCATGGCTGGAGTGTCAGTTTCCATAGCGTTAGTTGACCTTCGGCACTGACAGCCTGTGCGCACACACCTGCGATCTCAGGCATCTTCTTGGCAATTAACATGACTTCCGGCTGCCGGCTCAGCAGTTTGAGAATGGCGTCCGCCTTTAAAGGCGGAATCACACGCCCTGCATAATAGGAAATGGCGCCATCAGATGGCACACCTTGATATAGCGCATCGAGAGACTTATACCTGGCCATCATTAGTGGCGCATCTGTCTTTTCGGCATCGCTGGCCAGATTAATTTCCCCGTACACATAGGCCAAGGCCGTCAGTCCTGCCACCATCAAAATCGGAGTGCTTGGCATATTCAAGGCAAACATGCGTCGCAACGCAAATGCCAGCAAGATCAGAGCCGCTAGCGACAGGCTCTGCCAGTCAAATGCGCTGTGTTTATGCCAGACATATGCCAACACCCCTAGTAAAACCACGCAGAACAGATAAAGCACAACCCGGTTAAACCTGGCAAAACCATGCCTGGCCAGCTCAAGGTAATGTCCCAGCAATATTGCCACCGGCGGCGCGAATAACAAGGCATATTGCACTTGTTTATTCACGGTAAAAGTCAACAAGGCAAATACGACGGCTAGCCACACCAAGCCGTACTGCACCATGGTCGGCAGAGGGCGACTCTTATAAGCCCAGATGCCGGCCGGGATCAGCAGCAGCCCCCATGGCGCATAGAAATCGAAGATATGCACCATATACCACCACAAAGGCTTGGCATGCGTACCCGAGATAAACGTCTCATCGACCTGTTTGCTCATGAACTGTTGGGCAATCTCGGGCAACTGCCACAGTATCCAGCCATACCAGCCGAAAGCCACCACGGCAAACAACAGCAAACCCAATGGGCTCCAGGCCGACTTCAAAGCCGATTGCCGCTTCAGCAGCAAGGCAGCAGCAACCACCGTCAGTAGCGGGATAGCAATGCCCGCCGGCCCCTTGGTGAGGAAACCCAAGCCTATTGCCAGATAAAAAAGCAGCACCTTGCATTTTGTCGCCTGGCCTTGCAGTATCTGGTATCCATAAAAGCACGCCGCCGTGATAAAAAACATCAGGGTGGCATCAGCCTCACCGCTACGTGAGTAGCGCAAGCCGATAAAAGTAGTGACCAGTATCAGTGCTCCATTGGCGGCAGCTGGCAGGCTGGTGGTTCGGCTTACCCAGACAAACAGCAATACCGCGGTGAGCGCACTGAAAATGATCGAAGGGACGCGCGCAGCAGCCTCGCTCACTCCAAACACCTTATAGCTGGCGGCTGTCAGCCAGTATGGCAAGGGCGGTTTTTGCAAGCGCAGCTCACCGTTGTATCTAGGTACGATCCAGTCGCCGCTCACCAGCATTTCACGGGAGGTTTCAGCGATGCGGACTTCCTGTATTTTGTAAACCGGCCGGTTGCCGAGACCGACATACAAGGCTGGAATCAACACGAGCAGAACAAGCAGCAACACTTTAAAGTTTTTTGTGATCAACAGACTATCTTTCCATCGGAAGTTCTTGGGGCATGACTTTATGAAACTTGAGGTAAAGCTGTTGGGCGCGTATCGACACCTTTTGCCAGAAGTCTCGTTCAGACGCAAAAGTCGTGGCCAACGGCTGCTGACGGTAAGCCCGTAAAAACCTCAGGTAATCGCGACGCGTTAATCCAATATCCATCGCAGAAAAATACAATGCCGCCATGTCTTTCATGCGAGCACTGGATTGAATCTGGCTACGCATGCCGACACGATGCAAATCGATCAGGTACAGGTAAACTTCGCCGGTAGCCAGGCGCTTCTTATCCAGGCAAAAATGGCAGATATAGAAATCGCGATGGTTCATGCCGTTGTCATGCAGCGTGCGTGCAATACTGGCAACCGCCATAATGAGCTGGCGTTTGAATCTGGCATCTGGCGGATTGTTCGGCCAGTCCGCACATAAAGTCTCCAGTGAGACAATATCGCCCAAATCCTGGGTGAGTACAAAAGACTCTATCGCTGCCGGACTGCATCCACGCTCGCCGTAGGCCACTAGTGGCGTGGTCGGTATGCCGATTGCGTTGAGCTTCTGTATGGCCTGCCATTCAGTCCTGGCACTGACGATGGGCGACTTCAGACTCAACAGGTTTTTGATTATCTCAGCCCAGCCCACCCCGAAATGTTGCTTGATAAAGTAACTTTCCCCGCCCAGGCTGACCTGTATGGTGCGTCGCCCCGGAACATCGCGAAAGGCTTCCCCTTGCATCGCCATCAACTGATCAAATAGCCGCACCCCACCTAACAACTTCATTAAAGGCTGGGGGACATGGAGTAGTTCGCGAGTCTTAATCATTCAGGTTGTGACCATCCTGGGTATGCCGGCCTGTTTTCTGGCGAGCCAACGCCGTCAGGATATTGGCTTCTGCGCTACCATCATTGGCCCTCATGAGTTGCTGGGCATAGGCAATGCCGTTTTGGCTCCAGGCATCTCTCTGCTGAGTGGCCACCATTTCGTAGAAAAGCGCATCAAAAGCCGCTTGGCTAAAAGGTGCATCTGCTACACGCCCGGCATCAGCCTCTTTGATATGGTAGGCGTAGCCGCAAGTTGCCGTCGCCAGCACAGGCAAGCCGCTAGCCAGGGCTTCAAGCAGCACAAGCCCTGTATTTTCACGATAGGCGGGATGCACATAAACATCGGCGCCCTGCATTAGCTGCGGGATATCAGAACGGCCTGTTGATATATGCAGGTGTTTACCAACACCCAGTTTTTCTGCCAGTTTATTAAAAGGCTTGGGGTTGTCCTGTCCCACCGCAACCAGCCGGACATTGGGCAAAACA
>JBAZTJ010000015.1:22188-22619 GCA_041662005.1 Candidatus Methylopumilus sp.
TGCTTTAATGGCTCTATCCAGGCCCTTCATGTAAAAACCCGAGCCTACCAGCAGAAAAACAAAATCCTGGGCCGCAAAGTTGAAAGCGTTTCGCAGGTAACTGCGCATTTCACTCCGACCTTGAAGCGCCAGTCGCTCACTAGAAAGATACGGCGGGATAAAGTGAAAATATTGTTCTGGGGTTTGATACCATTTCTGGAAATCCAGCTTTTCCTGATTGGATAACAGCAATATGCTGCAATTGGATCCGGCAGAAAAAATCGCCTGTTCACACTGCTGAAACCAGCGATACCTGGGAGTCAACCGGTACAGGAAATTACGCTGCACATGGGCACGCTCGATAAAACAGGGATCAGCCGCAAAATAGGCATCCAGCCCTTTCGCACGATTAAACCCCACCACCAAATCACAGGCCTCGCCTGTATGCTTGA
>JBAZTJ010000015.1:22629-31784 GCA_041662005.1 Candidatus Methylopumilus sp.
GTTGGTAACGCTGGTAATTGATCCAGCCTGGGGTGGGTAGCACATGTACCCGTATTCCCTGCTCCGGCATATCGCCTTCCCAGGAAATAGCAAAAATCTCAACGGTATGCCCCAACTTCACCAGTTCGCGGGCAATACGTAACATGTCTCGTTGCATACCGCCAAAAGGGAAATACTTGAAAATGAGGAACGCGAATCTCAACGGCGGTCACCGACGGTTAAGTAAAGTGGCAATTGTATGCGAAAATGGCAGTTATGCCTCGTATCCTCCTTGTAAAAACCTCGTCCATGGGCGATGTCATCCACAACCTGCCTGTCATTGCCGACATTCGCGCACATTATCCAAGTGCTGTTTTCGATTGGGTTGTTGAAGAAAGTTTTGCCGAAATCCCCAGGCTACACCATGATGTTAGCCAGGTGATTCCTGTCGCCATACGGCGCTGGCGCAAACATTTGCTGAGCAGGAAAACCTGGCAGGACATGGCCGCATTCAGAACGCAATTACGCAGTCAGAATTACGACTACATCCTGGATACGCAAGGCTTAATCAAGAGTGCCATGATCAGTAGGCTGGCTAACGGCAAGCGCTATGGACAGGATGCCCAGTCCGCGCGCGAACCCCTGGCTGCACGCCTGTATCAGCATAGCTACTTCAGCGCTCGCAACCAGCACGCCGTGCTAAGAAACCGCGAGCTGTCAGCGTTAGCACTAGGTTATCCAGTGCCCACCACTGCGCCGGATTACGGTCTGGACGCGGATAGGCTGGCTACCGACACGCAAACCAACACCACATTACCGCAAGCTTATGTGGTGGGTTTGCATGCCACCAGCCGTGATTCAAAATTGTGGCCGGTGCCACACTGGATTGCCCTGGGTGAGTACTTGTCGCAACACGAACTCACATTACTGCTGCCTTGGGCCACCGAAGCTGAACTTGACCGCGCAAAAGCTATTGCCAAAAAAGTACCCGATTGCATGATCCTGCCCAAGCTCGGCTTGACCAAGCTTGCTGCTATTATCGCTCGCGCAAAAGCGGCAGTGGGGGTTGATACCGGGCTGGCGCATCTGGCCGTTGCACTTAAGCGTCCAACTATTGCCATTTATACCGATACTGATCCCAGCCTCACCGGCATTTATCCTGGAAAAAACAGCATCGCCCTCAATATTGGCGGCAAATCGCAATCCCCCTCCCCGCACGAAGTCATCACCGCACTGTCGCCCTTGATTTAATAGCTGATTAGCTTAGATAACCCACAAAATTTTTCTGTTTGGGCTTGAAATGGCAAAAGTCATCCCCATTACTTTTTTAACGTTTTGTTAAATCAAAAATTACCTAATCAAGCTAACACTTAATGAAGGACAACCCCATGCAACAAGAAGATCAGAATCCGGATCAGCAAGCTCACACAGAGCCTATGCAAGTACCTGTCTCACCCGAGGACAGGATTGCAGAGCTGGAAGCCCAGCTTGCCGAACAACAGGCAGCAGTGCTGTATGTAAAAGCCGAGGGTGAAAACATCCGCCGCCGTGCAGCGGATGATATCGACAAGGCAAGGAAATACGCACTGGAGAAATTCTCCAATGAGTTACTTGCCGTCAAGGACAGCCTGGAAGCTGCGCTCAGCGTGGAAACAGCCACCCTCGAAAGCTATAAAAACGGCGTAGAACTGACCTCCAAGCAACTTGGTGCGGTTTTCGAGAAATTTAACATTGCCGAAATCAACCCGGTTGGTGAAAAGTTCGACCCCAACAAGCATCAGGCTATCAGTGCGATTGAGGCCGATGGCGAACCCAACTCCATACTCAGCGTTTTGCAAAAGGGCTACACCCTGAACGAACGTGTACTGAGGCCAGCGCTGGTGATGGTAGTAAAAGCAAAAAGCTAATTCATCACAAAATTTACGGTAGGGACTTGAAACACAAGAATAAGTCCCCACTTTCAGAACATCGGTATTACAAACTTTTAATTAAGAACTTAAATTCAGATCTATAGAGGAAACCATTATGGGTAAAATTATTGGCATTGACTTAGGCACTACAAACTCCTGCGTTGCCGTGATGGAAGGCGGTAAGCCACGCGTTATCGAAAATGCTGAAGGTACACGCACAACCCCTTCAATTATCGCTTATCAGGACGATGGCGAAATTCTGGCGGGCGCACCGGCAAAACGCCAGGCTGTGACCAACCCCAAGAACACACTGTATGCGGTGAAGCGCCTGATCGGGCGTCGCTTTGACGAAAAAGAAGTGCAAAAGGACATCGGTCTGATGCCTTACACCATTGCCAAGGCCGATAACGGCGACGCATGGGTAGAAGTGCGTGGCACCAAGATGGCACCGCCACAAATCTCGGCAGAAGTATTGCGCAAGATGAAGAAAACCGCTGAAGACTACCTCGGCGAAGAAGTGACAGAAGCCGTGATTACGGTACCGGCCTATTTCAACGACAGCCAACGCCAAGCCACTAAAGATGCCGGCCGTATCGCTGGCCTGGACGTTAAGCGCATTATCAACGAACCTACCGCTGCCGCACTGGCATTCGGTATGGACAAGCAGGAAGGTGATCGCAAGATCGCGGTGTATGACTTGGGCGGTGGTACTTTCGACATCTCCATCATCGAAATCTCCGAAATCGATGGCGAACACCAGTTTGAAGTACTTTCCACCAATGGTGATACTTTCCTCGGCGGTGAAGACTTCGATAACCGCATGATCGATTTCCTGGCTGACGAGTTCAAGAAGGAAAATGGCCTGGATCTGCGTAACGACCTGCTGGCTAAGCAACGCCTGAAAGAAGCTGCAGAAAAAGCCAAGATCGAACTGTCTTCAGCACAACAGACCGAAGTCAACCTGCCTTACATCACGGCAGATGCCACTGGCCCTAAGCACTTGGTGGTCAAGATCACCCGCACCAAGTTCGAGTCCCTGGTTGAAGACCTGATCGAACGCACCATTGCCCCTTGCCGCACGGCATTGAAGGATGCTGGCGTGAAGATCGAAGATATCGCTGACGTGATTCTGGTTGGCGGCCAAAGCCGTATGCCTAAAGTGCAAGAGAAGGTTAAGGAAATTTTCGGCAAAGAGCCACGTAAAGACGTAAACCCTGATGAAGCCGTAGCGGTTGGTGCTGCCATTCAAGGCGGTGTATTACAAGGCGACGTTAAAGACGTGTTGCTGCTGGACGTAACCCCATTGTCCCTGGGTATTGAAACCCTGGGTGGTGTCATGACCAAGCTCATCAAAAAGAACACCACGATTCCTACCAAGGCATCGCAAGTGTTCTCTACTGCAGATGACAACCAGAATGCTGTGACTATCCAGGTGCTGCAAGGTGAGCGAGAAATGGCTGCAGGCAATAAGAGCCTGGGCCAGTTCAACCTGAGCGATATCCCACCGGCACCACGCGGCATGCCGCAAATTGAAGTGACTTTTGACATCGATGCCAACGGTATCCTGCATGTGTCTGCCAAAGACAAGGCTACCGGCAAAGAAAACAAGATCACCATCAAGGCCAACTCAGGTTTGTCCGAAGATGAAATCAAGCGCATGGAAGAAGATGCAGCCGCTCATGCGGAAGAAGATCACAAACTGCGTGAACTGGTAGATGCACGCAATGCCGCAGACGGCATGATCCATAGCGTCAAGAAGTCATTGGCTGAACATGGTGATAAACTGGATGCTGGCGAAAAAGAGAAGATCGAAACTGCCCTGCAGGAAGCTGAAGAAGCTATCAAGTCGGATGACAAAGACACTATCGAGGCTAAGAGCAGTGCCCTGATGGAAGCTTCACAGAAACTAGGTGAAAAGGTTTACGCCCAGCAGCAGGCAGAAAGCGGCAACGCAGAAGCCGGCCCAGCAGGTGAGCCTACCGAAAAGACTGTTGATGCAGACATCGTCGATGCGGAATTTGAAGAAGTTAAAGACGACAAGAAGTAAGCATTTTTATACGCAATCAGGACACACTGGCGCTAATTCAGGCTGGTGTGTTTTGTTGCATTTAGCAGCTAACCATATATGGCAATAACACATGGCAAAACGTGACTACTATGAAGTCCTTGGCGTTAATCGCGACGCATCCGAGGATGAAATCAAAAAGGCTTATCGCAAACTGGCGATGAAGCACCATCCGGATCGCAATCCGGATAACCCCAAGGCAGAAGAAAACTTCAAGGAGGCTAAAGAGGCCTACGAGATGCTTTCGGACGACCAGAAACGCGCGGCCTATGACCAGTATGGCCATGCCGGCGTAGACCCCAGCGCGGGCCCAGGACCTGGTGGACAGGGATTTGGCAACTTCTCAGATGCTTTCGGCGACATATTTGGCGACATATTTGGCGGTGCTGCGGGTGGGCGCCGCTCCAACGTGTATCGTGGCGCTGACTTGCGCTACAACATGGAAATCTCGCTGGAGGATGCTTCACGCGGCACCGAAACCAAGATCCGCATCCCGGTCATGGCCGAATGCGACACTTGCCACGGTTCCGGTGCAAAACCCGGTACGCAGCCTGTAACATGTACCACCTGCGGCGGACACGGCCAGGTACGCATGCAGCAAGGCTTCTTCTCGGTACAGCAGACTTGTCCGAAATGTCACGGCAGCGGGAAAATGGTGAAAGAACCTTGCGTTACCTGCCAAGGCGCTGGTCGCGTCAAACAGCATAAAACGCTTTCGGTCAAAATCCCCGCGGGTGTGGATGAAGGCGATCGCATACGCCTGACAGGCGAAGGCGAAGCCGGTGTTAACGGTGGACCTCCTGGTGATTTATACGTGGTTGTGCATCTCAAACCGCACAATATTTTCCAACGTGAAGGTGGCAACCTGCATTGTGAGATGCCAATCAGTTTCACCACTGCGGCACTGGGCGGTGAAATTGAAATCCCAACACTGGATGGCCATGCCAAGATGAAGATCCCGGCTGAAACGCAGACCGGTGCTACTTTCCGCCTGCGTGGAAAAGGCATCAAGCCCTTGCGTAGCAATGAAAATGGCGACCTGATGTGCCATGTGGTAGTGGAAACTCCGGTAAAACTCACCGAGAAACAACGGGAATTACTGCGTGAACTTGAGGTGATCAACCTGCAGGACTCCGACAAGCACAGCCCAAGAGCCAAAGGCTGGATGGATAAAGTGAGGGATTTTTTCCAATAAACTTCCAGTTATATAGCGATTTAAAGTTATTAACGCCCAATAAAAAAGCCTGTATGACAGGCTTTTTTATTGGGCGTTAATTTGGCACGACGTGGGTATTCTTGGCTGAACTATCTAAATCTCATCCGCATCCAGGCTAAGCAGTTCATTTGCAATTTCCGGCTCAACGGCTTTGAATACCACACTCACCAACACGCCTTCTCCACCCTCACCATCCTCCAATATCACTTTTGCCTGATGGATATGTGCTATCTCCATAACGATAGCCAACCCAAGACCACTACCCTCCTGCTCACTGCCGATAACGCGATGAAAGCGCTCAAAAACCCGTTCCCTCTCATCCACGGGGATGCCTGGACCATTATCCATGACACTTAGCACTACCGAATGCTCATCAAGAAAAGTACGAACCGTGATTTTGGCACCCACCTCACTGTAGCGGATTGCATTATCTATCAAGTTATAAAGCATTTCTTTCAACCGCCGTATATCGCCCTTGATCAGCAATAGATCATCAGCGCATTCAAAACCAAGGTCTACGCTTTTCTGCAACGCTGCTGGCACCATCTCCATGCTCACCTCCTGCGCCAGGCGACTCAGGTCGAGCGTTTGCATATCCAGGGTGCGCATCACTTCAGATTGATTTCTTGCGAGCATCAATAACTGATTCACCAAGTGTGAAAGTCGCTCCAGACTTCTAGCTATTCTTGCCAGGCTAGCCTGCAGTTCCAGCGGATCTTTTTCCTGCTGGGCGAGCTCAAGTTGGGCCTGCATTCCGGCCAAAGGCGTACGCAACTGATGAGCAGCATCGGCAATAAAGCGGTTTTGCGACTCCAGCACATTCTTCAGTTGCAACATGAACAAATTGACCGAATCCACCAGCATCTTCACTTCATCAGGAATATCTGGCAGCAACACCGGGCTCAGGTCACGATGGGAGCGCCGCGCCAAAGAGCTATGCAACTCCCATAATGGCTGCAGACCTCGTCTGGTACCGAACCACAACAAACTGACAGCAGCTAGCACCAGTATCAATTGGGGGACAACGATACCTATCAGTATCTGACTCGCCAGGCGATTACGCTTGTTGAGGGTTTCCGCCACCTGAATATAGACAGGTCGAACACCGCTTGCTGTATTGACGCTCACGTAACTAGTAGCAACTCGCGCCAGATTGCCGCGTATGTTGGTATAAGAAAAATAAGGCTTGTTGTCCTGGCGTCGAGGTCGCGCTACAAAATGGAGATCGCTATCTCCACCTACTATGCTGCCCTTTTCATCAATAATACTGTAGTACATTTGGTCAAACTGGTCCGAGAGGATAGCCTGACGTACTTCGGGACGTAACTGGAATCGCTGCGTTGACTCGTTTGATTCATGCACCAGTTCGGCTATATCCAGGGCAGAATCAGCCAACGCATGATCAAAAGCTTTGTGCTGGAAATGCATGGCGATTCTGTAAAGTATAGTGGAGTCTATGGCGATCAGAACCAGCAAAGGTACCAGCAGCCATAGCAGCAGCTTTTTACGTAATGAGTGACTAGGCATCCTGATGCTTGTCCAGAAGATAACCCAGCCCACGCACGGTACGGATATTGATGCCAAAAGGCTCCAGCTTTTTACGCAGTCTGTGCACGTAAACTTCAATCGCGTTATTGCCCACGTCTTCATTCCAGTTACACAGGTTTTCTACCAGGCTATCTTTACTCACTACACGACCTACCCTGAGTAGCAGAGTCTCCAGCACGCTTAACTCGCGCGGCGAAAAATCCAGGGTCTCGCCATTGGCAGTCACCAACCGGTCTGTGGTATCAAAAGATAATGGTCCATACTTAACGGTCGATGTAGTGACGGTATGACTGCGCCGTATATGTGCACGTAAGCGTGCTTCCAGCTCAGGTAGTTTGAAAGGCTTCGACAAATAGTCATCGGCTCCTAGATCCAAGCCCTTGACCTTGTCTTCAACACTATCCCGGGCGGTGAGTATAATCACCGGGGTAGTAATTTTGCGAGCGCGCAAGCGCCGCAACACCTCAAAACCATCAATCCGAGGCAGGCCAATATCCAGTACAACAGCTTCATACACTTGGCCGTGCAAGGCCAAATCAGCTTCATTGCCGTCTTTGGCCCAGTCTACCGCGTAGCCCGATTTTATCAATGAGCGATTGACTGCATCACCCAATGTTGCATCGTCCTCTACCAGCAAAATACGCATCTATTTCCTCTTCAATAGTCGGTGTCAATTCTGTAAGCCTACAGTAAGTCAACCAGCTTACAGTAGGCTTTCATCCCAGATTGGCAAAATACAGATGGCATCATCGCACAGGATTTTATTGGCACATAGTCATGTGGAGCATTCACTCCATGAAGTCGTATGGCAGTCATTCTCCACGTTCTCAAAGCATTCTTGCTCCCTCCAGGAAGAAATTCTGCGTAAGTTTGCTGTAAGCAAGCCCAACTATTCTGAGTACATATACCCCCTCTTACTTCTAACCTTTTTATTCGAGCCCAGGAAACATCATGCTTTTTATTATTGATTTTGATGGCACTCTCTCAATCAGGGACACCGTAGATGCGATGCTCGAGCGCTTTGCCGATGACTCATGGCAATCCATCGAACAAGACTGGCTGGATGGCAAGATTAGCGCTGTCGAATGCATGACCCAACAAATCCGTATGGTAAAAGCGGACCATGTCACGCTGGAAGGATTCTTTCGCAGCATATCCCTGGATACCAGCTTCCTGCCGTTTTATCGTCATATCAGTCAATTTTCCCGGATAGCCATAGTCAGTGATGGCCTGGACCACGCTGTCAAAATCGCCATGCGCAGTGCGAACATGCCCGACATTCCGGTATATGCCAATCACCTGCATTTTATTCCGCAAGGCATTGATATCTCATTCCCCAACCGGGTCGCCGGCTGCGAGGGCGGCAACGGCACCTGCAAATGTGCGATTGCCCGGAATTTATCGCTGGAGTCCGGTGGCCCTGTGGTATTGGTTGGGGATGGCAAATCCGACGCCTGCCTGTCACGGCATGCCGATATCGTATTTGCCAAAGGCAAATTGATTAAGCACTGCGAACAAGAAAACATTTCCCACCACACTTTCCATACTTTTTCCGATGTACTGGCCAAGATACTGGGCGGCCCGTCAGCGTGGCCACAGGGGTATGCGCACATGGCTAGCGGCCTGATCGCCTAGCTAACCAGCCTGCTTAACCCTTTATTAAATTTGAGAAAGCTTCATCCATGGATACAAAAAACCCCATGAGTAAGAAAATCATCGCAATCCTTGAGAAGAACGAGAAATACTGCTCACACGGCGACACCGTCAATTATGCGGACCCTCCCAAGGTGTTTGAATCCTGCGACGGCAGCTTTTTGTTTGATGAAAACCAGACCCCTTACCTGGATTGGCAGATGTGGTACTCCGCCGTCAACTTTGGCTACAAAAACCAACGCCTGAGCGATATCCTGAAAAAACAGATCGATGTCATGCCACAACTGGCCAGCCAGTACCTACACAAGGAAAAGGTCGAGTTGGCCGAGATCATCTGTAAGTACATGGAAGAAAAACATGGCGTAAAGGGGCGTGTGCACTTCAACGTGGGCGGCGCACAAGCCGTGGAAGACTCGCTCAAAGTGGTACGCAACCATACCGGCAAGACCCATCAATTCGCCTTCATGGGTGGCTATCATGGCCGTACGCTGGGCGCCTCGGCCATTACTTCCAGCTATCGTTATCGTCGTCGCTTTGGTCATTTTTCCGACCGCGCCCACTTCGTGCCTTACCCTTACTGCTTCCGCTGCCCCTATGGCATGAAAGTGGAAACCTGTGACACCTATTGCCACAAGGAATTCGAGAAGCTATTCGAGACCGAGTACCAGTCATTCTGGGATGAAAAAGCCAAGCAATGCGAGTTCGGCGCCTTTTACATCGAGCCCATGCAAGGCACTGGTGGCTATATCATCCCGCCCGAAGGCTATATGCAGAAACTGGCGAA
>JBAZTJ010000016.1:0-1886 GCA_041662005.1 Candidatus Methylopumilus sp.
TAAGGGGCGCCGTTAGGCGTCCCGCTTGAATGATGGGTTAGGTGCGCCCAAGTTGGAAATGGAAACCATAATTTATGTGCCCATAACAAAGAAAGTAAAACCACCATTTGAGCCAACGGCATGACTAGGCACCTCTTCAATACGCTCAAAGTGAACTTTAGCATTCGTTGGCTTAGCGGAGCCAGTTGGAAGAGTTAATTTTTCCTCGGTTTTAAGTTTTTCGAGCACAAACTTTTCAGCTTCATTGGGCGAGCTAGCCTCAATAAAACGAGTTGTATAAAAACCAATGAGAGAAGTTTCACCGATTAGATGACCTGGGAAATTTTCACCTTCTATGAAACATTTAAACCAAGGCATTCTTTTAACACCTAACGTTTGAATTAAGGGGCGCGCTTTAGCGCGTCCCGCTTGAATGATGGGTTGGGCGGCAACTGCTCACCAACTTGCTTTGATACTAAATAGACCTCGACGCCGCTCATAGAACATTCTTCGTTCGATGCGTCATTGTTGGTAATTACCTGAATAGTTTCACCAGATTTTTTGGTAAAGGTAACCAGATGGATTTGGCGATATAGATCTTTCCCAATTTTCTCAGAGACAAGCCTTATAGTTTTTGTTTTATCGAAATCCAGATCATTGTTGTTTGTGATGGCGGCATTTTTTAGATGGACAAACGCCATCGACGTTGGCCAGCGTTCAGGGCCAGAGCAATCGGGTGCCCTGGCTAGCGCCGAAACTGATGGCAGTAGAAGTGCAAAGATAACAACGATTGGTTTCATGACGCCCAACAGTTATTTTAGAGACCCATGGGTCTCTATATTGATTTTTGAATATTTGTAACTCATCGCCTGCAAAGCCCAATCCCTTCTGAGTTTTACTGCCCGTCTGTCTCAATATTGAAATATTAATATTCCATGTCACTTGGCTTCGTTGTGATGCTCGCATAAGTTCTCAATATGCCACCCTGAAGCAATCCGGATGGCGGGCGCAATCTCGGCCTACATGAAAATTAGTTTGTCACATATCTAAGCTACACTTAAATGCCAAAAAAATTAATAATATTGAGGTGTTATATGCATACCACACTGCTGGTCGCTATCGCTGCGGCTGCTTCTCTATTTGTCACTGAGTCGAACGCTGCTACTGTTTACGACAATGGCGGGATTGGATTTAACACCTCCTATTGTGATTCTGGCCCTAACACATGCTCAGGCTATGGCAATTGGACGATTTACGACAATTTTACGTTGGACTCAGCAGCTGTCATTACGGGATTAGCAAACTGGAATTCCTACGGTAATCCGTCTGATTACGTTAGTACAAACTGGAGTATTTGGTCTAGCGACCCAAGGCTCGGTGGCGCTCCACTAGCTTTCGACAACGCCACGGCAACCATATCCTCTGACTCCGGCCTCATTTTGACTACTTTGAGCAACTTATCTGTGACCTTGTCTGCAGGCAATTACTGGGTTGGCTTTAATCACCAAGTCAGCACAGATACACCCTGGACATATGTGTCTTCAGCTTCTGGCTTAATGAATGCCTTCCAGATGGCTGGCACTTCACCCCACTACGACAATCTGCCTGATGCCGCTTTCCGGTTATATACATCAGCTGTGCCTGAACCTGGCTCAACAGCTTTGTTTCTGGCTGGCTTAGCCGTCGTAGGATCAGTGGCGCGACGACGCACTGCAATTCGATAGAAAATTCGTAAGGCCGAACAAACATCACACGCACTAGTTAAAACACATCGTTGGGGTATGGCGCGGCCCCATGCTGAGCAGCAATACTCAACCCGCTAGGGACTGCACTCCCAAACCACACAATAGCTGCTGTTACCCTGCTCCGTGATTACTCCCTTAACCCACACAATAAAAAACCCACCT
>JBAZTJ010000016.1:1896-31543 GCA_041662005.1 Candidatus Methylopumilus sp.
TCTTTGAGTTTACGTCGATTTACTGCAAACTCCATCAAGCCCAACTCTAGCAACATCATTTGGTATGTTTCAGGCTCCGGGACTGGAGCAGCGAAAACAGTATTTGCACTTTCATCTTCCCAGCAATTGCACAACTGATAGCTGTTTAGCTAATGGGTGATTACCGCAATCTATTTAAGTATTTTTAAGGCTGTACTAAAAAATTTAATACTTGCGAATAACCGTTATAACCATTGATTTAACTCAAAGAGCAATGTCTTGTTACATATCAATATATATAATATGTTAGCCATAAGTTGGAGCTGTTGACGAGAGCCCCATGCCACGCATAAATCGGGCGGATTAAACCTAGAGGCAGCAAAGGGAATTTGAATAATTACTTGCAATCAGGATGCCAAAAATTGAAATCAATTCTACTAATGGATAGTGAAAAGCCAGGGCTGACAGCACTTGCAAATGGGCTAGCACAAGCTGGATATGTTGTAACGACAGCCGAATCAGTTGATGAGGCTCTAACGAAACTGCAATCTGATGAGTTACCCGATCTTGTCATTCTGGAGGCATTTATGCCAGGACGGAACGGATTGGAGCTAGCCACTCGGCTCGAAGAGCTAGGCAATATTCCGTTTATTGTATTAACCAATTCCGATGATAAAAAGATTATCGAGCAAGCAAGCTTCTTGGGCGCAATGGGCTATCTATTAAAACCTGTCGTGGTCTCACAACTAATACCTGAGATTGAAACTGTGTTATCGCGTGCTTATGGACTTCAGAGCTTGAGGAAAAGTGAGCAATCATTGCAAAATGCACTTAAAAATGACAAGGCCGTTAGCCTGGCAGTAGGTATTCTCATGGACCAACACCGCCTTAGTGCTAAAGCTGCATCGGAAATGCTTAGAAAAAATGCGCGTGATCAAAACCTCAAGTTAATTGCTCTTGCATCTAACATTGTAGATTCCCGTGAAACTCTCAACATGGGGAAATAGTAGATAAAAATACTCCTTATTGATAATATGGTTTTAGTAAAGTTAGTGTAATGTAACCATAAAATTGATTGTTCCTAACCTTTGGCAATTAATTCTCGCTGCTCCTCACAACTGGCATAAAACTACAGAAGAGGTCCTTAACCTGCCTCGTTATATTCTCTGTTAAATGATTAAAGAGTCACTAACAGAAAGAAACGATCCATTCCCTTAAAAATGGAAAGAGGCATACATGACCCAACCACTTAATAGTTTTTTCAATGCTCAAATTGGTAATCTGCCAATCACATTTCTTGTTTTAAGATATCCAACTGACCTTCATTACCCGGTCACTGCCTCGCACCAATCTAGAGTTATTTAGTTTCATATAGGCAAAATGAATCATCTTGTGGTGACTTGGACTCTTGACTGCGCGTTGAGCGGCCTCACCGAAACAATCCCGGACATATTGTTCTAAATCCTAAATATTAATTTGACAGTGGTCGTCGGGTACAAAGGTCAGAGCACAGTTATTTCGATAATTATAGTAAAAAACATGATATGAAAAATCTCAACAAACACATCTCCAACGCTATGAAATCAATTCTTTTAGTGGATAACAATCCTTCATTCCTAACAACATTTGCAGATGGGTTAGCCAATGCTGGATATCTTGTAGAAACAGCTGAGTCTGTTGAAGAGGCGGAGGCACTCCTCCTGACTGATGTTATTCCTGACCTAGTTATTCTCGAGGTGTGTATGCCAGAAGGTAATGGACTAGCGTTGACTAAACGCCTTGAAGAGCTTGGAAACATTCCATTTATTGTCATCACAAACTGCACTGAACAAAAGGTAATCGACCAGGCAAATGCTTTGGGCGCCATGGGTTATTTGTTTAAACCAATATGCTTCACAAAACTGATACCCCAAATAGAGATAGCCATATCGAGAGCATCTGAGTTGAACAGCCTGAGAAAGAGCGAACAAATATTACAGAACCTGATTAAGAATGAGCGAACGGTTAGTTTAGCTGTGGGAATTTTGATGGATCAACACCGCCTTAGCACTAAAGCTGCATTGGAGATGCTACGCAAAACCGCACGTGACCAGAACCTGAAGTTAATTGCGCTTGCAACAAGCATTGTCGACTCCCGCGAAACGCTTAATATTGGGAAAGGTGATTAAAAATAATCCTTCGCCCTGGCATGGTTACTGATATTTTTAGTGTAAGCTTCAACTAGATTCGTACTGCTCCTCACCCCGGCACAAAACTTCTGAGGTCCTGAACCTGCCTCGTTATATTTTCTGTAAATGACAATGAGCCACTTACAGAAAGAAACGATCCATTCCCATAAAAATGGAAAGAGGCATACATGACCCGACCACTTAAGAGTTTTCTCAACGTTCAAATTGGCAATCTGCCAATCACTTCTCCTGCCTTGAGATATCTGTTTGACCTTCATTGCAAGATCAACCCCGTCCGCAAAACTATAGTTATTTAGCTTTGTTAGGCAAAAAAATGAGTCAAATACAAGATGACATGAATGCGCTCGACTATGCGCTTAGCACCCTCATTGAAGCGATTCCAGACATAATTTTTCTGAAAAATTCGGAAAACAGATACGTAACCGTCAATGAGGCTGCCAGAGATTTTTTCGAGATACAAGGTATTGATTGGAGAGGTAAGTCAGATACCGAGATCAGTAATGAGCATCCAAAAATTCGCGCAACTCTCGAAAAGTGCATGTGGCAAGATCAAGATGATGCCAGTGAAATGCATGTAATCGAAGAATGCAACCTTAACATTTCAGGAAAGTTGAGAACGCTTGAAATCCGTAAGGTACCCATTTTTGGTGAGAATGGTGAGCGTAAAAGATTAGTAGTGATTGCCCATGACATCACTGAAGAAAGAGCTACTCAGCGTAATTTGCGTATTGCTGAAGCGGCAATTGAGTTGCTTGATGCTGTCGTCATTACAGACGCTAACAACCGAATAGTGCGAGTCAATCACTCATTCACAACACTGACAGGATACTTCCCTGAAGAAGTTATTGGTAAAACATCCGCCATCTTGAAGTCAGGACGACATGACAAAGCGTTCTACAAAACAATGTGGGAAACACTGGAAAGTAAGAAAAAGTGGAGTGGCGAAATTTGGGATCGTCGCAAGAATGGCGAAATATATCCAAAGTGGCTGAGCATTTCTGCTGTGGCTGGACCTGATGGAGCAATACATAATTATGTGGGGGCATTCACTGACCTCAGTGAACATAAGGAAGCCAAAGAGGAAATTCATAGACTTGCGTTCTATGATCCGTTAACAGACTTACCAAACCGACGCCTATTTCGTGATCGACTAGAGCTTAGCCTCACTAAAAGCACCCGAAACTTATACTACGGTGCAGTCTTGATGGTTGATCTCGACAACTTCAAGCGCATCAATGATACCAAGGGACATGCAACTGGCGACCGCCTGCTGATAGAGGTTGCACAGCGTCTAAGGACTTGCGTACGTGAGGGGGATACTGTAGCCAGATTGGGGGGTGATGAATTTGTCATCATGCTGGAATTTTTGAGTCAGGATGCCAAGCTTGCTGCGATACAAGCAGAAGTAGTTGGCAGAAAAATCCTAAACTCAATAGACCAAGACTTCTTGATTTCTGGCCAAAGCATACATACCTCACTAAGTGTAGGCATCAGTTTGTTCACAATGCCAACAACCTCAAGCGAAGAATTATTGAAGCGAGCTGACGCGGCAATGTATCAGGCAAAATCTGCTGGCCGAAATACGATGTGCTTTTTTGACCCAAAACTACATGCGTCACTTGAACATCGACTAGCGATTGAGTCTGAGCTTCGAAAAGCTTTGCCCGAAAATCAGTTCAAACTCTATTTTCAGGCACAGGTTACGCACCAAGACCAAGTACTCAGCGCCGAAGTCCTACTGCGTTGGGAGCACCCGCAACGAGGTTTTGTCAGCCCAGAAGAATTTATCCCGATTGCCGAAGAAACGGGGTTGATTTTGCCAATAGGGTATTGGGTCCTCATTACTGCGTGCCAGCAACTCAAAGCCTGGGAAGCTAATCACCTCACCAATCACTTGAGCCTTTCCATTAATGTGAGTGCCAGAGAGTTTGGGCAACCTGATTTTGTCGAGCAGGTGTGCAAGGTTTTAGACGAAACATGTGCCAAGGCATCACTACTAAAAATCGAAATTACTGAGAGCTTACTCATTAAGGATATCAACGACACCATCAAAAAAATGGAATCCTTAAAACTTCTCGGTATCCGTTTCTCGGTGGATGACTTTGGGACGGGGTATTCATCTTTAAGTTATCTGAAAAAACTTCCCATCAGTCAGTTAAAAATTGATCGAAGCTTTGTACAGGAAATTGATACCAATGAGAGTGATGCCATCATCGCTCAAACCATCATTGGCATGGCTAATAACCTTGGTATTAGTGTGATCGCCGAGGGAGTAGAAACGGAGGAGCAGCGGAGCTGCCTGGAGAGCTACCGCTGTGCTACCTACCAGGGGTTTCTCTTCAGCAAACCAGTGCCTTTGGAAGAATTCGAAAGTCTAGTAAGCAAAACTATGAAGCGTAAGGCGTTATTTTAGATCAACACGTATTTAAATGAGGAGGCATTCAAGACCGCCCTTAAAACAGATATTACAGTTGGCAACTTAACCATTGCGCTATATGTAACTGAAGCTAGACGTAAAACAGTTCAAGACCTTGATTATGTTGGTCAGATGGAAGCAATCCGAAAGAATCAGGGAGTCATTGAATTAGACCTGGATGGAAGAATAATTGCCTCAAATGAGGTTTATCAGCAAATGCTTGTCTAGGTTTGCCACAAGCAATAAAAAAACCCACCAAGGTGGGTTGTTCTTTAATGCCAAAAACTAAGCTGAGAGTTTGCGTCGCTTTACTGCAAAGCCCATCAAGCCCAACCCTAGTAACATCATCAGGTATGTTTCAGGCTCCGGAACCGGAGCAGCAACTGGGGATAGCGAAAGCACTGAGAACTGAAGCAGAGTGGCACCAGTGGGGCTGTGGTATGAGGCGTAGTTGAATGCAGGTTGGTCGAATAATGCCAAGTCCAGATTTTTAGGTTGGCTTGCGTTAACCAGGGCATCCGAAGACGCTAAAAAGCTGCCCAGGGAAAAGCCCAATGTCCCGCCGTCCGTACTCACTCCATCCAGCTGAACATTGTAGGCGGATATCACGAAATGATCGCCGACGTTGCCTGTTACATTAGCAAACAGGGTGTATTTAAGGGTGTTGGAAGATAAGGTATGCCCATTGATGTTTGCGACAAATGCATTGGGGGCATTGTAAATATAGGTGCTGACTTCACCCGGCGCATAGTTGACGCTATCAATAGTGATGGCGGAATTCAGATCGTAATTGAAACTGCCGGTGACCAGGCTATCAACTTGAGTATCGGGGAATGAATCGCTGTAGATTACTGCGCCGCTAAAGTTGAATCCTACAACATCGGCATTGGCTGTACCGTAAGTACAAACGAAAGCCAACAACACTGTTAATACATTCTTCATCATGGTCGTGATCATTTTTGCTTATGCTAAGGATTGAATGTATCAGGATGCCGACACAATACATATAGTCCATAAGGACTAATCTGGATGTTAAAAATTCATATTCAGCGGGTTACGTGCGCTCCATCAACATTCCGTTGAATCTAAGGAGCTGTATAGCCCGCACCAACGTTTAAACTGGGCCCGTTTCACTCCAATGAGCGGCTTTCAGTTGCGCATAGGGCATAGGCTTACCAAATAGATACCCTTGTGCTTGCGGGCAGCCCATCTCGGTGAGGTAGTCTGCCTGTTCAAGGGTTTCCACCCCTTCTGCCACCAGCCCTTTACGCAGGCTTTGCGCCATGGAGATAATGGCTTGCACCAGTAAGCCTCTGTCCGTGTTTATGGTGATGTCTTGCACAAATGAGCGGTCTATTTTCAGCTGGCTCACCGGGAAGCGGTTGAGGTAGCCCAGGGCAGAGTAACCGGTGCCGAAATCGTCTATGGATATACATAGCCCTTTGTCATGTAGCTGCTGCAACATGATCTGAATATTGGCTTTGTCTTCGAGCAGCAGGCTTTCGGTTATCTCCAGTTTTAGCCACTCCGGTTGGCATCCTGTTTCGTTAAGAATGCGCTCTATTGAGCCTACCAGATCATTATGGATGAATTGGCGGGTAGATAAATTGATAGCGAAAGTGAACGGGGTCGCTCTGCCAGTATTCCATGCTACTGCTGTTTTGCAGGCGGTAGCGATAACCCATTCGCCTATGCCAATAATCAGCCCGCTCTCTTCGGCAATGCCTATGAATTTGTCTGGCATGATGAGTTCATGCCTGCCGCGGTGCCATCTTAATAGCGCTTCTACCCCGATTACCTTGCGGGTTTTTAAATCTACCAGCGGTTGGTAATAAAGCTCGAACTCTTCTTGTTGCAGCGCCTTGTGTAGCGATATCTCCAGGTTCATGCGCACAGAAGCCTTGAGGGTCAAAGCGGCAGAGTAATACTGAAAGTTATTCCTGCCTTGTTTCTTAGCGTGATACATGGCTGAATCTGCGTATTTCAGCAGATCATCCGCCCGACCACTATCTGCCGGGTAAACAGCGATGCCCATGCTGACCGTGACAAACAGCTCCTTACCCGATACCAGGAAAGGCGCGTTAAAGGCCTGCATGACCTTACAAGCTACGCCTGTCACATCTTCCGGCTCACTGACTGCGGATAGCAGAATTACAAACTCATCCCCACCTAAACGCGCTACGGTGTCATAACTACGAAGGCATCCTTCTAGCCGTCTGGCGACCTCACATAAAAGCGCGTCTCCGATAGCGTGGCCTAGCGTGTCGTTAATCTCCTTAAAGCGATCTATATCCAGCGCCATTAAGCCAAAAGGGTGCGTATTGCGATTAGCTTCTACAATGGTTTGGTTAAGCCGGTCTTTAAGCAAGCTACGGTTAGGCAAGTCGGTTAAGGCGTCAAAATAGGCCAGATGGTGAATGAGCTCCTGATTTTCATACGCTTCAGTGACATCTTGCCCCATCCCGATGACAGACATGACTTGCCCGGAAGCATCACGCTCAGCAGCCAGAAGAACATGAATAATTCGATGTTGGCCGTCACTGGTTTGCCAATGCAGATCAAAACTTGTATTTAGCCCATCCGCAAAGAGGGCCTTGATCTGCGCCTCAAACCCTAATGCAGATGAGCCGCCAGGAAATTCGCCTGGAGATTTCCCCAACAAAAAATCTGCCAATACGCCGTAATATTGGGCCGTACGTACATTTAGAAAAACGCGACGGCAGTTCTGGTCAAAACGAACGATGAGGTTGGGAGAGTTTTCTATCAGTGAATGATATTCGCGCTCTCTTTGCAGTGTTGCCGTGACATCGCGGGCATAACCCACCGTACCCACCACTTGATCATCTACCACCAAGGGAGATTTGTATGACTCAATCCAGCTGTACTCGCCTTTGGCATTAATGAGTGGGCAAATTGTTCCAATAGGCGCTTCGCTCAACATGGCCTCTCGGTCACCATTCACATATTGTTGCGCCAGCTCATTCGGGAAAAAATCGAAATCAGTTTTACCCTCAAGATCATCGGTAGAAGCGACCCCGGCGACTTTTGCATAGGCCGTGTTAGCGGCCAACAGCACGCTATCAACATCTTTCAACCAGACCATGAAGGGGAAGTTATCAAGCAGTGTACGCAGGTATTTTTCACGCTGATGTAACTGTAGCTCTGCCTTACGTTGTGCATCAATGTTCCCCATGCACTCTCCTTTCTAAGACCATTAAGTCTTTTTGAGAGTTTCCTGACCATAGGCATGCATGGAGATTGGAATGACACACTCGCCCAAAGCTATTGATAAGGTAGGCAGCGTCGGCAATATAGTCCAATGCGGACGACAGCTTTAACAAATGCCCGAAATTTTTTTGCGCAGATAATTTTTCCACTGAATCCCTCCCAACTTCATAAGTGCCTGTTTTTAATTACTGCTATGGCACATACGAGGAAGCTCATAAAAAAGCTAACTCTTCCGCCCATCGCTATTGCATCGATTAAGGGAGAGAAGTTATTTGTAACTAAATGTAGCAACGGCTAATTTATACTTTTTTTTAGGGCGCTGCTTAGCTATATTTCAATCGAATGATTGTTTTTGGATGAGGTACCCAGCGGTTTCACGGGGAATGTAAAACTGGATTTGCTGGCAGTGCAGCGTGGGTCGGATGCGCAGTGCTACTTCACCATTGTTTGAGCAAAACCTCAAACTCCTCAATCGGCAATGGTTTGGAGAACAGGTAGCCCTGGAAAGCATGGCAGTCTTTACTCAGCAGTAACAGCCTTTGCTCTTCAGTCTCCACACCCTCAGCGATGACTTCCAGGTTAAGGCCTTGTGCCATGGCGATGATGGTTTTCACAATGGCTTTATCGCTGCTATCGGCGGCCAGATCGCGCACAAAAGATTGATCGATCTTCAATTGATCCAGTGGCAATCGTTTGAGGTATTGCAGCGATGAATAACCGGTGCCGAAATCGTCCAATGAAAAGCAGACGCCTATCTCTCTCAGCTCACTCATGATGGCGATGGTTTCATCAATATTTTCCAGCAATATGCTTTCAGTCAGCTCCAGCTTTAGCAGCTTGGGATTAACTGCATGATCCTCCACGGCCGCTTCCACCTGGGCCACAAAGTCGGCCTGGTGGAATTGCCGGGCGCTTACGTTCACCGATAGCGTGAGTGCACGGGTAAGTACGTCGGCCTGCCATATTTTGAGCTGGGCGCATGCGGCATCCAGTACCCACTTGCCTATGGGCACGATTAAGCCAGACTCCTCCGCAAGCGGGATGAAGTCTACGGGTGAAACCATACCACGTTCCGGATGGAACCAGCGTATCAATGCTTCTGCACCCAATATGCGGCTGGCGCTATCTACCTGGATTTGATAGTACAAGCGGAATTGCTGGCCCTGAAGTGCTTTGCGTAGCTCGCTTTCAAGATCGGCACGTGCCGCGATGCTGGCCTGCATCTTGGGATCGAAAAACCGCAGGGTGTTGCGCCCGGCTTTCTTGGCCTGATACATGGCAATATCTGCTTGTTTCAGCAGGCCATCCAAGCTCTGCATGTGATTTTGAAACAGGGTAGCACCAATGCTGGTAGTGCTATTGTAGGTATGCCCTTGCAGCTGGTAGGGCTCCTTTAGTATCGCAAGAATTTTTTCACCGACAATTTCCGTCTGTTTGGCAGCTTCAATCTCCTGCTCACTGAGGCCTTCCAGTATCAATACAAATTCGTCACCACCAAAGCGGGCCACAGTGTCGCCTTCGCGCACACACGATGCCAACCTGTCGGCAACCTGCTTCAGTAACGAGTCGCCGATATCATGGCCAAGTGTGTCATTCAGTGTCTTGAAGTTATCCAGATCGATAAACAGCAAGGCCCCTTCTTTGTGGCTACGGGCACTGGCGGCAAAGGCCTGCTTGAGACGATCCAGCATCAGTCGCCGGTTAGGCAACCCGGTGAGTGGGTCATAAAAAGCCAGTTGCTGAATCTCTTTTTCGGCGAGCTTGTTCAGGGTGATATCAGAGAAAGTGGCAACAAAATTCTCAACAGCGCCATCATTACTCTTCACTACGGTAATAGTGAGATGCTGTGGGTAAACCTCACCATTCTTGCGCTTGTTCCATACTTCTCCCTCCCAACTTCCGATACTGCCAAGCGACTCCCACATCGCGGCATAAAAATGCGTATCTTGGCGCCCCGAGCTCAGCATACTGGGTTGCTTGCCAATCACATCTTCCGGGCTATAGCCAGTAATCGTAGTAAAGGCCTTGTTCACGCGAAGAATGGCATTTTTGGAATCCGTGATCATAATACCTTCCCGCACTTCGAAGGCAGTAGCAGCCACCTGAAACTCGGCCTCGGCCAATTTGCGCTCAGTAATATTACGAGACAGTACGATAAAGCGTGGTAGTTGCTCAGGACCAGTCGCTTTCTTGGCGACAGAAAGCTCAAACCACAACTTGCCCTGGGGCAATTGCATTTCAAACTGCTTGCCCTGAGACCAGCCTTTTTGATGCGCCTCGTCCAAGGCGGACATGACAGTTTCGGCAGCCTCCGCAGGAAGCACCTGGCGCACAGTCTTACCGACCAGCTCAGCTGGCGAAGCGGCAAGCAAATTTGCGCGCGAGGAGTGCGCAGCATAGTAACGGCCATCCAGGCCCAGATCGAACAACAGGTCGGGAATCGCCTCAAGCGTGGCTTTCAAATGCTCGGCCATGCCATCAAATTCGTTCGAGGTTTTGGCGATCTCATCATCGCCGGTCAGTCCTGCCCGTGCGCTCAAGTCACCCAGGCCATATCTGCGTACGGTGTTGGCCAATGCCTGCAAGCGCATAATAATATTGCGCTTTACCGAGAACTCAATCATGAATCCAACGAGCAACCCTACCATCAGCACCACGAAAGTCAGGGCAAAAAACAAGTACCATATAGGTGCCAGGATTTCATCGACGGGCACCAGGCGGAAGTAGTGCCAGCCTACCGGCTGAATGATCATGCCGATAGCCAGGTACTTGTGGCCCTGCATTAATACCTCATGCTTGACTACTTGCGGGGTTACATCCAGTTGCTGGGCCAAGAGCCTTTCCAGATCAGGTTCCTTGCTTAAATCCGGCCTGAAACTTTCCGGCTTTTTCTCCTGCATTTTCTGCCAGGGCCCCGCCACGATGTAATTACCTTGCGCATCCAGAAGTAAGTGCTGCTCACCAACATAGCGCTGGCTTTGTTTGAGTTGCAATGAAAGCAGGTTACTGACATAAATATCATGCCCGACATTGCCAACCCAGTGCCCATTCACATCCACAGGCAGCACGGCGCTCACCATCCAGCTCTTGGGTACCGGGTCATACAGTGCGGGTGTCCAGCGCATGGTTCTTTCAGGGTTGGTGACGGGGTCTCCCAACGTTATCCACGGCGTCTTGGTATAGTCGTTATCAGCAGCGATGATGAGGGCGAAATCAGGCACCCCGTGGTCGTAGATGATTTCGGTTTTGCCCGGGGTGAGTAGCCATACGTTGCTAAACGGGCGATGAATGGAGCTCCCAAACACATCCATGATGTTTTTGCTGCGCAGATGCAAGCTTTTTTGTTGTGCATCCAGCGTGGCATCGGGCGGAAGAAACATACCGGCTTCGATGCTCCCGTCAAAACTATCCCGCCGGCTACGCCAGGCCTGGTCGGGATCGCGCTGTATCAGGCGGTCGAAAGTCTCCAGCTCTGATGTTTGTGGCGCTGCACTTAAAGATTTTGACAGCATGCGCGAAAGCGCTTTAAGGCTGGGCTCAGCCTCCATCAAATTTTGGGTGTACTGCTTAGCCATATCCCCGGTCTCGCTCACCAGGGTAGTAGCCTCTCTCGCCAGCAGGTTTTGTTTGGTAAAGTAGTAAATGACTGCTGCCGAAGGTGCAGTCACCAGCGCTACGCTGGCGATCACAATCAACATCAATTTACGCCCGACATTCATCTTGGGTGCCCACTTATTATTATGATTTGAATGATAAGCCAATAATCTTATCAGGAGTATGCAAACCTGTACTTTTATCGGGGCTAAGCATGCAGCGACAGTAAGGCGGCAAATTAGCACCAACCCATGCCCATCAGCGGCAGGCACGATGCTCCCAGCTAGCTACAAAAAAACGGCTTACTGATGCAAGCCGTTTTGATTACTCCATGATGAAATTAAGGCACTAATTGACCTTGGTTTTACTCTCCGATGTACCCGTATATACATACCAGGCGATCATGAACTCCTTACGCGATAACTTTCCGTCATGATCGGCATCTACTTTCTGGAACACCCGGCTGAAATCAGGCAGAACCTGCACATCATCCTTAGAGACGAACCCTTTTTTACCTTTATCCAGCTTGGAGAATGCAGACTCCGCAATTTCATGCTTACTTGGTACCACTGTAGGCAATTCAGTGGTGTCGGATGGTGGTATCTCTGTCATGTCCGCCGCTATTGCGACGCCACTGAATGTGAGCAAACCCGCTACCAATAGCGACCTCCATGGTGCTAGATACATTAAAACAATAAGCCTCATCATTAATCCCTCCTATTACTGTTGCGCAGAATGCTAAGCAACGCGGGCCAAACTGCCACACGTAGATTAGGTAATATCAGCAATAATCACACCACAATACTTTATATATAAAAATCAATTGCTTAAATTAAAACTCAATGTGGGTAATGTCTGGCTACAACGACCACGATTACAACTCCTAGCTAAAAACCTCTACCTCAAACTTTGCTAAATTTAACGCAAACATTGTAATAGCTGGGCATTCGAGGCGATGAACCCAGGTGATGTTAGTTAGTTTTTTACTGTCGCCAGATCACGACGTGACGTTGGGCAAGTTCAGCATTACTGCCATACCCATATATCCCTGTAATTTTCGTATCAATTAACATTGCACAAAACTCTCACCTTGTTGCAAATAGTTCTCATTATCATTAATATGTCCGGCATTGAAAGGCCGCTAGCACTCAATGCATAGCGGTTAATTGCAAACGACATAAGGAAAATTGATGCCGAACCGAAAAGACAAGCTAATTAAAGCAATTGCAATCCCGCATAGAAAACCTAAAAAGCAGATTCTAGGGCTCCTGCCCTCGCTTACTTTCACAATTACTCTAGCGACAAGTGGAATTAACATAGTCTATGCCGATACTAAAAAAGACCAAAAGGGCAATGAGTCCGTCGAGACTCTGCAAGAGGTAAAAGTAAAGGCTGAAACAACTGACCTGCTTCCGCAACCCTATGCCGGCGGCCAAACCGCTCGTGGTGGCCGATTAGGGTTACTGGGTAATTCAGACATAATGAAAACGCCTTTCAGCACCAGCAGTTACACATCTCAAATGATACTGGATCAGCAAGCCCAGACAGCCGCTGACGTATTAAGTAAAGACTCTTCAATTCGCTCCTCCGGCCAGACAGGGGGCATATTTGACTCGTTTTTTATCCGTGGATTTCCTCTTGGCGAAGGCAATGCTGGAGAAATCGCCTTTGATGGCGTATATGGCGTCGCTCCGAATTATCGAATAATGACAGCCTATGCAGAGCGCATAGAAGTGATCAAAGGCCCTGCAGCCTTGTTGTATGGCATGTCCCCCAATAGTGGGGTTGGCGGCGTTATCAACATTGTCCCCAAACGGGCCGGTAGCAAAGACCTTACAAGATTTACTGCTGACTATCTATCCAGTTCGCAGATTGGCGGAAATGTTGATCTTAGCCGGAGATTCGGTGACTCAAAGCAATTTGGTGTAAGAGTTAATGGCAGCCATCATGAGGGTGATACTCCTTTGGATAATCAATCGCGCAAAGCTGATGTTGGGTCTATTGCGCTGGATTACCAAGGCGAAAAGCTGCGCTCATCGCTTGATGTCATTTGGCAGAAAGAGCGCTTTGATGCGCCATCACGTCCCTTCTTCTTACCAACAGGAGGGCTCGTACCATCAGCACCAGATGGCCGCCGCAATGTTACGCAGTCTTGGGAATGGGCTAAGGTTGAAGACCGTTCCGTTTTACTTAAGACGGAATATGACCTGACTGACAAATTGACGGTGTTTGCTAGTGCCGGAACCTCCAAAACTGATGTCTCACGCCTTTTTGGCGCCCCAACCATACTTAATGCGACAGGAGATACCAGTTCAAGGCCAGATTACTTCATATTCGACATTAACCGTTCTACATATGAAACAGGCATACGCTCGCGCTTTGAAACTGGAGTCATCAGCCACAAAGTGTCGCTCCAGGCCAGTCATTATGAAGATCGCATTGATAGAGGTTCAACTAACGGCACGTCGCTATTATCAAACATTTATGATCCAGTTGACCGATCAAAACTGAATGTCTTGGCACCATCTCGAGTTCCAAAACTATCAGAAACCAGCCTGACCGGTGTAGCGCTCGCCGATACGTTATCCATTATGGATGATCGATTACAACTAACCCTAGGGGTGCGGAAACAGCAAGTCAAAGTCGACAACTTCAACCCGACTACGGGGGCGGTTACAACGGCATATGACAAGAGCGCAGTGACTCCATTAGTTGGTATCGTCGTGCAACCTTGGCAAAACGTTTCCTTTTATGGAAATTACATAGAAGGACTAAGTAAAGGCGACAGCGCTCCGCTTTCGGCTACGAACGCTGGTGAAGCCTTTGCACCATACAAGTCCAAACAAAAAGAGGTGGGCATAAAGGTGGACTACGGTCGCTTTATTTCCACGCTAAGTGCTTTCCAGATTACCAAACCTAGCGGCCAGCTTACTAACAATGTCTTTGCTGTTGATGGGGAACAACGCAATCGAGGCCTGGAGCTCAACGTCTTCGGTGAGATAGCTTCTGGCATCCGACTGCTCAGTGGAGTCACCTGGATCGATGCTGAGCTAACTAAAACCAATAGCCTGACCACCATCGGCAATACTCCGGTAGGCGTACCTTCATCGCAAGCCAACTTAGGGGGTGAGTGGGATATTGTTCAAATCCCCGGACTGACCCTGACTGGAGCAGTGGTATATACCGATAAGCAGTATGTTAACCAGGCAAACACTCAAATCCTTCCCTCATGGACTAAGGTTGACCTTGGTGCCAGGTATAAAACTAGTCTGGGCGGAAACTCAACAACCTTCCGCGCCACCGTATTAAATGCATTCGACCGCGACTACTGGTCAGGCGTAGCGTCATACAGCGGCTTCGTACAAGGTGCTCCACGAACTTTGCTCATGTCTGCAACTGTTGACTTTTGATACCGGTTATTAATAAACCCAATGCTCAACCACTATCAATAAAGATCTAGATGAAAACTACAAATGACACGCTTCGCTTATCGCAGAGCGTAGCGAAGGAGAATGGACAAATAATATCCAGCCGCAAGGGTGAAAAGCGCAAACGCAGCACTCGCTCAACCCTTTTACTCTGGTTACGGAAGATTCACCTCTATCTTGGGCTTTGGGGCGCTGTGCTCGGCCTGCTCTTCGGGGTAACCGGCATTCTGCTCAACCATCGCGTGGTAATGAAAATACCGTTAGAAAAAGCTGTGCAGCATACCGTTGACCTGCAACTTCCAGATAGGTCATTTCAATCCCCTGATGAATTGTCGAAGTGGCTAGAGCGTTATTTAAACCTCACTATGCCACAGCCGCCTTTTATTAAAGTGGAGCCGGAAAGGCATGTCATATGGGCGGATAAAGAGGTAGTTCAGCCAGAACGATGGATCATCAGCTACCACCGGCCAGACAAAGCGGTAACGGCAGAGCATTACCCGGGGAGTAGGTTAGTACGGCTTGAACTGGCCGACTCTACGCTAGTCGGCACTTTGACCCGGCTGCACATGTCGGTTGGGGTAAATGCCATATGGATTCTACTCGCAGACTCGATAGCGGGGAGCTTTATCTTACTATCCTTATCGGATTTACTGCTTTGGACGCAATTTCACACCATGCGGATAGTGGCTATGGCAGTCAGTGTTGGGGCATTAGTTGCCGCAATATGTATTGCGGTGGCGATGTAAGCCTTCATCGGGTCTAGCTTCGCAGCTCCTGCGCACTTGCCAATATGTTGGCCTTACCGATGGCCCCAGCTATGCCTGCCCGCTTTAGCTTTTCCAGGATATTTGGCCGCACTTCACAAATCACCAGCCGCGTGTTGTAACGCTTGCAGATATCGATCAAATCCCACATCGCTTGCAGGCCGGTGGCATCGATAATGGGTACTTGTCCCATGCGCAGCACCAGTGTATCGGCATGGCTGTGCACATGCTGTAGCGCGCTGACCAGACGCTCAGCGGCACCAAAGAAAAAAGGGCCTTCCATGGTATAGATAGCAGTGTTAGGCGGCAAAGTGAAATTTTCATCGCGGAACTCCTGCTTTAACTGCTCATGCGATTGAGCCTGGATGCTGACGGCTTCGCCCATACGCCGCATGAACAATAACGCCGCCAACACTACACCTATATTGACAGCAACAACCAGGTCACTGAACACCGTGAGCAGGAATGTGATCAGCAATACCGCGACATCGGCTTTAGGCGCTGTGCGCACCATGTGGGTAAACCGATGTAGCTCGCTCATGTTATAAGCCACCATAAACAGGATGGCAGATAAGGCGCAAAGCGGGATGTGCACGGCCAAGGGTGCCAATACCAGTACGATGACGATGAGTGTGATGGCATGGACAATACCGGCCAGTGGGCTGGTTGCTCCATTGCGGATATTGGTGGCAGTACGTGCAATAGCCCCTGTAGAAGCAAAGCCGCCAAAAAGTGGCGAAAGAATATTAGCGATGCCCTGCCCTACCAGCTCCTGATTGGAGTCATGTTTGGTAGCAGTCATGCTGTCCGCCACTACCGCAGACAACAGCGATTCAATCGCGCCCAGTAAGGCAATGGTGAAGGCTGGGCCTATCAATTGCATGGCATCACCAAAGGTAATGGGCAGCAACTCAAAATGCGGCAGGCTCTGCGGAATACCGCCAAAAGCACTGCCTATGGTGGCCACGCCATCAAACTCGAAAAATCCCTGTATCACGGTAGCTGTGACCATAGCGACCAAAGGCGCCGGGATGCGCTTGAATACCCGTGGTGAAAAAATCAGCACCAGCAGGGTCAACATTGCCAATAGTGTCGTTTCCAGATGCAATCCGGGAAATGCCTGTATCAGGCCCCACAGTTTTTCATGGAAATGATCTGCACCCAGCTCCGGCGTCAGGCCGAAAAAGTCTTTCCACTGCCCTACCCAGATAATCACGGCGATACCGCTGGTAAACCCGACAATCACAGGGTCTGGTATGTATTTGATAACGCCGCCCAGCCTAGCCAGCCCCATGAGCAGGAGCATGAACCCCGCCATCAGGGTGGCGACCTGCAAACCTGCTATGCCGTATTTGGCAGTGATGCCCGCGAGAATGACGATGAATGCACCGGTAGGCCCGGATATCTGTAAGCGGCTACCGCCCAGCAAGGTGCTGGCGCCCCCAGCAATAATCGCAGTATAGATACCCTGCTCGGGCTTAGCGCCTGAGGCAATGGCGAACGCCATGGCTAAAGGAAGTGCAACGATGCCGACAATAACACCTGCCAGCAAATTATTAAGCCAATGAGCTCGTGCCAGCAAACCTGCCCGTTTAGCCTCCAGAATCGCAATCATCTCAACACGCTTGCCAGCACTCCGTTATTTTTTATTAATTTATCTTACTACTTTTAGCTGTCATAAAGTTGTTAGCGTAACCCAAGCCGTCTGGATTTGCGGTACATGGTAGCCCGGCTGATGCCAAGCTGGTTGGCTGCCGCGCTCATATTACCTTGATGCGCAGCCAGCGCATGGCGGATCATGGCCGCCTCGGTACTGGCGATATCTGCAACTTCACCGCTATCCGCCTTATGCTGCCCATTGTTCTCTACGTGAAGTTTATTGGCTTGGCGCTTGCTGGCGTGGCTACCCACCATATCGCCCTCATCAATATCCTCCATAAAATCTTCGGGCAAATGCTGTGTGCGCAATTCATTATCCTGCATAAAAATTATGGCAGAGCGCAATACATGCGAGAGCTGGCGAATGTTGCCGGGCCAGGGGTGGTGTTGCATCAGTGCCATAGCCTGAAGGTGAATAGTCACCTCAGGTTTGGCCAGGTTTTCTTTGAGCAGATGCTGTACCAGGGCGGGAAAATCCGTGCGGTTACGCAAGGCCGGTAAAGTCAAACGCAAGCCATTCAGCCGGTAATACAGATCTTCGCGGAACTGATGGTTGGCGACTTTTTCTTTGAGTCGTGAATTGGTAGCAGAAATGATCGCAATATCCACGCGTATCGATTTATTGCCGCCCAGCGGCACCACTTCGCGCTCTTGTATCACGCGCAACAGGCTGGCCTGCAATGCTATGGGCATCTCACCGATTTCATCCAGGAACAATGTACCGCCATGCGCCTGCTGTATACGCCCCATCGCACCCCTGCGCCGCGAGCCGGTAAACGCGCCCTCTTCGTGACCGAACAATTCGGATTCGATCAGCCCCTCGGGAATCGCTGCGCAATTGATCGCAATAAATGGCCCTTGCCGGCGCGCACCTGACTGATGTATTGCCTTGGCCAGCAACTCCTTGCCGGTACCCGTCTCGCCTTCTACCAGTATAGGTATGTCATGCCCCATTGCCAGCTTGGCTTTTTCCAGGGTGTGCTGCATAGCAGCATCGCCGTGATTCAGGGCGTCGAGTGCCAGCGTATCGCTGGTTTTAGGCTGCGTACGCGCCTGGCTGGGAGACTTCGCATAAAACAGGTTGGCAGGAACAGGGTCGACTTTCACATAGAGCTGCAAACCGTTCTTCAAGGGCAGGGTGATATTGGCGACTGAAGTTCTTTTCTTAACGGTATCCAGAAACAGGCTGAGGGAAACACCAAACAAGGCTTCAAACTCAATGCCAAGTTGCACCTGCTCACCAAGCCCGATCTGGAACGCCCCGCTGCGATTACTTGCGATCAGCTTGCCCTCGGGCGAAAAAACAGCAATGCCCTCCCACAAGGTGCCGATGAACTCCAGGCGCGTATGAAAGCGGATAATGATGTCGCTGGCAAAGTTGACGTTGAACAAGCGATTCTCAATCATCTGTGCCGACATCCGCACCAGCCCCATGGTGTGTTCCTGCGGCTGGCGATAATCGCCGGATACATCCAGTACGCCGATGACGTTGCCATGCGGGTCGGCAATCGGTACCGCCGAACAGTTAAGAAAGCCGTTACGTTCGATAAAGTGCTCTGCGCCTTTTACGTACACGGGACTTATTTCTACTAGTGCAGTACCTATCGCGTTAGTGCCCGTAATATCTTCGCGCCATGAAACACCTGGCTGCAAAGCCACGCGCTGCGCCTTGCCCATAAAGTCCTGATTGCCCATGGCATGCAGAATGGTACCACCGGCATCGCTCAGGATAACCATACTCTGGGTGCCGACGATATGCGAATAGAGACTTTCCATTTCCGGCTGGGATTGCGTAATCAGCTGGCTGTTTTTCTCCCGCAACTCGTTGAGCTCATTGGTATCAGCAGGCTCCAGCCCGGCACTGAGATCAAGAACCAGCCCCGTTCTCGCGCAACGCTCCCAGGAACGGGAAATCGAGTCTGGCAACAGGCCATCCGGCAACTCCCCATTGCCCAGGAATCGCTCTCTGGCATTACGTATCTGGTGGCTGTAACTGACTTTACTCAATGCTGTCTCCGCTGTCTCATTATGAAAAACACAAGTGTTTCAAAATGAGTATAGTGTATCTATGCAGCTTGGTCACCTGAAAAATAACCCTTAAATTTCAGGGAGGAAGAGATTATTCACCTGCGGGCATGCATCCTGCTTATAGGGTAAGCTGCTAAGTGGATTTAGTATCTTGTACTTATATAAAAAATGAACCAGGAGAAGTGAATCATGAGTTTGGAAATCTTGAAAAACATGGGCGTTAAAATCCCCTACAAAGCTAAATACGATAATTTTATTGGCGGCAAATGGGTAGCCCCGGTCAAAGGCGAATACTTTGATGCCATCTCCCCGATTACCGGCAAGCCATACACCAAAGCAGCCCGCTCCAGCGCTGAAGATGTTGAACTGGCATTGGATGCAGCACATGCAGCAGCCGACAAATGGGGCCGTACAGCACCTGCAGAGCGTGCCAATGTATTGCTTAAAATTGCAGATCGCATGGAAGCCAACCTGGAACTGATAGCCACTGCCGAAACCATAGACAACGGCAAACCGATCCGTGAAACACTCAACGCCGATATTCCACTCGCCATCGACCACTTCCGTTATTTTGCAGGCTGCCTGCGCGCACAAGAAGGCTCATTAAGTGAACTTGATGAGACCACAGTTGCTTATCATTTCCACGAGCCACTAGGCGTTGTCGGCCAGATTATCCCTTGGAACTTCCCTATCCTGATGGCCGCATGGAAACTGGCTCCGGCAGTAGCCGCCGGTAACTGTGTTGTCATGAAGCCAGCAGAATTCACCCCTATCAGCCTATTGATCGTGATGGAACTGATCGCTGACCTGGTACCTCCAGGCGTGATCAATATCGTCAATGGTTATGGCCGTGACGTAGGCGCCCCACTGGCCAACAGCAAGCGTATTGCCAAGATCGCCTTCACCGGCTCAACCGCTACCGGCCGCATCATTGCGCAAGCTGCTGCCAACAACCTGATTCCTGCCACTTTGGAACTGGGCGGCAAATCCCCTAACATCTTCTTTGAAGATATCGCCCAGGCCGATGACGACTTCTTTGATAAGGCCGTCGAAGGCCTGGTGCTGTTTGCATTCAACCAGGGTGAAGTTTGTACCTCACCATCACGTGCCTTGATTCAAGAGTCTGTCTATGACAAATTCATGGAGCGCGTATTACCGCGTGTGGCAGCCATCAAGCAAGGCAACCCGCTTGACCCTAACACCATGATTGGTGCCCAGGCTTCGCAAGACCAGGTCAACAAGATCATGTCGTACATGGACATCGGCAAGCAGGAAGGTGCCAAGGTATTGATAGGCGGCGAACGTAATATGCTAAGCGGTGATTTGGCCGAAGGATACTACATTCAGCCCACCCTGCTTAAAGGCCACAATAAAATGCGCGTTTTCCAGGAAGAAATTTTTGGACCGGTGCTGGCAGTGACTACCTTTAAAGACGAAGCGGATGCCCTGGCTATCGCCAATGACACGGTATTTGGGCTTGGTTCCGGTGTATGGACTCGCGATGGCAGCCGTGCTTACCGCATGGGTCGTGGTATCAAGGCTGGTCGTGTGTGGACTAACTGTTACCATGCCTACCCTGCGCATGCAACATTCGGTGGCTATAAAGAGTCCGGTATCGGTCGCGAAACCCACAAAATGATGCTGGATCACTACCAGCAAACCAAGAACCTGCTGGTCAGCTACAGCCCTAAAAAGCTTGGATTTTTCTAATCAGCAAGCTGGTGTTTCAATCTTGAACTAGGAAATAAACAAGTCTAATATCAAGAGGCGGCTAGTCCGCCTCTTGCTTTTTTAGTTTGTTACTTTTGGAGATCCGGTGATGGCCGAACGCGTTTCTGCAACACCTGCAGCTATGGAGTTGATACAAAAACTCACGGACCAATTCGGACCAATTATCTTTCTGCAGTCAGGCGGATGCTGCGAAGGCAGTGGGCCTTTATGCATGCCTGCCAATGAATTCAAGCCTGGGCCTTCTGATGTCGTGCTGGGGGAAATTGGGAGTGCGGTCTTCTATATGGGAGATAGCCACTTCACCTTCGCGGAAAACACCCATACCATACTGGATGCAGTCCCCGGCTCTAGCGGCTCATTTTCACTGGATTGCGGTACAGGGATGGCATTTATTACGCGGGGGCGCTTATTCAGCGATGGTGAGCTACAACAGCTAGGCCCTGTTGTGCGCTTTGGTCTTAATTAAGTGTTAATTAAACGGTACAGCCCTTTATAGCCAGGTTCTCCAATTACAAGCTGCTACTAAAACCCCAGACTATCCAGCAGGTCATCCACCTGCTCCTGGCTGGCAACCACATCCACTGTATTTTCCGGGTCAATCTGCGGCCCGTTGAGCAAACCGGTGTTACTAGTGGCATCGCTTTCTTTTTTGGCGATGGCCGGTGAAAAATCGACCAGCACCTGCACCAGTTGTTTTTCCAGATCCTGTGCCAGACTGGTGATTTTTTTGATGACTTGTCCTGTCAGATCCTGAAAGTCCTGAGCCATCATGATGTCCATCAACAGGGCTTTGGTTTCAGCCGTATTCTTGCCTGTCAGCGTCAAAAATAGCAGCGTCTCATCTGCCACCTGGTTATATTCAGTTTTCAACGAGGGCTTGGCTAGTACTTCTTTCCAGCGCTCTTCCAGCGAGGTAGCCTCAGAAGCCAGCTCGGTTTGCAATGGTATGGCGGCGTCAGTCGCATTAAGCACGCGCTCAGCTGCCTGCTCAGTCATGCGCGCGACGTAGTTCAGACGATCACGCGCATCCGGGATATCCTGGGCAACCTGCTCCAGGATTTTATCGAAACCCAAACCACTCAAGTTGTCATGCAGCGCTCTGGTGACATGGCCAATACGGTTAAGCATCTCATCCTGCGTGCTAAGCCCAGGCATAATGTCAGGTTGTGCAGCAGGCTGCTGCATAAGCTCGCTCTTCATAGTTAAGCCCCAGCTTTCTCAAGCTTCTCGAATATTTTTGTTAGTTTTTCATCCAGGGTAGCAGCGGTAAATGGCTTAACTACGTAACCATTTGCCCCAGCCTGAGCGGCAGCAATGATATTTTCTTTTTTGGCTTCTGCCGTCACCATCAGCACAGGCAATGATTTCAGTTCCGGGTCAGCGCGGATATGTTGCAACATCGTCAATCCATCCATATTAGGCATATTCCAGTCTGATACCACAAATTCAAAACCGCCACCCTTGAGCTTGCTGAGGCCAATCGCACCATCTTCAGCCTCATCAACATTGGTGTAACCCAACTCTTTAAGCAGGTTGCGGACTATCCTGCGCATGGTCGAAAAATCGTCCACGACAAGAAATTTGGTATTTGGGTTTGCCATACATTACTCCGTTAACAATAGTCGTTCTTAAGACTCGACATCAGCGTCGAATTCACACTGAATGACTAATTCTGTACTTTCATTCATCCTCAAACCTTGATTTCAGGCTCGCTTGATTCATTATCGGCTCAGTTCGAGCAAGCTTTAATTGCGAGTAGCAGTAGAAAAGCCGCTCTAATTCAAACACTGCGCTTTAAATCACTACACTGCAACACTTTACACACGCATAGCGCGTGAACTGTTTGCCATCAAATAATGAAGCACCAGCTTTGGTAAATCATTCAAATGCGCCACTTCATCCACACCGCCGTGGGCGACTGCCTCTTTAGGCATGCCATACACCACACAGCTTTCTTCATTCTGCGCAAAATTATAAGACCCGGCAGCTTTCATGTGCGCCATGCCCACGGCACCATCCTTACCCATGCCCGTCAGGATGACGCCCAAGACGTTACGGCCGGCGCATTCAGCGGCCGAATCGAACAGCACATCCACAGAAGGCTTATGACGATTGACCGGGGGCTCATCACTGAGCTGGGTAACATAATTGGCCCCGCTTCTCGCCAGCAACAGATGCTTATCGCCGGGCGCAATATAGGCATGGCCCGGCAATATGCGTTCGCCGCCTTCCGCTTCTTTTACTGAAATTTTGCAGAGTGAATCCAGGCGATTGGCAAATGACTTGGTAAAACCAGCCGGCATATGCTGTGTAATCAGAATGCCCGGGCAATCCGAAGGCATCTGCAACAGAAAGGCTTTAATGGCCTCGGTGCCACCGGTAGAAGCACCAATGATTAACAACTTCTCACTACTGATCAAAGGATTACGCAAGAGCGCGGGTGCCGCGCTACCGCCATTTGCTGCTGCCTGACGCGGTAATGCGGCTATTTTGGCTTGCGAGGCTGCACGTATCTTGTCGGCAATCACGTCGGTATATTCGCGCATACCATCCGAGATTGACATCTTGGGCTTGGTGACAAAATCTGTCGCTCCCAGCTCAAGTGCGCGCATAGTGATTTCCGAACCGCGTTCAGTCAGCGTGGACACCATGACTACCGGCATAGGACGCAGGCGCATCAATTTCTCCAGGAAATCCAGGCCATCCATCTTCGGCATTTCAACATCCAGCGTCAGCACATCCGGGTTCAACTGCTTGATCATGTCACGCGCAATCAACGGGTCTGGCGCTGCACCAACCACTTCCATATCCGGCTGGCTGTTGATAATCTCGGTCAATAAGCTGCGAATCAACGCTGAATCGTCAACCACCAATACTCTTATTTTAGTTTTCATTTAAATTCTCGGGCTCTAAATTCTTGCGCATATTGGCCAATTAAAACAACTCAACTTCGCCACCCACATCATTAGTTTTAAGCTTGCTGGCGTAGGCCTCTTCACGTTTAACCAAGGTGTAGTTATTCAGTTGTTTGAGTTTTTTGACTAGAACCTTGCCGGTTTTTGGAAAGTAATAGACTTTCCTTGGGTAGATATCCAGCAGATCTTCGCCGGTAATCCTGATGCGCTCTTCCTTGAGAAACTTTTTCACAAACGACGCATTACGGTCACCCACGTTGGTCGTAGTGAAGCTACGCAACACATTGCCACCGCCGAATATCTTGGCCTCCAGATTTTCGCGCCTGGCACCGTTACGTAACAACTGGTTGATCAGTACTTCCATGGCATAGGTGCCATAGCGCATGGATTCCGACACCGGACTATCCTTGTCAGCACTGGCGCAATCCGGCAACATGAAGTGATTCATGCCGCCTATGCCTGTTACGCTGTCGCGTATGCACGCCGAAACACAGGAACCCAACACGGTAACAATGACCATATCCTTATCGGTGTAATAGTATTCACCGGGTGAAATTTTGGCGGCATTACAATCGAACGTCCGATCAAAATACAGCGTCGTCGAGACTTCCTCTTCCAGCATGCTCATAGAATTCTTTCTCGGGACTGTGTGGTGGAGCGCTTGGCATCATCGCCCTTACTTAATTCATAGACGGTCTTGCCGCGCAGGTGAAATGCATTCGAAACGTAGAGAAAGTTCTCCGAATGCCCGGCAAACAGCAAGGCATGGGGCTTCATCAAGGGAACAAAGTGACTCAATATTTTTGCTTGTGTAGGTTTATCGAAATAAATCATCACATTGCGGCAAAAAATCGCATCGAACGGCTCTTTCAATGCCCAATCTTCATCCAGCAGATTCAACTGATGAAAGGTAATCAGGCTGCGCAACTCACTGCGCACGCGCACTGAGCCTTCGTGGGCGCCTGTCCCTTTCTGGAAAAATTGCTTGCGGCGCTCATTCGATAGCTTGCTCACGCGCTCATAGGGATACACGCCACGGGCGGCAGTGGTCAGCACATTGGTATCGATATCCGTAGCAATAATTTCCACAGGCGGTTTCAATGTGCCAAATGCCTCGCATGCTGTCATGGCGATGGTATAGGGCTCTTCGCCGGTAGAGGCGGCAGAGCACCAGATACGGATAGGCTTTTTCAGCTTGGCAAGATGCTCCGCAAGGATGGGGAAATGATGCTCTTCACGAAAGAATGAGGTCAGGTTAGTCGTCAGCGCATTGGTGAACGCCTCCCACTCATCCGGGTTATTCTGGCTTTCCAGGTTATCAAGGTAGTCCTTGAATGAATCATAGCCAACAGTGCGAAGACGCCTGCCTATGCGGCTATATACCATATCGGTTTTGGCTTCAGACAGCGAGATACCGGCATGCTGGTAGATAAGTTTACGGACTCTGGCAAAGTCGTTTGCCGTAAATCCAAACTCACGCTCATCCTGGTGTTTTTCTTTTAGCATTATGATCTCTCGTTAATTTCTGCACTAACCATTACTAGTCAATACTAAGTTTTGTGTGCACTATTCCGCCCACAGAGCAGGCATTACTGAGCTGTTAGTATCCGTTGCTGACAAGGCGCTGACTGGCATAGGCCGTATCGTTCTCGTCGAGCACAAACACACTTACTGCAGCAAATAGCTGCTCAGACTGTTGCATCAGGGATTCAGCAGCAGCAGCGGCTTCTTCAACCAGTGCCGTATTTTGCTGGGTCACATCGTCCATCTTCATGATGGCCTCATTCACTTGGGCAATTCCGGAGCTTTGCTCACTGGATGCAGCTGCAATCTCGCCAATAATGTCAGCGACACGCTTGACTGAGATCACCACCTCCTCCATGGTCTTGCCGGCATTTTCTACCAGCTTGGTGCCTTCTGTGGTTTTACCCACGGAGTCACTGATTAGCTCCTTGATTTCCTTGGCGGCACTGGCCGAGCGCTGCGCCAGATTTCGCACTTCGGCAGCCACTACAGCAAAACCGCGACCTTGTTCACCGGCGCGGGCAGCTTCCACCGCAGCGTTAAGGGCGAGGATATTGGTCTGGAAGGCAATGCCGTCAATCACCGAAATAATGTCTTCAATCTTGCGGGCGCTTTGATTGATATCCGCCATGGTACTGACCACTTCAGACACTACATCACCACCCTTTACTGCAACACCAGAGGCCGCAAGCGCCAATTGGTTGGCTTGCTTGGCATTATCGGCATTCTGCTTCACGGTGCTGGATAGTTCATCCATGCTGGAGGCCGTTTTCTCCAGGGATGCGGCCTGCTCTTCAGTACGGCGCGAGAGGTCAGCATTGCCTTGAGCAATTTCCTTGGCAGCGGTGTTGATCGTTTCTGCAGAAACCTTCACGGTGACGATAGGACCTACAATCATTTCCAGTGTTTCGTTCACACCTTCCACTATCTTGCGGAAATCCCCATGATGTTTTTCTGCTTCGGCACGTACCGATACGCGGCCCTCACGCGCAGCATTCGCCAACATTTGCGCATCATCGTTAAGCGCCTTCAAATTGCTACGCACCTGCTCAATCGTTTCATTGATAAAGGCTTTCTTGCCGGGGAACTGCTCCAGCGGCGCATCGAAATTACCTTCGCCAAACTCTTTAACGCAGGCCATGGCTTTTTCTGTCAGTTCAATCTGCCCAGCGACGATCTTGTTTACGGCAGAGGCAAGCTCATTAAAGCCACCCTTGAACATGTGTGCATGCAAGGTCATGTCAATATTGCCTTTGTCATGCTCATCAGTCACCCATTTAACAGAGTCGACTATGCCTTGCAGCTTGCCCTTGAGACGGTCAAGGTTTTTATTGATTTCAGCCTTTTTGCCCGGATACTGAGGCAGCTCAACTGCAAACTCGCCATCACCCAAAGCCCGCATCATGCGAATAATCTGTTCTTTTTCACCTACATGGGCGCCCACCATTGAGTTCAAGCCTTGCGACATCTCCAAATAAGCCCCTGAGAATTTGGAAGTATCCATCACCACATCAATTTCGCCTGCATCGTGTTGCTGTGCCATAAAGTGCATATCGGCAATGAAAGTCTTGATATTGCTGCGCACTTTTTCTATGGTCTCGTTCACTTCAGCTTTTTTGCCATGGAACTGTTCTAAAGGCGCATCGAAATTACCTTCACCGAATGCGCGAACTACTAACATCGCTTTTTGATTGAGTTCAATATGTCCCGCTACCATCCGATTGACTCCGTCAGCCAGAGCGGCATAAGAGCCTTGTAGTCGGCTGGCATCAACACTACAATCAATATCCCCGGCATCATGCTGAGCACTGACATGCTCGATTGAATGCACCAAGCCGTTCAGCGTTTCTTGGAGTGTACTGATGGAGTAGGCCACACTGCTTGTATCGCCATCCTTTAATTCGATGTGCTGATGAATGTCACCTTGAGCAATTTTGGCTGCCATTTTTGCAAGATCAGATGCTTCCGCACCCAATTGCCGCATCAAGTTGCGTAGTATGTAAAATCCGACAGCAGCAGAAGTAAACAAGGCAAGTAAGCTAACTCCAATTAAAACAATCAAAGCAAGACGCTTTTCGGATACTGCATCCGCTGCAAACTGGTGACCAAGCTGCTCTTTATAGGCTATGTGCTTATCAAATTGATCAGTGAGTTCAAATGCTATTTTGTCAGCCTGTTTAAGCGCATCTTTGGTACCAGGGGCACTCTTGTTTGACAATTCCAACACTTCAACTGATTTTTGATAGTACTGCTCAAGAAGGGCACGATCGGCCATTAAGTAGGCTTTATCCTTATCATCAGAAATTAGTGGTTCAAATTTCTTTAACAGGCCATCCAGCTCTTTGACCTTGTCATGATGCTTAGCCTCTACTTGCCGCTCTTCTTCAGGCGTTGAAGCAAGCACATGGCGTTGCAAATTCACGCGCATCCGCTGAAATTTTACGTCGACATCCGAAAGAACCATGATGCCAGGCACGCTGTTCTCATTACCATAATTCGCTTTGGTGAAAACATTGTTAAGCTGAAGACCTGAGACCGCAGCCACAGTAATCAGCCCGATGGCTGCGATGAGTATTAATAATTTAATTCTATTAGCGACGTTCATGCCCATGGCTCGGATCTCCAAACTTTTCTATGTTTTACGACGTTAGGTTGCTCTAAAAATTAATTAGTTAACAAATCCATTCAAAATTATCGTTAATTTCAAAAATATGAATGGTTTTTTCACTCAGATTAAATCAACATCAGCAGCACTTTAAAACTCTTCCCAGTCGCCACTATCATCCGTGCCGGTCTTGGCCACTACCCTGGCAGGCGCTGGCCGGGCTGTCGGCTTTGTGGCTGCAGCCCGCGCTTGTGGGGCACGCGCTACCGGGCGGGCACTGGCCTGGCTGGCGGAGAAGGATGTACTGCTTCCCCCGTCCAGCTTGAACACGCTCACCGCTTCTGCCAGCTGGTTGGCTTGATCCACCAGAGATTCAGCCGCAGCAGCTGCTTCTTCTACCAGCGCGGCATTCTGCTGGGTCACTTCGTCCATGCTGGTCACGGCGTTGTTGACCTGATCAATACCGGTGCTTTGCTCTACCGAGGCGGCAGCAATCTCACTGATGATGTCGGCGACACGTTTGACTGAGGTGACCACTTCTTCCATGGTCTTGCCGGCATTTTCCACTTGCTTGGTGCCTTCTGTGGTTTTGCTGACAGAGTCAGTGATGAGTTCCTTGATCTCTTTGGCGGCACTGGCGGAGCGTTGTGCCAGATTGCGTACTTCGCCTGCTACGACGGCGAAACCGCGACCTTGTTCACCTGCCCTGGCCGCTTCTACGGCGGCATTGAGGGCGAGGATGTTGGTCTGGAAGGCGATGCCATCAATGACGGAGATGATGTCTTCGATCTTGCGTGCGCTGTCGTTGATGCCGCTCATGGTGCTGACGACATCGGCGACGACTTCACCGCCCTTGACGGCCACGCCGGAGGCGGCGAGTGCGAGCTGGTTGGCTTGTTTGGCGTTTTCGGCGTTCTGTTTCACGGTGGAGGCGAGCTCTTCCATGCTGGCGGCAGTTTCTTCCAGGCTGGAGGCTTGTTGCTCGGTGCGTGAGGATAGGTCGCTGTTGCCGGAGGAGATTTCATCGGCGGCAGTGGTGATGGCTTCGACAGCGGTCTTGACGGCGAGGATAGGCTCAACAATGGTTTGCAGGGTGGCGTTGACGCCTTCAACAACCTTGCGGAAGTCGCCCTGGTGTTGGGTGGCATCGGCACGGGCTGTGACACGGCCCTCGGCGGCGGCTTCTGACAGCATGTTGGTGTCACTGACCAGGCGGTTAACCGCGGTGATACATTGGTTGAGGTTGTCCTTGATGGTGTTGAAGTCGCCGTTGTAGTGGTCGGTGATCGCGGGCGGGATATCGCCCTTGGAGATGCGGTCTACACAGTCGGCGGTGACATTGAGCGGGCCGATGACGGAGTCCAGGGTGTGGTTGACGCCGTCGATGATCTTGCGGAAGTCACCCTGGTGTTTGCTGGCATCAGCACGAGTAGCAAGCTGGCCCTGCTCGGCAGCATCAGCCAGCATGGCGGCATCGGTGATCATGTTGTTCACCGCATCGATACATTGGTTCAGGTTGTTCTTGATGGTGTTGAAGTCGCCGTTATAAGTGTCGCTGATCTTCGACGGGATATTGCCCTGCGAGAT